>CAZYRE010000018.1:10516-18932 GCA_964650155.1 uncultured Bdellovibrionales bacterium
ATTATAGTACCGCCTCATTTTTGGTCCTTATATTTGTATAATTTCATACCGGTAGAAACATCTGTCTTAATTGTCTCTTAAAACGGACCACACCGCACATGTGGCTCGATCTAAGAGGCAGTAGAGACTGTAAAGTAAAGGTTATCTTTGAGGGGTGACTGGAAAATCGTAATTCCAGCCACCCCTTAAAAACGCGTGGTTCACGGGGAGTCCGTGAATACTTCTCAGGAGTTCTACATGAAAGCTTTGCTAGCAGCAGCGGCGCTCGGTGTCATCGGGCTCATCATCTTCTTCGTCATGAAGGTGAGCTACAACAACGACGACGCGAGACTCCGCAACTTGGCCGACGCGGAACAGAAGACCTGCATGACGGTACGCGATACGATGTTCAACATCATTCGCGACCAAGCCCAACTCAAGGGTGAGTACGCGGAAGATCTACGCAGACTCATCGACGAGTACGTAGAAGGACGTGGCGCAGGGGGAGGCTCTTTGGCCAAGTGGGTCACGGAGAACAACCCCACACTGGACAAGGAGATCTACACCAAGGTGATGGACACCTGCGAAGTGCAGCGGTCGAAGTTCCAGACGGCCCAGAAGAAGCTCATCGACGTTGCCAATCAGCATCAGAACCTGATCACAACGTTTCCGGGCAGCTTCTTGGTCAGCAACACGACACCGATCGAGATCAAGGTCATCACATCGTCCGGCACGCAACGGGTGTACGAGACTGGGATCGACGACGAAAACCCCCTCGACGCGGCAAAGAAGTCTAAGTAGGAGTCATCCATGGGAATCGAATGGGCTTGGCTGCTCATTCCGGTTGCTGCGGCTATCCTTCTACTGATCTTCCAAGGGCGTCGAATGACCTGGTGGGAGCTTGTGCTCCCCGTTGTAGTAGGTGTGTTCGTAATTCTGCTCTGTAAAGTGTTCTCTGAGGCGGTGCAAACCCGCGACAAGGAGTACTGGACAGGGTACGGCGTTGTTGCCGAGTACTACGAATCGTGGGATGAGGAGGTCCCATGTACCCACGAGAAGTACAGAACCGAAACTGACCGAGATGGAAACAAAATCGAGGTCTTTGACGGCTACGAGCACTCTTACGATGTCGATGATCACCCTCCCTACTGGGAGATCACCGATAACAACGACATCACCATCGGGATCAGCAAGTCTGATTTCGAAGGGCTCGCCAAGCGATGGGGGAATCGAAAATTCGTTGAACTGCATCGAGACTACCACTCAAATGACGGAGACAAGTACGTCACCAGGTGGGACAACTCAGATGCAACTATGGAGGTCGTAACAACTATCCATAGCTACGAAAACAGGGTGCAAGTTGCTAGCTCCGTGTTCAACTTTACCGACGTCAGCGATGACGATCGGAAAAGCTTAGAGCTGGTGGAGTATCCTGACGTAGACGACTACGACTCTCCTTCCATTCTTGGCGTGGATGCCCCAGACCGAAGGACTGCAGACCGGAATCTTTCCGTCATCAACGCAAAGCTCGGAAAATCGAAACAGGTGCGAATCTGGATCGTTCTCTTCCGAGACAAGCCTCTTGAGGCCGGAATTCTGCAAGAAGCCTACTGGAAGGGCGGTAACAAGAATGAGCTCGTGCTCTGCATTGGTCTCAACCCGCAATCCGTAGTGCAGTGGACCTATGTCTTTGGCTGGACACCTGTCGAGGAGCTAAAAATAGCGCTCCGCGACTTCGTGAATCAGCAGCGAGGCAAACAGGTCGACCTGGGGGCGATCACCCCCTTTCTGGAACGGAGCGTGAGCGAACAGTGGGTCCGCAAGGACTTTAACGAATTCGACTACCTCCAGGTACCGCTTCCATGGTGGAACCACCTCCTCATTGTGATCATCATGCTTCTGACGACAGCCGGCTGCTCAGCCTGGGCTGTGAACAACGAGTTTGGTGATGAGGAAGGCGTCTCAAGACAGCGCTATTCTTTTCGGCGCTACCGTACGTTTGGCTGAGTAGAGAGGTTCATGGAACAAGTAGGGGGGCGGAAGGCTTTATGCGCCGCCCCCCTTCCCTTGTTCTTCCGGTTAACTTTACAGATCTACTGGCCTCTTACGATTCAAGTACAACCGTTTTGCCACCTTCTGATTCGATAATTCCGACAACAATATAATCTAGATCGCCTGAGCCGATATTGGTCATGACGTGTTCAGCGCGAGGTGGAATTAAGACTAAATCACCAGAGTTTAAGGTAGCTGTTTCGCTTGCAATCTCTATCCGGGCTTGGCCCTGAACTATAATAAAGATCTCTTCCATTGCTTCATGATAATGCCGACTAAAAGAGCGGCCCTCTGGCATCCTAGCCCAATTAATCATCTGTACCTTACCGGGTAATAAATCAGAACGTTTGGCTAGAACTTTTTTTAATACACCAGGTGAAAGTGGATTTTCGTGAGAAGCAGGTTCAAAAGCCATTTCAGAAGCTCTGACTATTCTCATTTTACTAACTCACTGAATAACTTCTCATACTGAAGAGTAATATGATCCCAAGTATAAAGTTGAGCAGCTCTTTCGGAGGCAAGAATCCCTAGCTGATTCACTCTATCCTCTTTGCTCGTCAAGTGATCAATCAATTTTGCAAGAGCATCAAAATCGTTCTTTGGATAGAACTCCCCTGCTCCATCAAGAACTTCAACATTTTCCGGTGTGCCATTTGCAATGATGCAATTGCCGTAAGCCATAGCTTCCACTAAGGCTGGATGAGTACCACCAACCTCTGTGGCTTGAATATATAATCCGCAATTGGAACGGAGCTCTCGATACTCTTCTCCGAATCGAAAGCCAGCAAATACAACTCGCTTCATTGAATTATTTTGCATAACCAGATCTGCGGTTCGTTTTAATTCCGCCTTATATTTTGAGGCGTATGGAGCATCCCCCACTATAACTATGGGCAAAGAGGTATTCGATTTACCATACGCTTCAATAACACCTAGCGCATTATTCTCTGGCTCAAGGCGGCTAACATATAGAATAAACTTTTTAGCTTCGATATTTAACTCAGTGTGAACTTTCCCTGCAGGTAACCTATCAACCTTTGCCCCGTAGGCAATTACTGTAGAGGAGCACCGATGATATTTTAAATAGTAATCTGCAATAACCCGAGCATCTGCGACGACTCTACTTGCAAACAAAACTGAGCACTTCTCTCCAAGTCTGTACCAGGCACGACCTAACCCGTTCCATTTAGTTCGCATCCTCTCGATGCCGTCAACATTGATAGCAAGTGGAAGACCCCGTAATCTTACCAACCACGCAAATGGACTATTGGCGGCATTACACAACAGCACCACATCCGGCTTCCAAGTAAAAAGATTTATAAAGCTGATCAAAGAATGCAGCGGAGTCTCAAAATATTTATGCCGGACAGTCGGCATCCAACGTTGACATATCCCACGGTAGGTTTCATCGGCGCGTTTTGGTTCATCAAAAAATCTACGGCAGTAAACAGTAACCTCATGTCCATGCTCTACTAATCGTGTCCCTAACTCCTCGGCAAAAGTTTCAAATCCACCATACCGAGCTGGAACCCCTCGGGTACCTAGGATTGCTATTTTTAGTGGGACCTGGTTCATGCCTCTCTTATTAAATACTACTAGAAGTTCTCGTTAGTTACCTGAAAGAACACCTTGGCTCAAGGAGTCTTCGAATTTGTTTCGTTAGTTAGCCATTGAGGCGTATAATGCGCCGCTGGTCGTTTTCAAGTGAGCCAGGATTTATTGATATTCCTCACGTCGTATTAGAGGTACCAAGTGAAGAGCCTGACACCACGAGATAGTAAGGCTGCCACTGCCGAGGGTAAATCCCTAGTTAATCTATTAGTCAAAGATTCGAATCTATTTTTATTTAGTTACTCGATAGAGAAGCGATCTTTACTTTTTTGGAGTGACAACGCTGAAAAAGTACTCGGAGTAAAAGACATCGCCATTGCACGTGATGCAAATTTATTTCTACGACATGTCCATCCTGATGACAGGTTTGCTCTACTCACCGAACTAGAAGAAGCATTTCGTGGCCAGGCCCCCTATCGAGCAACATATCGCTGGATAAGACCGGATACCGATGAAACTCGTTGGCTCCATTGTCGTGCTCAGATGCATGAGATGCAAAACGAGAAGTCTCTCGACGGAATTATCATGGATCTTAGTGAGGAATTCACCGGAGAGATGAGTCGCATAGCCGGTCCTGATTCAGTTCAAACATTACTGGCCGCCCTACCGACTTTAGTATTCACAATAGATAGAGACCTAAGAGTCCTTCGCATTAACAGATCTGATGGAAATTCAATTTTTAATTTTGGTGATGATAAATTTCGATTCAATGAGGTGCGTATTGGACGACCTCTTTTTAATTCCTTTGGAAATCAAGATCTCAGAAAGGAATATGAAGAGATCTGTCGTTCGATCTTAGATGGTAAAATACCTCATCACTCAAGGCGGATTGCTCTAGAAGACACTGTCTTTGCCTTAGAAATGGCCCCGCTCGCTGATAAAGATGCAATTCACGGAATTTTACTAACTGTCTCAGACATCTCCACAATGGTCAGACTTGAGCGAGAGATGGCCACTCTTCAAAGGGCGGAAGGGTTAAGATTGCTCGCCGCTGGTGTCGCTCATAATTTCAATAATACTTTACAAGGTATACTTGGTCACGCTTCTATCCTAGCAAACCACGCTGATAATAAAATCTTCGTTGAAAAGGCGGGTGTAGCAATAACTGATCTTGTTCATCGAGCCTCTGAATTAACTAAGCAGCTCTTGGCTTATCAGCAGGATAATTTAAATGAGTCAGAGCCGCTTGATGTTAACACAGTCGTGATGAGTTCAATTAATGCGGTAGAAGATCTATTTAATTCCGGGTTAAAGGTAACCGTAACTTTTGGAAATCCAGATAAAGTTTCTGCAAAACGCGGTGCACTCACAGAAGCCATTATCGCCATTGTAAAAAATGCCAAGGAGGCATTAACTAATGATCCTCGGCCATCAAAGAGCCTGGCTATCAAAACCGGACAAGTACAGATAAGTGATCACGAGGTCAGTGGATTATCAGCAGGCACTTATACAAAAGTCTCAATTTCTGACTCCGGCACTGGCATGGAAAGCGAAACTCTTAAGCGCTGCTTTGAGCCATTTTTTACAACCAAGGAGCGAGATGCTGCCACAGGGGTTGGTATTAAACCTAGTGGATTAGGGCTTTCTAAAGCATTTTCTAATATTCGTGACATCGGTGGAGCAGTATCAATTGAATCAGCAAAGGATGTTGGAACTACAGTAGCCATATATCTTCCTGTGTTCGGAAGTCAGCTTGAACAAGTTCCCAAAGTGACGCCTATACGAAGGAAGAGCCCAGACATTTTGATAGTTGATGACGATCACATGGTCCTAGATACAGTTCAAACTCTAATCACTGATTTCGGGTACGTTTGTGTCACCGCTGATGATGCAGCAAAGGCCTATAACTTACTTAAGCAATACGGTCGCAGCATCAAGTTGGTCTTCCTTGATGCAATGATGCCAACAACTGACGGAGCAACAGTGCTACGTGGTTTGAAAAAAATAAACTCGAACATAAAAGTGATCGGATTCTCTGGCGCGACTCCACAACAAACCTTCCCCATGATTAAAGAAGGCGCATTACAGATCCTTCAAAAACCTGTTGGACACGAAGAGCTACGAAGAGCAATTGAGAGTGCCTTGCTATCCCGGTCCTCTACTCCCGCCCATGCGTAAACTTCGTATGTTTACCTTTGGAATACCCATTCGATCCCTAGAAACCCTTCATTTATTTGAGCTTGCGAATGCCCCTTGCGCGTCAATGTGAAATTCATGATACATAGAGGTCCAAACTCGGCATAACATCGCAGAACGATTACGCATGTTTGTTTATATTTTAATACTGGCCGTACATTGAGTTAGGCTTGAGGTTTTATGCTTCAGTTCCTCGAAGAAATATTCCTTTTGGCAGTGAGAGCCTTCTACGATCTCCCAGCACTCGTCGGAGTGTTTACGCTCGGGCTTGCATGCGTCATCTTACTGATAGTCCAATTTCAGAAACAGCACGAAACAAAAGTTCCAGGATTCTTCGCTTTAGTATTTGGTCTCCTTGAAGGTGTGCACTACTTTGCTCCCGAAAAGGCGATCGATACAATTAATCAAATACTAGATGTCATAAGTATTCCTGATTCAACCCGTGCACCTCTTGGAATGTTTGAAATATTCTTTCATTACGGAGTTGGACCAGTAGAGACTCGTTCTGTTGTTGAGGAAGCTATCTTTGTTGCTTTAGTTGCGTATCTAATCAGTGTCGTTGTTCACGGCATGAAAGATCCAACAACAAAAGTTAAAGGGCAACGCGCAGGTATTTGGGATCTATTTAAGAGCGGTGCTCGCCGACCACAGAGATCTGATTTTAATGAACTTGGCTCTGGCGACTTAGCTAATAATGAACAGATCTCCCGCTGGGTATCTGCTTCAGGTAAAGCTGGAGACACTGTGCTCGCGGCTGAAGATATTCGTGGCTCTGCAGGAACTGCTTTTAAGAAAGCTCAACTTCATATTCCACGCGGCGAGAGAAACAGACACATCCTTGCAGTAGCTAAAACAGGTAGCGGTAAGACCACAAAACTAATCTTACCTATTCTATACAACGACTGTATGGATCCGCACTGCTCTACCATCGTCATAGACTCTAAGCCTGAAATGTGGCGAAAGCTTGCTGGGATGACTCGTCGGTATAATCCACAGAAAGAGATCTTACTATTTAATCCTCTGGATACTGCTCGAAGCTTAAGTTGGAATATTCTTGGAAAGATTGAGACAGATACTGATGCTAAGTTAATCGCCAACACAATTATCCAAGCAACTGATAATCCAACAGCAAGACAAGATAGCCCATTCTTTAGAAACAACGCCCTAGCAATTCTGAATGCTATATTCATAGGACTACTCCACGATCCTAATGAAGTGCTCTCAATGCCAAGAGTCCATCAGTTAGTTCAAAGTGGTAATAAAAACTTAGCTTCTTGGCTTGAAGCTCATCCAGCAGCCATTAGAAATACAAAAACTTTCGTTGACCTAGTAAGGTCTGGTTCTCAAAATGCTGACACTATTATGTCTGAGCTCAGCATGCGTCTCTCGGCTTGGGACTTAGATGCTATTAGAACTACAACTTCCCTCAACGAATTAGACCTAGAGAAATTAATTGAGAAGCCTACTCTCTTCATCGTAGAACTCCGTGAATCTGAACTTGAAATGTTACGCCCACTAGCTAACGTTATCGTTACGGAAATTCTTCGCTTCTTAACTAAGAGAGCTGAAAGCTGCCCAGGTACATGTTTACCTAGGCCAGTAGGTCTAGTTATCGACGAGTTCGCTAGTGCACTAGGCCGACTCCCTGACATACATGTGAAATTAAATACTCTCCGCTCTAGAAACGTAAGCATTGTTGCCGCAGTACAGTCTTTGGCCCAAATTAACGCCAACTATCAAGATGACGGTGAGTCTGTTATCGCCGGTTTCAGCACTAAGATCTTCATGCCGAACCTCGATGTCTCTGACGCAGAATGGGCATCTAAGGAATCCGGCCAGATGACAATTCGGTTCAAGACGAACTCTACTGGAAGCAATAAAAAGCTTACTGAGGTCTTTGCAAGTAAGAATGACGGCTCACAAGAGCAAGTTCAGCAGCGCCCCGTACTTACCCCTGATGAAATTGGCAAACCTGCTGACAACATCAACACATTCTTCATGCCGAATACTCCTGTATTTCAGGGCTTCTTAATTCCTCACTATCAAATTCCTGAGATGCTCGCCCGAATCACTGAATTTGATACGGATGCGTTTGAGTTAAAACTCCGGAAAGACCCAATAGTCTACACGGAAAAACCTCTCCCGGTGGTTACCCCAGCCGGAGCCGCTGCACCTGCTGGTGGCGCTCCAGCTCCAGGAGCAAATCCAACCCAACCAGGTACCGGCATACGTCCTGGCATTACAGATACTCGAGGATGGACAGAGGAGCAGATCAATAAAAAGGTTGAAGAGGTCAAAGGCCGCCTTGAGTGGGATAAGACTACAGGTAGCGCTAGAAAGTGGTGGCTCGCATTCGAAAATGAGAACAAGCATCGTCCAGCTTTAATCCTTCGCCTGGCCGAAGAACTCGATATTCGTAAAGCCACAATTACTGAATTCTTCTTAGCTTATGTTTACAGCAACACTGATAACATCCAAGCAAATCTAAATTACCTTGATTACACTCGGCTGAAACGCCAAGAGGAAGAGAAGAAGCGTCAGGCTCGTGCCGATGCGGCTAAAAAAAAGGCTGAAGAGATGGCCGCTACATCAAACGGCGCCACCCCTCCTCCCAATAAAGAAGCCGTCGGGCAGTAAA
>CAZYRE010000018.1:19032-20890 GCA_964650155.1 uncultured Bdellovibrionales bacterium
GGCAGCAGGATACCTTAATACTGGAATTCCAGTTGCATATTCAATCCGTCCTGATTCTAACTCTGCCCAGACAACATCAGCTTGTGAATAAAGATTTTGATAATCAGCCGCCGCCTCTTGATATCTAGAAGAGGACGGGAGATCAGGAATTCCGGTAAATCCAACTATAAGTGAGGCTATCACCCATCCACTCCTTAAAAATGGACGAATTTTTTTGTGGCTTATTATATTCGATACAACTAACCCCAATAAAAAGTTCGCTGATGCATAAGGATAATAAGCTAAGCGAACCTTATGGGTAATAAAGAAAAGATAGTTACTACACGTAACAAAGATTCCTAAAGAAAATGGGACCTGAAAAGGAATTAGCAGAACGTGCGCCAAGAACCACGGCTTGTTTGGATTAAAATAATAGCCGATATATCTGGGAATCTTTGAAAGGTCGGTAAACGTAGTGTCTACAGCAGCATACGTTGGAGCAAACGGAGACCCCAGAAGCCTCCAAACATACATTAGATAAAATCCGAGCCCAGAGATTAGGATCACAACAAATAACTTTGCAGCTTGATTTAAAAATTTGGGCTTATTTCTGAAGGAAAATAGATACCAGGAAACAAATGCCGCTAAAACTACAACGTTTGCTACCCTGAATAGAGTTGCCGCAGAAAGAAAAGCCGCTGCTAATAGCGGCCTAGAACTTGCCAAGATCCCTGCTGCTATTATTAAGCTAAAAGTCGGAGCCAAAGAATTTACTCGAATGAATTCCTGACTCCATGGTGTCAATACAGACATCATCGATACTAATAATAAACTTCCACCTAAAGCTTCTGAAATTGAAAGCCCGACTAACTTCAAAGCTGTCCCAACAATTAGAAATGTTAGGACTAAAACGATAACCCCAAAACTTTGCTTAACTACCTCCTTAGGTAAAAAACTTAATAATAAACTTGTGCCAGGTGGATACTGATTAATTAAGTGATTATCCTTTAAATGGTATGCCAACGGCCCAATTGAAGTTGTAATTTGTTCTAAAGAAACTCCCTGCTCTATTAGGTACTTCTGCAATGGCAACAAATACGGTCGTTCTGTGTGTTCGCCAAAAAGTCTCCCTGAACGAATACTCTCTGCCATATGGAGGTAGCCAAACTCATCACTTCCAATTGGCAATGGATCAGAGCTGCCGTTTAATCCCCTCATCCCAAGAAAAATACTTAGAGTTGTGCCTATAATGAGTAAAACAAAGGACTTAGTTATTGCATTCCAGTTAATGGTCATTACTGCCTATAAAAAATGCCACGAATTCTAAGTGTATCGCGTAACTGCACCGAACTTATATCCGAGCGATAAGGATTATTGCTCATCTGGCTTGTCTCCACGTTGTTGGAGTTGTTGTACATCAAGGAGGAAGTTGTATGCCAGTCTCGTTTAACAATCTGCCTTTGGCACTTCATTCAATTAACAATCTAGGCCGTGCTTCTACACAGCTATCTTCAACCTTTGAAAAGCTCTCTTCTGGCCAAAGAATAAATAGAGCAAGTGATGATTCGGCTGGCCTCGCAGTAGCAGATAAGCTCCGTGCAGATGCACGAATCGCAGCTGTAGCGATTAGAAACGCTAACGATGGCATCTCATACACTTCAATCGCAGATTCTGCATTAAGTGAAGTATCTAGCATTCTTACCAGAATGGCTGAACTTGCTGAGCAGAGTTCAAACGGGGTCTACACAAACACCCAAAGGTCGGCTTTATCCTCTGAATTCCTTTCCCTTGGATCTGAAATTCAGCGAATTGCTGAAACAACTGAATTTAATAATCTAACGCTTTTATCGAATAGTTCAGCTATTAGTTTTCAAGTAGG
>CAZYRE010000018.1:20990-25888 GCA_964650155.1 uncultured Bdellovibrionales bacterium
GTGCTTCAGCTTCTAGGTTAAACTAAAGCTGTATCTCCTGAAGATAATTCGGAACTATCGTTGGCCATCCGAAACGATCGTACAATGAGGCAGAGAATGCTTTCAAAGTTTCCGGCTCTCCATGTACAAAAGCAACCTGATTTGGTTTTCGATTAAAGGTTCTTTGACTCTCCTCACACCAACGTAGCATTTCGTCTCTATCACCGTGTGCGCTTAGTCCGGATACCTCTGCAATTTCTGCACGAATCGGCACCTCTTCCTTGAATATTCTCGCTGTTTCAGCCCCACTCTTAATCCAGGCCCCTTTCGTGCCTTTTGCTTGATAACCAACAAATAGAACCATATTCATCGGGGAAGATATTCTATGATAGAGATGATGCTGGATACGGCCTCCAGTTAACATTCCACTAGCTGAAATAATTACCATCGGCTCATGAATAGAATTTAATTGTTTTGATTCTTGTGCATCCCTAATAAACCTGATCTTAGTAGGCATAAAAGGTTCGCTGCCATTCTGAAATATCGCGGCTGATTCTGCATCGTAGCATTCCCGATTTTCGCGATAGATTCTGGTGGCATCAAGTGCCATAGGACTATCAACAATTATAGGAACATCTGGAATCTTTCTCTCTTCCTTTAATTGCCTAATATAAAAAAGAACTAACTGAGTTCTTCCGACAGCAAAACTTGGAATTACTACGACACCACCTCGGTCAACCGCCCTTTTGATACATCTTCCTAGTTCAACCTCGGGTGGCTCACTTGGATGCAGTTTGTCACCATAAGTTGATTCGATTAGAAGAAGATCCCCTAAAGGAGCTGGTTCAGGATTAACCAAGATTGGCGCATTATATCTGCCGATATCGCCAGAGAAGGTTATCATCTTTCCTTCCGCTTCAAGTGTAATTGAAGCAGCGCCTAAGATATGTCCCATCCGTCGCCAAGTAGCAAAAATCCCAGGAAAGATCTCATGGCGATGATTGAAAGAAACTGACTTAAAGAGACTCAGACTTTCTACGGCATCTGCAGCAGTATAAAAAGCAAGCGGTGGATGGTGACTCGAGATTTTTTTTCGTTCTCGGTAAAAAGCGTCTTCTTCTTGGATTTTTCCGTAATCTGGTAACAACAAACCACAAAGTTCAACTGTTGGCTTGGTTGCATAAACCGGGCACTTCAAACCCTGCAATCGTAATCGCGGTAAAAATGCTGTGTGATCAATATGAGCATGGGTCAGTAGAGTGGCATCAATATCTCTTACTTTATGTTCGGTATACTTTTCAAAATTATGCCAGTTGCGGTCCTTCCACTCGCTATCTCCTTGGAAGACACCGCAATCAACAAGGATGTGCTTATCCCCTACGTGAACAAGGTATTTTGAGCCTGTAACCGTTCCAGCTGCGCCTAAAAATCGTATCTTCATTTAGTCTACTTTATATATCTGGCAATTTCTTCCCGAATTCAGTGTAATTGAGCACCTCTATCTTACAGATTGATAAGCATTTAGCGCAATTATGAATTGGCCCATCTTTTGCTCCCTCTCTTCCGCATAGGAGTAAAAGCGGAAAAATATGCCCCTTATTAACTTTTCAGGCGTTGCATCGGGTATCGATACCGAAGCCCTTATAGAAGCAATTCTTGATGCTGATAGAACTGTCAAAATCGATCCCCTAGATAAAAAAGTTGTATCCGCAGATGAAGAAAGCACTAAACTCAAAGAGCTAAAAACATTACTAGAAGAGCTAAAAGATATCGGTTCAGGATTCAGGAGTATTAGTGGTGGCGCGGTCTCTAAATCCGCCACATCTTCAGACGAAACTGTAGCTACAGCAACCGCTACCAACCAAGCTTACAATACCTCCTTTGCACTTTCCGTAACTACTATTGCATCGAACAGCACTGCCTCTTTTAACAATACATTTGCCTCTACTAGTACCGTTATAAATTCCGGAGCGGCTGCCTCAACAGTTTCAGTCACAGTTGGAGTTGGAGGCACCCCAGAAGTTGTTACGATAGATGTTGATAACACAACAACTGTGTCAGATTTTGTTCAAGATTTTAATGAAACATCAACAAGAGCTATCGCTACTGCCGTAAATGTTGGTACTAGTGCTTCACCCTCTTATAAAATTGTCATTACAACTCTTGATGAAGGCACTTTAGTTGGTGATATCGCTTCTATAAGTGATCCATCCACATTCTTTACATCTGGCAGTACTATTAATCACGCAACAGATGCGACCTTTTCTGTAACCGGAATATCTGGGACCATCACAAGATATTCAAATTCAGTGAGTGATGTTATCCCCGGCGTCACGATGCAACTACTCAAGGGTGGTGCTGTTACTACAACAATATCAGTTAATGATGATGTAGATACAACAACCACTACTGTTCAAGAGTTTGTAGATAAATACAATGAAATAATAGCATTCATTGCAGAAAATAATACTGTGGCTCCTCCAGCGGATAATCCAAATGGCTTAAATGTATTTGGACCGCTAGCAAAAACTCGAGTCGATGATAACGTAAAAAGTGCCTTGAGAAATGCCATCTCCGGAGCCAACTACTCCTCTGGTTCGCAAGTAAAGATACTTGCAGATATGGGAATTGTTACACAATCAGATGGAACATTAAGATTCGACGTCTCTACTTCCCCTTACGGTTCAGATAGCACCTTTAGTAAAGCGATGACTTCAGAATCAGGTTCAGTACAGGCCGTACTAGCCGACTTAGGCGATCTCATTGGTGGACTTGAGACTGCAGGTGGCTTAGTTGATCCGTTCACAAAATTTAATGGCTTAATTGGTTCCACTATCTCTGCAAATGACGAAGAGATCGACGATCTAAACGATCGCATCACAACATACGAAACTGCGTTGGCTAAAAAGGAAGAGGCACTAAGAGCTCAGTTCGCGAGACTCGAGTCATTAATGGGTAATCTGCAAGCCAAACAATCTTCCCTAACCTCTGCCTTAGCTAGTCTTCCTGGCATAAAGATCTAACCTAAAGTAATTATTAGATTTACTGCGCAAATCGTGCCAACTATCACTATTAAGCTAACTAGTTAGATCTGCCGATATATCTCTTAAGCGTTACTGACTTAAGAGGACAAGGTGGCATTATTTAATTTCTTTGGCGCAGCCTCAGGGCTCGACACTGGTAGCATTATAAATGCGCTCTTAGAGCAGCAACGGCAAGCCCGCATCGATCCGCTCGATCAAAAAATCCTTTCCTTATCTGATACAAAGTCCGCACTCGGTGGTCTATCTGAAAAGTTATCCGCGTTGAAGGATGCTGCGGCAAATTTTCGGACTGTTTCCGGCGGAGCAGTGGCAAAACAAGTTTCAGTCTCAGATGAAACAGTATTAAGTGCTACTGCTTCAAACGCTGCCTACAATACCTCTGCTACAATTAACGTTATCCAAACTGCCTCCAATGGCACACTTTCTTTCAATAACAGTTTGTCCAGTACTTCATCCGCTATAAACAGTGGTGCTTCAGCAAGCACAGTTGATTTTACAATTGGTTCTGGTTCTACTGCGGAATCATTTTCTATTGCGGTAGACGGTACAACAACAGCACAGCAATTTGTTGATGCATTTAATGCTTCTTCAGACCAAGCTGTGGCTTCTACAGTAAATGTTGGTTCCGCTAGCTCTCCTCAGTATAAAATTGTTATCTCCTCAACTAACGAAGGCACATCCAAAGGTCAACTTTCTGCTACAGATAATGCTGGACTCTTTAGTGGTCAAACCTTAGATCAAGCAACCGATGCTCAGTTTACTATCTCTGGAATCTCAGGAACTATTACTCGTTCAACAAATTCTATCTCTGATGTAATTTCAGGCGTTACCCTAAATTTAGCCAAGACTGGATCTTCAACAATTACTGTTTCTTCTGACTCGGAGACAACTGCGGCTGGCGTAGAAGAATTAGTCGATGCCTACAATGATCTCGTTAACTACATTAAAGAAAAGGACGCAGTAACCTTCACTGTAGATAAAGGAAACCAAGTTGCTGTGTTTGGAGCGTTGGCAAAATCTTCCTTAGATGAGTCTTCACTAAGTGCGATTAAGAGCGCATTTTCCGCCTCAAGTATTACAGGTAGCAACGTTGCGACTCTGGCAGACTTAGGAATTACCACCCAAAAAGATGGTACCCTTAAATTTAATAAGGATACTTTTACTTCTGCTCTCTCTTCCGATCCTAGTGCCGTTTCAACTATCACTTCGAACTTAGGTGAGCAGTTAGCAAAGACAGGTGGAACAATCGATCAGTTCACCCAGTTTAACGGCTTAATTGATATTGCAGAGAAAGCCACAACTTCTGAAATAGATTCAATCAATTCTAAAATTATAAATATCGAAAAGAATTTGGCTAAACAGGAAGAATCTTTAATTGGTCAGTTCTCTCGGCTTGAAAGTCAAATTTCTAAGATGCAGGCCCAAGGCTCTTACCTTGAAAGCATTCTCTCTTCACTAAAGTAATTATCTAGCTCCGTATCCAAATAGTACGGCTGGTATTGTCCTAAATAATATCCCTAAATCTCTCATCAGGGACCAATTATCTATGTATTCAAGATCTAGCCTCATCCAGGTATCAAAGTCCCGAATTTCATTCCTGCCACTTACCTGCCAGATACAGGTAATTCCAGGGCGCATACTCAAGCGGCGTCGATATCTTCGTTCGTACTGATGGACTTCCCCAGGTATAGGCGGACGCGGTCCGACTAAACTCATATCGCCGCGAAAAACATTAAATAGCTGGGGCAATTCATCTAGACTAAATCTGCGTAGGAATCTTCCAAATGGAGTAACCCGCGGATCATTTTTTAACTTAAATACAGGTCCATCCATCTCGTTTCGATCAATCAACTCTTGTAGCTCTTTCTCTGCGCC
>CAZYRE010000019.1:0-13973 GCA_964650155.1 uncultured Bdellovibrionales bacterium
TGAATAGGTTGAAATACCCGAGCGATAGCAGCGCCCGAATAGTCTGCCTCATGACTAGCAAAGATTATCTGACTACCGGAGAAGTCAAACTTAAACGGAACGTGAATCAACTCTTTTAACGATTCTTTAACCTGATCCTGGCGATTTGGAGGAACAAAAGCTAACAGGAATCCGCCACCACCTGCACCAGTAAGCTTGCCACCAATTGCCCCAGCTTCTATGGCGCGTGTGTAAATATTATCGACGTCATTGTTAGTGACTGCTTTGCTTAGGGAACGTTTTACTTCCCAAGCTTCATAAAGTAATTCGCCAACTTCACTAATATCATGGCGACTATTGAGAATTTGAATTGCTTCCTCAACAAGGTCACGCATTATTCTCAACTGGCGCTTTTTAGCGTTAATATCTTCGACAAACTTCTGAGTAACATCCGCAGAGGTTCTCTTAATGCCTGTATAAAATAGCATCAGATGACTTTCTAATTCTTTAATTCTTTCCGCAGGAATAGTTACTGGCACTACTGAAATCTCGCCATTTGGGAAGAAGTCAATCCTGTTAAGCCCACCATATGCGGCAGAAACCTGATCTTGTGAGCCCACAGCTTCTTTTAATACGTTTTGTTCGATGTGAATACTTTCGATGGCAAGATCATGTTTGTTGATCATTCTGCCTTTAAGAGCATACATCGCTCTTAGTAATCCAACAGTAAATGCAGAGCTAGATCCCATGCCACTTCTTGAAGGAAGATCGCCCACGTGATGAACGTCAATTCCTTGATTTATATCTAAATGTTCCAAGATTGCCCGTACTGCTGGATGTTCAATGTCCTCCCGTCGGCAAGGAGTTTCAATTTGACGCCACACGACACGGTATTTGTGATCGAAAAATGGAGGAAGGTATCTGGCAGAAATATAGCAGTATTTATCTATGGTAGCCGCAAGTACTGCGCCGCCGTGACGACGATACCAAGCAGGAAAATCAGTTCCGCCTCCGAAGAGGGAGATTCTATATGGGGTACGAGAGATAATCATAAGTACTCCTTTACTTACTCTTAGGGGATCCAAAAAGTTGTTTCTCAACCAATTCACAAATTATGTGTTCAATACTTAGGTGAGACTCTTGAATGTATTGGGTAGACTTATCTGGAACACAGATAGCAACTGTAGCCATCTCTTTCATTTTTCCAGACTGGCCACATAAAGCGATAGTGCTCATGCCTTTAGAGATCGCTTCTTCGAATCCAGCAATCACATTCTTGGAATTTCCACTTGTCGAAATTCCAAGAACGACATCGCCAGGTTTCCCGAGTGCCTGGATTTGTCTAGCAAAGATGCCTTCAAAATTAATATCGTTAGTAAATGCAGTAAGAAAAGATGTGTCGGTTGTAAGAGCAATAGCTGGTAATCCAGGGCGCTCAAATTCCTTAGTTAGTCGGCTAGTAAATTCCGCAGCCATATGTTGACAATCTGCGGCGCTACCTCCGTTGCCGCAAAGTAGCAATTTTCCACCGTTGTGGAAAGATTCAGCGATCAACGTGGCTGCCTTAATGATATCATCTGTGCACCGCTCTGCTACGGCTGACATAACATTAGCGCTGGTGCGTAAATGTTCAGTAACTAACTGCTTGTTCATAAAGTCTCCCGGTTTTGGGTTGTTACTTTAGGTTCTCGCATTACGGATTGAGCACGCTCGATTGATTCAGGGATACCGATGTCGATGAATTTAGTTACCTTGCCGCAGTGAGCGTAAAATTCTTGCCCTACAAGTTGAGCGAAGACTTCACGTTCTAAGGATATGTTATGGCCTTTTGGAAGGTCTTCTATGATCTGTTTGGCAATCAAATAAATTCCAGCGTTAATCCATCCTGGACCGGTAGTTGCCCCTTTCTCTTCGAATTTAACAATCTTATTTTGCGAATTAAAATCGACTCGGCCATACCTGCGAGTATCATCAACTTCGACTAAGAGCATGCTTGCAGTAGCTTTCCGCTCAAGATGAGCAGCATAGAACTCAAGCAGATTGGCATCACAGAAGGAGTCGCCATTTAATGCTATTAGTGGATCAGATTTCACTAAATTCAATGCAAATCTTATTGCTCCACCTGTTCCAAGAAGTAGTTGCTCTTCGGAATACACAAGCTCGATATCGCCGAATCTGTCGCCAAAATATTCTTCGACCTGTTGAGCCATGTATCCAGTGCACAAAACAGCACGCTGAATTCCTTGTTCGTCGAGTCTTGTTAGAATGTGTTCAAGAAAAGGTTTGTCGGCAACCTGAGCCATGACTTTCTGACGATCTTTGATTAACGGTCGGAGTCTAGTTCCTAGCCCCCCAGCGAGCACGACTGCTGTTAGCTTGGATATGTCAGCGATCGTTGATGAGTTATTGTTCATCGATCACTCCTAATCAATTAAACGTTCCTCATTGGAGAGCGTCTGAGCATTTCGTAACCCTTAATGAGCTCTCTAATTCCGTCAGAGATACTTCGCTTTGCTTCAAATCCTGCTTCACGAAGTCTTTGGTTGGAGACAACATAGTTTCGTTTGTCAGGATCAGAACCAACATCAGCATAGTGAATATAGAATTTTGGTAGCTGTTCCTTGATGCACAATGCTAATTCCTCTTTAGACATATTGGCGTCGTCATTGCCTAGGTTGTATGGACGTCCAGACATCTTCGTGGAATTTTTAATGCAGTGAATCATGCAGTCAGCAACGTCACGAACATGTACGAAATTTCGTTTAAAATCCTTTTCAAAAATCACCATGTACCCTTCAGTAAAGGCCATGTAGGTGAAGTTATTTACAAGAAGATCGAGTCGCAGACGCGGAGACATTCCAAACACCGTGGCTAGTCGAAGCGATACGGAGTTCTGTGAATTTAAAACGATCTGTTCGGCTTCAACTTTAGTTGATCCGTAAAGCGATATCGGCTCTAGTGGAGTTTCTTCTGTACAAAAAGCATCTCCTGATTGTGTGCCGTATCCGCTATTAGTCATCGGATAAATCATGAACTGCTGTGGGCTTCTTATCTTATTAATAAGAGCGATGGCTTCGTGATTCAGGGATTTTGCCATCCAAGGATCGCGATCGCAGGCTGGTGCCCCGACGATTGCAGCTAGTGAAATAATGATATCAGCTTTCGGCACTAATTTTTTTAATGTTGCTTCGCTGCGGCAATCACCGAAAACAAATTCGTAATTTGGATTGGCACAGAAGTGAAAATGAGTTTGTTGTCCAAAAAGTAGGTTATCTAAAATTGTTACTTTGTAACCATCTCGGAGTAAGTGTTCAGTTAAGATAGAACCAATGTAACCAGCTCCACCTGTGATAAGGACTCTCTCAGCCATGGCAAAACCCTCGCAAAAAATTTTCCCCTCAAGTCTGCAGACATGAGGGTGCTAGTGGTTTTGATGCTTAAGCTTCTAGAGAGGAACGAAGAAAATCAGCGCCAATTATTTGACACTATTTAGTACTTTGCAGAGCTCTTTTATTCTATCTGGCCGAAGCGTCGGGAAGTTCCCTATGTAGAATCCATAATAATGTATGTGATCTACTACTGGGAATTTGGTCAGATCCTGTTTCCCAAGGGCCTTAATTAAGTATGGCTGACGGAGTTGATTGCCGCCTCCTGCCGTGCCGCGTCTAAATTCAATTTTATGCTCCTGCATCGTACTGATGAGCCGGTCGCACAACTTCTGATCAGGCTCGCGAAGTAGAAGGGTAAAGGCATAGTTACAACTACCCTCTGTATCAAACTCGGTGAAGTACTTTGAGCGATCTAAGTGCTCTAAAAATACTTCAAAGTTCTCTCTCCGACGGCGATTGTTTTCATCTAGGTGTGGTAATTGAGAAAGTCCAACCACAGCGTTTATTTCTGTGCTTCGGAAGTTGTACCCAGGTAGGGCGAAGATAAACTCAGGTCGTAAGTCAGGAAAATCCCGGTTGTATTTCTCTTTAATGCCATCATCAGTGCATTCGCGGGTCATTCCGTGAGACCTAAACATGCGCGCATACTGGTATATTTTATCATCGTTAGTACAAACCATGCCCCCTTCGATTGTGCTCATATGGTGTGCAAAATAGAAGGAAAAATTAGACATTTGGCCGATTGATCCAAGTTTGCGACCTTTAAAAGTAGCCCCGTGAGACTCGCAAACATCCTCAATTAAGGGGACTCCTTTTCTATCTAGTTCGGAAATTAACTTATCCGACAAACCGTTGAATCCTAGTACATGAGTCAGAAATACTGCGCGTGTCTTAGGAGTAATCGCAGCTAGTATTTGATCCTCATTCATGCAGAGGTTGTGTTTATTAACATCAACAAATACTGGTTTTAAACCAGCGCGCATAACTGCGAGAATATCTGAGACCCAGGTAAGAGGTGGTACGATAACTTCCCCATCTCCGTATAATTCCTTAACGATATGCATTGAGATTGAATTTGCAGCAGAACCAGAATTAATAAACACGCTATGCTTAACCCCTAGCCATTTAGACCAGGCTTCTTCGAATTCTCTACATTTTTTGGAATTAGTGAGAATTGGGGCGGGGTCTTGTTTCAAGAAATCAATTACAGCATCAAGATCTTCTCGTGAGATATTGTTCTCCATTAAGGGAAGATTTAGTGCCATGTGTACCTCTCCGTTAAACTAACTTAGCTATTAATTAAGGTTCGTCATTAAGCTTCGATGCCACCTGCTTATTCGGTGGTCCTTAAAGCAAATAACCTAGTCCTTATGCGTTGTTACAGTAGCATATCCCATAATGTTAGCGGAATCCTTAACTTTTCTTTAGTCATCAAATACTGGGGAGTTGTGTGTCCCCGGACCTAATGGAGTTGAGATAATGACAACTGAGCGCCCATTTTCATTTAGCCAATTCAAAAGTGTTGATGCATCGGCCATAGGAGCGTCTAGCCCAAAACAATCTAGTCAACTCGATCACACAATTGCCCCAGAGGTTAAAGATGACACACTTTATCGTCGGATCATGCGACTTGCGCGGGAAGAAAAGATTAATTCAATTCTTGAAATAGGATCCTCAAGTGGTGGGGGTAGCACTGAAGCCTTTGTACTTGGCGCAAAGGAGAATCCAAACCGTCCAACACTTTTTTGTATGGAAGTTTCTGCACCAAGATTTAACGAGTTACAAAATCGTTGGGGTAGGGAGGGCTTTGTTAGGTGCTATAACGTGTCTTCAGTAGCACCAGAAGAGTTTCCTTCAAAAGAAAAAGTTACTGAATTTTATAAAACAATCCCAACAGCACTTAATCAGTATCCACTTGAACAAGTTCTTGGTTGGTTACAGCAAGATTTAAATTACATTCGTGATGCTCGAGTTCCTACTGATGGTATTACTCGTGTGAAGAGAGAGAATGGTGTAACTAATTTTGATGTAGTTTTTATTGATGGATCTGAATTCACCGGAGAAGCAGAATTTTCTCATATTTATGGGGCAAAGTTTATTATTTTAGATGATGTTAATGCTTTTAAAAACTACGCTAATCGAAAGCGCTTGTTGGCTGACCCCCTATACGAATTAGTTGATGAGGATCTAACACTTCGGAGTGGGTATTCTATATTCAAAAAGAGAGATAAAGCTCTACCGATTCATATCTTCACTATTGTTCTAAACGGCGAACCATTCATCCGTCATCACATCGATGAGTTTGCAAAGTTATCAGGTAAATGGCACTGGCACATAATAGAAGGGGTCGCAGCACTTCGCCACGATACGGCATGGAGTGTGCCGAATGGTGGTCGTGTTTCTGATGAGATGCATCGTAATGGTCTAAGCAATGATGGTACAACTGAGTACCTAAATGAGTTAGCCTCAAAGTATCCCGGTCAAGTTACGATCTATCGCCCACGTCCTGGAGAATTCTGGGATGGCAAGGTTGCCATGGTATCCGCTCCGCTGAAAAATATTACTGAGGAATGTTTACTGCTTGAAGTCGATTCAGATGAGCTATGGAAAGTTTCCCAGATAGAAAAATTACGGGAAATGTTTAGACAAGATCCGAGTCGTACTGGGGCCTATTTCCACTGTCATTACTTTGTTGGACCTAAGAAATATGTTCCTAGGCCTGACCTTTGGGCTACCTGTCCATTAGATTGGCCTCGTGCTTGGGCTTTTAAGCCTGGGATGATGTGGCGCAGTCATGAGCCGGCAGCCTTAGTTGATTCAGAAGGACGTGATGTCATCAAGATTAAGCCTTTCTCACGTGATGAGACAATGACTCAAGGCCTTGTATTCGAACACTTCTCTTATGCGATCCCTGCGCAAATTAGATTTAAAGAGATCTACTACGGTTACAAAAACGCGATGCAACTTTGGGAGAATCTTCAGCGCACTACGGGGCAGGTTAATCCTAGAGATTATCTACCTTGGGCAGATAAAGATGGCATTGTAGAGGATTGGGGTCCAGAGCGAGGCCCAACATTGGCTGATAAATATTTAGCGCCAGCACTACCAAAGAAGATGAAGATTGCGGGTATTGATAATGTCAGTGGCAAAGATCTAACTCAGATAGATGGAGAATCAGATTTCGCTAGAGCAATCAGAGAATTAATTACTTCAATTCGCCCAACTAAGATCATTGAGACCGGTACTTATCTTGGCCAAGGCACGACAAGAGCGATTGCCTCGGCGTTGAAAGAGACAGGGAATACTGAAGCCACATTCTTTTCAATAGAGATAAATCCAAATAACCTGAATCAAGCAGCCATGTTTCTTAATAAAGAGGGCTTGCTTGAAAGGGTAAGACTCCTGCAAGGATTATCTTTGCAAAGAAGATTGCTTCCTAATGAGAGCGATATCCATCGTAATTTAGTCGAGAATCCTGAATTTGCCGACATTTACGTAGATCATAAGGAAAACGAAAGGGCGAAGCTCTACCATGCCGAGACTAATTTCCAAGGCGGCGATGAGGACCTGCTAAAAAAGACATTGGATGTTTTTCAAGGTAAGCCAGACTTTGTTTTATTAGATAGTGGTGGGCATATCGGCGGCATTGAATTCGATTATTTATTATCAAATCTGAAAGGGCCTTGTTATATAGCCCTCGATGATATCTATCACGTGAAGCATCACCGCAGTTTCAAGCGGATGCAACAAGATTCGCGGTTCAAGATTCTAAGGTCGTCAAAAGAGAAATTCGGATTCTGCTTGGCTCATTTCGATCCTCAAGCTGGTGCAGCGTCGCGTGCGAATAGTGAGAGCTCAAAAGAGATGAAAGTTACTTCAATCACTGGAGCCAGAAATATACTCTGGGTCAGACCAGATTCAATTGGGGATGCGGTACTTGCTTCGAGCATGTTGATGCCAATTAAATCAGCATGTCCACAAGCACAAATTCATGTGGTTTGTCAGGAGCACCTAGTGAATCTCTATATGGCCTCTCCAGCCATTGCGACAGTAACTGGATTTAATAGGGATAAATTAACGACAGATCCTTCGTATCAAAAAGAGTTGGAGGCAAGGATTCGAGATATTGGAGCCGATGTATGTCTTAACTCTGTTTATTCGAGAGATACTGTAGCAGATTATCTATCTCTGATAAGTGGAGCTGGGCTAAGAGTTGCATGGAAGGGCACACCAGAAAATATTGATGCAAAAATTTGGGAGAGAAATAATAACGCCTATACTACTCTTATTGAAGGAGCTGAGCAGGTAACCGAGTTGGAACGTCATCAGGTCTATCTATCTTCTCTAGGAATTCCTTCTAAGAACCTAGCGCCGGTAGTTTGGGTAGCACCGAGCGATGAGGATTGGGCAGAAAGTTTTCTAGAGAGTAATTCAATTGATCCTGCACGTACCGTAATTCTATTTGCTGGAGCTCAATACTCAGTCAGGGACTACGCTGGGTATGGAGAAGCCTTGCGATCTGTTTGTTTAGATCAAGGCTTTTCAGTTGTCGCATTGGGTTCCGCACTAGACGAAGCCATTAACGAAAAAATGCTTCTAGAGAGTGGAGCTCAGAGAAGAATTAATCTTTCCGGAAAAACTACTTTGAGACAGGCCGCTGCTTTAATGAAGTTATGTCGGTTGGCTTTCGGTGCCGAAACAGGATTAGCTCACATAGCTTGTGCAGTGAATATTCCAAATGTTGTCCTATTGGGCGGCGGTCATTTTGGAAGGTTTATGCCGTATTCAAACACAACAACAGTAGTGGCTCTGCCGCTTGAGTGTTTTAATTGTAATTGGAAGTGTAAACTGGATGCTCCTCACTGCGTTAAGGCAGTGAGTCCAAAAGCCTTAACATTTGCTATCAAGGAATCTCTTAAGAAGGTTGGAGATCAGCCAACAGTGATATTTGATAATCTTAGGCCGGGAAAACTTCCAGTAGCAAAAAAAATTCCTAGCTTAGGAATATCTAGTTGTCAGATTATAGATCTGCGTATGAAGCCTACTGAGAAAAGCAGCAGTATTACGACTGCTTTTCCGCAGCAGTAAGATCTCTACTGTACTGTTGGACGGGTAAACATCCTTACAGCTTTCATCCCTTCTTTTGTGATTATCCAACGAGAAGAGGTGAAGTCGCCTTCTGGATATGGTGATACTAGCTTTTGGCCTTCGAGGATTAAAAGATATCTAGTAAGTTCCTTTTCGTCCTTAACGGTAGAAAGGACGCAGAGCTCGTTTATCTCAAACTGACGGGATTGTCCCTGAGTTGTTATATGCTCAGCCATGGCCTGTAATATTTCGATCTGTCTTCTATGAGCTTCACTTAGGGTTCTTGAGGTTCTAAGGTGCGATTGGCCAGAACTTGCTTGGGTCATATAACTCACCGTTTCCAATGGAAAATGAGAAAATACTGCCTGGGGGAAACCCGGGCGGGTGTGCACTCTAACTCAGATATTAAAAGTACGCAAACAGGGGGTCCTGTCTCTATTGGGAGGAGAGCTGTTGCTCGACGAGACGGGTATATTCCTCTTCTAGATCTTTATACTGCTGCTTGAGTTCTACTAGTCGACCATTCACAGATCCGTATTCTGTAATTAACTCACGCATTCTCTCCCCAGCAGAGCTTAAGACATCCGATAGCTTTTGAAAGGCCTCCTTCTGCTTGTCGGTCATTTCAACCTCGTTCTGCAAGGAGTCGAGCTGCTTCATGGAGTCAGCGAGTTGCTTTTCTAATCCTATAGATTCACTGCTCAGGGATTCATGAGCAGCGTTAATTTCGTCAAGTTTACTTTCTTCTCCCTCTTTGACTGCTTTCAGTTCTTGTTGACGACTTTCTCTCTGTACGACGCCTTTTTGTGCTGCCTCTAGTTTCGTTTCGTACTCAACTAGACTTTTTTTATTTAGATCTAATTCTTTATCTACGTCCTCTCTCTGCTTTCTGATTGCTTCAAGCTGACCTTTGCTTACGAACTGATCGAGTTGCTTATTAAGAGTATCGAGATCTTTATCTAACTCGGTTAATTTTGCTTTCAACTCTTTTTTCTCTGTACCAACTCCGCCTTTTATTCTGTGTTGCAAAAGGAAGTAAACGCCGAGAATAGCGCCACCTGATATCAAGCCTAGTAGAGTAATACTAAAAAATCCCATTTGACCTCAATCTAATATGCGTAATGATTGCCAACAAGAGCAGTAAATATCAGTCGTTACTGAATATCTGAATAGGTAATATTAGGTCGCATAGCAGGACCTTCGAAAGAGGCTTTAAATTCAGTAGTTTTTGCGGTCAGCCGACCCTGGCTGGCTAAAGATAGAATAGTACCGAATTCCTTCTGGCCAGTTTCCGTTAGGGCCACAGCCGTATTTATCGATACTTTCTCGATCCTTCGGCGGGGGCTAAGCCATAGGGTTCCTGTTCCATTAATAGATCCCAAGGAAGAAGTGAAGGAGAACTCTAAGTTTTCAACTATTGTCCCACTGGCTTTTCCATCAAGCCCAAGACTAAACCACGGTATCGGTGGAAGGGTGATAGTAAAAGGGGCTCCGAATGGTTCGAGGTTAAGTGATGTACGCTCAGGTTTTTTGCCATTAGTTAAGGTCATGTGGATTTCAGCTTGAGGAGCTACCTCAGGATTAATATCAAACCATGAATCTGTGATATTAAGTTGTCCCTCAACTCCAAAGGCAGCTACTTGCGGGTGGCGCCCAATCTCGATTGAGTTTCCTGAAAGTGACACCCTAGGGTTTGAATACGGTCCACCGAGGACTGTCCTCCCTGAAATTCTACCACCATAAATGTTCCCATCGAAAGAGAGCTCTGGGTTAAGCATCAGAAGACTTGTTGGGTTCAGAGATAGATTTAGAGAGTCTATGAGTAGAGAGAATAGCGTTTGTTGAAATACTATTCCGAGGCGCTCTGATCCCAATGAGAGTATCCCAAGGCGAGGATTCTCAAATGTTAATTCAACACCTAAGGGGCGTGCTTTATATGCAGCAATCTGTGCGATCTTTTGAGCGTATCTATTTAGATTGAGGCTCCCTAGCGCGATAATAATCACGAGCAGAGAGGCAAGCAGAATGCTTACCCATTTATTTTTGAACACTGGTAACGCTGCTGACATCTACTGTTACCCCAAGTATTTCCGCATTTCTTCCTTTAACTATCTCAAGTCTAGTAAGTAGTAGGCTGGATTCCGGAGAGGTTAAGTCTCTTAGGAAATCTACGATTTTACTGATACTAGTTGTTCGAAACGATATCGAATAAGGAGACTGGCTATAATTTTCCCCCAGTGGCCTCGGTACTCCTGGTTTGATTGAGAATTCAGGTGCGCTAACTCCAGCTCTTGTTGTAACCGCTTGCTCTAAGTAAGATCGCACTCCACCAGAGGGTCCATCCTTCTGAAAATTCTTTTGTAAGCCTTTTAGGCGAGTAACTAACTTATCGTACCGATCGAGTGCATCTACAGCCGATGAAAAATTTCTTTCAAGGGCGACGATACGGGTCTCTTGAGTAGAAAATAGATCGACTATTGATGAGACTCCTAACCCTGCAATAAATAAAACTAGGAAAATGGCGGTGCCTAAAACTAAGGTCTTTTCTCGGGATGAGAGAGCATTAAAAGCTGTGAGCGCTTTCTGCTGAAGATCGTTTAAGGTTTGTTTTGTCGTAGCCATAATCAACAAAGTGTTAGGGTTACCTCAAATCCAACATTTGCAGCTCTTCCACCAGAAGCGCTGTTTTTTACATCTATTGCACAATATATATTTGGTTTCTTTTTAAAAACCTGCTCGATCTTATCTAGAGTGCCGTAATCAGGTGCTGTTCCCTTGACGACTATGCGAGTCTCTCTAATGCTTAGTTCGTTTATATTGAGCCCTAAGTTGTCTGGTAGATCCTGTGAAATGGCGAGGAAAGCCTCAAGTGGGGAGAGTGTTGCCAGTGAGCCTAGATCTTTGAGTTGTTCCTCAATCTTCTGTGTCTGATTGAGTATCCCACTTAACTCCTGTCCGGGTGAGGAGTTAAAGGTAGGTATTGTTTTCTTGATCCTTTCCTGTAGCGCTGTTTGAAGTGCAGATATTTTTGATGAGTTGGCCAAGTAGGTGCCAGCTACGGCTGCTATAAGTGACGCAGTGAATAGAGCAGTATAAGGGATGAGTGTTTTTAGGCCAGCTGTTAGCTCTTTTAGTTGAGGGCGGAACTGAAATTCGCCCGTCCTAAAATTGGCCTGAGCCTGTGCTTGCGGAACGGTAGCTTGATAAGCAAGTAGGGCTGAGAGGTGGCCCTGCGTAGCGGAATCTTTAATTCTTAAAAATTCACTTGGTTTAACAAACTCAAAATCTCTACCTAAGTAATCTTTTAATTCTTTGTCATTAAAAATATCGCCAACGATGTAAATCTTATCCAAGACAACCTCATATTTTCTCTCGACGTGGCCGATAAATAGACGAATTTCTCTTAAACACCCAACCTTTTGTTCGGTATCATGAGGGATCGGTAAATTACGAGAAGTTCGAGCTGTCCCAGCTACTGATCCGACCACCGTAATTCCTGCTTCAGAGCACCAAAGTAAGGCGCAATTTGGAGAGAAATATGAAGGTGCCAGATGGAGGAGCGTAGAGACGGAAGAGGAAGGAAAGGCGACAACTCGGGGGTCGACTCCAATATCTCTTAGGGAATCTAATAAGCCTCTAAGAAATGCTTTTCTAGTGAGATCCACCCTAATATCACACCCAACATCATCTTCATTAGATGGAGTGGAGAGTGCTGTAGCAAGATGAAAATCTGTAATCTCAAAAGGGATGAGATCTTGAATCTCTAGGGCAAGTACCCTTTGAATCTGTCTTGTATCCTTAAATGGTAGAGACAGATTAATCGAGAGTCCCTGATCCGAAGGGATCGTGACTACGGCGCTTCGCCAAGGAGTTTTAAGATCGCTAAGAAGTGACTTTATTACATCCGGGATCGGAAATGCTTCTGTAGGTAGTGCCGAAGAGGGAGTTGTTTGCTCACTTGGAGGTGGAGCAGGAAACAGCGGAGCAGAGAGGTTCTTCTCATGACTTTCAAGTAGGGTAAGGTTGTTGCCACTTACAGACACCACCGCAGCCCTCACGGTTGGGGACGACAGATCTAAACTAAGTACGTTGACGCTTTGAGCCATGAGAATATTTTGAGTGCTTACAGTAACATAAGGTTACCATAGCTGCCAGCTCAGAGTATTAGGTAGGATTAATACTTCTCAATGGCACTGTTGTTACAAATGAGTTCAGTTCCCCATTTGGGGAGAGGAGTTCTAGCCGCAATTCAAGCTGTGTAGGTAAGCCTGGATTTTCGTTTTCTTTCCATTCCGATACCCATTTCTCTTCCTCTGAGTCGTAGTATCGATACTCTAGGCTTACTATTCGGTCGATTATCGGAAATATCATTGTTTTGCCAAAAGCTTTATCAAAGGGGCGAATTACAGGGGTTTCTTCACGTATTAAGAGGTAAGTTTGAGTTTCTGAGTTGGCGGCATCTGGATTCTCCTCGACCCTATAGGTAAGTTGAACAAGTCCAGAATGAGTTCCCCCGTCTGGCAGGTACTGCCCACCCTCTAGGGCCATGAAGGTAACTTTGTCTCCGTGTTTGCCGTTGGATAATGAAATTGGTTCACCGATAAGGTTTACATTCCCGGGACGTTGCTTTCCATCAACGTCTCCCTTGTTAGGCAAGAGACCTATGCCGCTATATGCCAACTGAAATTCTCTAACCATTCTATTCAATACAGCATAGGCCATTGAATTTAGTTCCCGTCTATCATCAAGGACATTTTTTGAGCGGATTATCTGGGTCATTGCGCTATAAGTAACGCTCATAATTACAGCAAGGATTGCGATAGATATAACTATCTCAATTAAAGTAAAGCCGTTGTGGTAGTTCTTTTTTATAACGGTCATTGGTTGTTATCGCTCTCTTCTTCTTCCGGTACGAAATAAAAGATTGAAACTCTAGATTCCGGGTCTTCGTTCCACGATATGGCTAGGTTAATCCTACGAATCTTTAGGTCGTCGTACCCAGGTATCGTCCAAGGTTCAACTTTCATATTGACCACGAGATCTTTCAGGGTCGCTTCATCCTCTGGTCGAGCAGATTCCCCTAGAAATTGAAGTGCCGGAGTAGATATCTCTTGAGGATCGGCGGCCATGTCCCCAGTTTCTATTCCGCTTAATACTCTTCTAGCGAGTAACATTGCCTGTAAGCGGTGCCGATCATCAATCGCTCTTGATACGACTGAACTTTGAAGACCAAGCAGGATGGTTAACGATACAGCTAGCAGAAAGATGGCGATTCCGATCTCAATCAGTGTGAATCCCTCAGTATTGGAGAGTAGGGATGGCTGTGACGCTAGTTTATGATTCGGATTTCTTATCTCTACCATATGTCCAGGTAAAATCTTTATATTCTCTAATTACAGAAGTTAGGCCGGTGAAAGGGTTAACGAGTACAGTGATGGGATCACCGTTTGAAAGAAGGAGATGTATGACAGCAAACTCAGAAAATCCTCTTGGTGAAAACATAATAAAAGGTTTGCC
>CAZYRE010000019.1:14073-25214 GCA_964650155.1 uncultured Bdellovibrionales bacterium
CTTGTTTCAAAATCAAACTCCATCCGGTAAATCGCTTGATCGACGACTGCTTGATAGTGAAGAAAATTAATAGTCTCGGTTAAGTTTCTAATATAACCTTCCTCTTTCCAGTAGCTGAAGGTGTTAGTTCTGGCGGCAACGATTGTTCCCAGTGCTCCAATAATAAGCACAACTATAGCAAGCTCAATAAGCGTGAAGCCCGAACTAAAGTAATTCTGCCGTAAGTTATCCCGCCTTTCCTTGCGAATACTACGGTCCAGTAAGGGTATCATCAAAGTTATCATCTGAGCCGCCCTCGACTCCATCTGCGCCTAGACTTGTTATCTTATAAGAGCGACCACCGTTTTCTGTTGAAAACAGAAATGATCTGCCCCAGGCATCCTGTAATTGCTCAGGGTTGGCCACTTTTTGGAAACCGGAAATTCCATCGGCGCCAGAAACTAATGCATCAAGTGAAGGTGGTAGAGAGTTGTACCTAAGTTGGTACTCGCTGATCGAGCTTTTTAGCTCCTGCATTTTAAGTTTGTTAATATCGCGCTTAGCCGCACCTAATCGACCGAAAATTCTGCTTCCTAAAAAGCCCATAAGGACAGAAAGGATAATCAAAACAACGATAATCTCTACTAGAGTTAATCCTTTCTCGGATTTCTTAAGGTGTTTTAATGATTTTATAGATTCCATATCAGCACCGATACTTTTACTTTTGTACTAAGCTAACTAAATCGACCATCGGTAGTAATATCGATATAACAATCGAGAATACTACTCCGCCCAATCCGATCATCATAATAGGTTCAATCAGAGAGGTAAGGCCCGAAAGGGTCGCGTTGACCTCATTCTCGTATGATTTTCCTGCCTTCGCAAGCATACTCTCAAGCCGTCCGCTAGTTTCCCCAATTCCAATCATATGAGTAAGCATTGGGGGAAAGAGTGCTGCTCGACTTAGCTCTTTAGATAAGCTCTTGCCCTCTCTAACGCCATCACGGGCATTCTCAATGGCATTAGCCAAGTGAACATTTCCAACGATATTCTTCACTATAGTTAAGGCTTCGAGGAGACCGACGCCATTTTGTAGCAATGTGCCTAAGGTCCTGGCTATTCGAGCACAGTTAATTTTGAGTATTAACGATCCAATAATTGGAAATTTTAGAATTTTAAGGTCAAAAGAGGATCGACCTTTCTCTGTCTTGTAGTACCAACGAATAAAATACCCAGCGCCTATTCCAGCAAGTAATAGTAGTGGCCAGTAGGAGGTAATGAAATGGGAGATTGAAAGCATGATGGCGGTAGGTAGGGGGAGCTTTGCGCCTTGCTTAATAAATATATCCACTATGTTCGGTACTACGAAAGCAAGAAGCCCGATTACAACTAGTACGCAGAAGCACAGCATAAGAACAGGATAGAACATTGAAGAAGAGATCTTCCGTCGAAGTTCTACTTGCGCCTCAAGATAGTCAGCTAAATTTTCAAAGACAGCATCTAGGGTGCCTGAGGCTTCACCAGATGCCACCATATTGATGTAAAGTCGGGGAAAAGCTTTTGGAAACTGGTCCATCGCCTTTGCTAGACTACTGCCTTCCTGCACTTTCTCTTTAACATCTATAATAATTCTCTTGAGTGTGATTGATTCGATCTGATCGGAGAGGGCATTTAGAGCCTCTACTACTGGAATACCCGCACCAGCGAGGGTAGAGAGTTGCCTAGTAGCTACGGCTAATTCAGAGGTGTTAACTCTGTTAGAGACAAAGAATCTTTTGACATCTCTTGATGGCTCAGAGATCGCTTTGAGGCTTTCTTTTATGTCCGTTGCAAAAACACCTTGGGTTCGCAGTCGCTGCCTCGCCGCACGAACGTTTTCCGCATCAATGGATCCCTTTATTGATTTGCCCGTACGATCGAGTGCGGCGTATTCAAATACAGGCATGGTTTACTCAGACCTACTCTAAAGTTGCGTCACTTACTTCTAATGTTACTCTCAGGATCTCTTCGACAGAGGTGAATCCGCTGAATACTTTCTCTGCCCCATCCATTCGCAGTGTTCGAAATCCTTTTGTGATAGCAAGGTTTCTAATTGTTGCAGCATCTGTTCTTTGTAGAATAAGTCCACGGATATCATCGTCAACCAATAGGAGTTCATGGATCGCACCTCGCCCTCGGTATCCAGTGCCACGGCAATCTGGACATCCGTCAGGATGTGGTTTTCTTACTAAACGATTGGTGACTGTGAAGGGATTAATTCCTAACTCCCGAAGTTCTGCATCGTTAATCTCGTAAGAGATTGCGCAGGATTGGCATAGCTTCCGAATTAGCCGTTGCGCTACCACACCTAAAAGACTTGATGAGACTAGGAAAGGTTCGATTCCAATATCAAGCAACCTAGTCACAGAGCTAGCAGAGTCGTTTGTGTGTAGAGTAGAGAGAACCAAGTGACCAGTAAGAGATGCCTGAATAGCAATTTCAGCGGTATCAGCATCTCTAATTTCACCCACCATTACCACATCCGGATCTTGACGGAGGATAGATCTAAGTCCAGCAGCGAAGGTGAAGTTAATTTTGGAATTAACTTGCATCTGACCAACTCCATCAAGTTGGTATTCGATAGGGTCTTCTACCGTTAGGATATTGAGCTTGGGTGTGTTGATTCTTGTTAGGCACGCATAGAGAGTTGTTGTTTTACCAGAGCCGGTAGGTCCGGTAACCAAGATAATTCCATGAGGACGAGTAATCAGATTCTCCAAGATCTTTAACTTGTCAGGAGCCATACCGAGTTGCTCAAGATCTAGGACCACAGAAGACTTATCAAGCATACGCATTACGATTCGCTCGCCGAACTGGGTCGGTACTGTAGAGACACGGATATCTACATCTTTGCCGGCGATTTTAATTCCGATACGACCGTCTTGAGGTAATCTCTTTTCGGCGATGTTGAGACCAGACATAACCTTGATGCGGGAAGCTATGGCGGCTTGGAAAGTTTTGTCCTCAGTGGCAACGTCTTTTAAGACACCATCAATTCTAAATCTAACTTTTAAACTCTGCTCGAATGGTTCGATGTGAATATCCGAGGCCCTCTCGGAGCTAGCTTTGAAGATTAATGAGTTGACGTAACGCATTATCGGGGCGTCATCATCCTCTGCGTCAGTAACGTCAATTTTTAACTGTTGCTCAAAATCACCTTTGTCTTCCTCATCATCTAGGGCGTTTGTGCGGTCGCTCATCAGGCGACTACGTATATTATTTATTGCTCTGGTAATCTCCTCGGCAGTAGTGACGACAATTTCAACCGGTCTTTGATAGCAGAGTCGGATCTGATCGATTGCTTCCGTATTTAAAGGATCAGAGGTTGCAACAATAATTTTACCGTTTGCTTCACCAATGGGTATTGTTGAGAACTGTTTCCCCCATGATCCTGCAATACGATCAAAATCCCCGCGAATTAATGTTCTAGGTGGGTTAGGATCTTCCAGCCGTTCTATGAATTTTAATCCGAACAATTTCGAGAGTAATCGAGGTTCCCCTGCGTGTGCAGTTTGAGCATTTGGGGGTGTTTTCTCCTGATCCATATATTACCAAACCGTAGGTGTTACCTTCGGAGCTATCATCTGAACTATCGTCGAATCCATGGACCACGTCCAAGGTTGATTATCTCATGCGGGGACATAGTGCGCCATGCAACACGCTCCTGTTTGCTAAACTTCTCTGCGTCTGATGAGGAGTGATACACACCAACTGCATCAAACTCTATGATTTTATTAGCAATGCGGTATCCAAACCTTGATCCTGGAGCAAAGAAATTAGCTGAAGCCACGGTTGAATCGTTTGGGACAATTAGTCCTACTGGCCGTCCAGGTGAATAAGGAAAGGGCAGGGTGGCAGCGAATTCTTGAGGCACTTCTGATAATCCTCGTAAAACTACATATGCAGATCCAGAGTCGAGTTGTTCATCGAAAGACGCCTTCATCTCAGTAGAGGCAGGTTCATTTTCTTGCACATCTTCGTTGGTGCCTTGTTCAGCCAATAATTTGGGGATCGGGGGAGATGACTTAAAGGAGAGTTTGTTGCTTGAACCTGACTTTTGAGTTTCATTATCAAACTCAGATCCTTGAACATCACTTAGTAATGTAGGAGCTGGAGGTTGTGGAGAGGCCCGAATAGTACCTGGCTTTGGTCCATCCACTAATGTTGCTTCAGCTACGTTATCAAGGGCTGGGTTTCTCAAGACCTTCGACCTTTCAGGTTTTATGTCTTCAGTCTCCATCTTCTCTTCGAAGGAATCCCTGTAGGTATTAGTAGCCTCACGGGAATCAAATTGGTCCTTGATGATTTTCGGGGTAATAAAGATAAGAAGGTTTGTTTGTCTCTTAGTATTGCCATTCACGCTGAATAGTTGCCCTAGCACCGGGATGTCTCTTAATAATGGGATGCCAGAACTGCTGTCAGATACGTTATCTGAGATCAAGCCTCCGGTTGCAATCATCTGATCACTCTTTGTTATTACAGTAGTTTCACTTGTTCTAAGTGTAGTAGTTGGTCCAAGTGTAGAGTTGGCTGTTCCCGGTACCACATCAGAGACTTCTGTGAAGATGTGTAGAGTTACGAAATCGCCGGAGCTAATTTGAGGAGTTATTCTTAATGTTATGCCTACGTCCTGTCTATCTACCTGATTAAATGTGTTGTTCAGGTTTTCCTGAGTAGTCGATGTACTAGAGATAAAGGGAACGTTGTTGCCAACAACGATCTCTGCTTCTTCATTGTCAGTAGTAAGAATATTTGGCGCACTGAGGACATTTACATTCTTACTTGCTTGGGCAGCTTTTACGAGCAAAGCTTGGGATGGGATCGTTGCGCCACCAGGCAGTTTAATTGTCCCAGCACTGGCTGCGGCTATAGTAAAGTTTGTTAAGGCTGCAGGGTTTGTAAAGAGTTGAGTTAGGGAACCCAAGCTATTAGAAGCCAGCAGTCCACCGTCGGCTCCACCAGTGGCCGAAGAGAATTCTACCCCAAGATCAACACTATCCTCGATGCCTACTTCAAGTATCGTAGCCTCGACTAATACTTGACGACGTTTGATATCTAACTCTCTAAGGAGTTCAATAATCTTTTCATAATCTGTTTTGCTTGCAGCAATGATCAATGAGTTCGTAGCGGGATCGGCGGTAATAGCGACGTCTTCACCAAAGCTTACAGAAGTTGCCCCTCCACTGTTGCCACTTAATCTGGATTCTCCAGGGTTTCTTCTTTGTGAAGCCAATCTATCCTGGGATCGACTTTGAGATCTACTTCTGCTCGAAGAGGAGGATGAGGATCCGAAGAGTCCGCCACTATCGGAGTCGGAAGAGGAGGTTCTGCTTAGGCCGAAACCACTTGAGGATGAGGAGCCACCCGAGGAGCCGCCACCAGTAAGACCGCCAAGAACATCGGCAAGCTCTTCAGCGTTAGCATGCTGACATCTATAAACGTAGAATCTATTGGAAGAGAGATTTACCGGACTATCGAGTTTAGAGATGATCGCTCTTAATCGACTTGTCTCTGCCTCGTTAGCCACGAGAATAATAGCGTTGGTTCGAAGATCGGGGATTATCTTGGCTGCTTTTGCTGTTGCAGCAAACCCGACGTTGGATCCACCCACATCTCCACCAGCCTGTCCTTCTGCTCTTACTGCGGCGGCTTCTCTAAGTCTGTTCCTTATTATGTCAACGGCCCGGCTTGGAGAGGAATCATCGTCATCTTTCGAGTCGTTTAAAATTTCTTTGAGTGTATCAGCAACTTCGCTGGCATCTGCATGAACTATCGGCACAATCGTCATGTCAGTATCGGATGAAGGTACGTCAATTGAATCGATAATATCCGTAATTCTTTTGATATTATCGGCGTAATCGATAATCACTAATGAATTTGAGCGTGCGTATGCAGTAATTAGCCCATCTTGAGAGACTAGTTGGCCTAAAAGATTTTGTAAGTCTTCTGCGCCAACGTAATTTAATCTTACTAATCTGGTGACAACTGTTGCCGTGGGATCTTCATCTCCATTTTCAGTTACTGTAGGGATGGTAGTTTTCCTAGCTTCTTTAGAGGGTATTACCTTGTATACGTTGCCACCAACAGGAACGATGGTGAATCCTTTTAACGCTAAGATGGCATCGAGAATTCTTGTGGCCTCGCTGTCTGAAACTTTAGAGGGGAGGAAGATAGATACCTTTCCCTTCACGCGCTCATCAAGGATGTAGTTCTGTTTGGTCTTTTTGGAAAAGATTTTAATGATTGAGCCAATCTCTGCATCCTTCACATGGATCTCAGTTCCAGATTGAGGAGATTCTTCTGCATCCTCTCCGCTTGGCGGAGGAGGTGGTGTTGGTATGTTGACCTCAGCTTCTTCGTCACCACCTTGGGCTAATAGTCGTGACGGTGCTGCCACCTGATACAGCAATGTGATCACGGCGCACAGCGCGATAAAAACGACACTACGCACCGAGGCTCGGCTACCTTTCATCTAACTCCCGTACTTTGAACGCTACTATAAGTATCTTAAACTAACGGACGTCGTACTTAAACTCTCTTGTTTCTCGATTTCTTTCAAGTACAAGTGTAAAGGATCGTTCCGTTTTTAAAGTTTCAAACAGCTTTATAGCCTCGGTGAGATCCCCCAGGGCCTTGCCGTTTATATTTAACATAATGTCGCCATTTCTAAGTCCAATTTTGGTGTAGAGACTATCAGGCCGAATAGCGAACAGCCTGAGTCCAACTGCCTGACCATTCTTAAAGTACGGTACTGCTCTGGCTTGTTGAAGAAGAAGTGGTAGGTTTTCCAAGGCCTTATCTAGTTCGGCCTCATCAATCACAAATTCATTTTCATTAACACTTGTAACCCCGCCTTCCCCTGGAGCGCTTGCTGTCATTCCAGGAATTTCATCCAGGAGAAGTGTTTCGAGCTCGCCGTTTCTATTGATTTCTACCTTATCAGCGAAAATTTTAACCAAGTCAGCTTCGTTGAATATTTTTTCTCCCTTCAGGAATACATCCTGTTCCTTAGATTTTTGATTTTCGATGATTGCATATGAATCATTTCCATCACTTAGGTAAGTTCCCAACAGGCTAAGGGGTAATTTGCTAATCGGTTTTACCTCGGCAGGCTTCTCTGTCTTTGGGGGAGGGACAGCAATTGCCCCAAAAATATTTTTATCAACTATGATTTGATAATTCTTAGGCTGAGAAGTAGCCAATTTAATTTCGGGTTGTGTTGTAGCAGAGGAAGCCAGGGTTTGATCTAAGAACGAGCTTACCTGTGAATCGATAATTGCCCTAACCAGTATTATTCCAAGTATTAGCGAACCGATAATTAATACGATTCTTATTGTAGAGATTAACTTTGCTACAAGATCTGGATCGACAAGTATTTGAAGATCAATAGAACGTAGTCTGTCGATAAAATTACCGCTCATTCTTTCTATCTATCACTGCAAAATGGAGAGCGCCACTACTCTAGAGCTATTACCATCCGTGATGGTTTATCTAAACCAAAGATCACAGCAGATTTGGCCGTTTTTAACTTTATAGTGCCGTCTGACTCGAGCGTTAGATCTTTCTCGGTAAAACAATCAATCTGAGATTGATTAGCTGAGGCATTGGATATTTTTGTTATAAGTTGTCCGGCTTTTACAGAGATACCCTTCTCTGCGGCAGAAAGCTGCTCTGGGGTCAGAGTTTTGCTCAAAAATAATGTTATCTGATCATTTTCTGGAATGCAGTTTACTCTAAGCACCTGAATACTAGAGCCACTAGCGGTAAGACTAGTCAGAGCCGCCTTTTGCCCACTCCCTGTCTTTGGAGGAGTTTGTGTTCTGACTAATTTTGGAACTTCGACAGAGCCAGGTCCGCCGGTCTGTGGTGCGGGCAAGGAGTCTATCTCTGATTGGAAAGTCACCTTCAAAGTATCTGCACGTTGAGCCCTAGCCAAAGAAGCCTTTTCTTGTCCCATTCGTTTATAAAAGGCAGCGATTAACTTTTCATGCTCAATAATTTTCTTCTCTGCTTTTGCTAAATATTTTTTGGTAGCGCCTGTATAGATGGTGTTTGGGTATCGTTTTAATAGATCAGCAAAAGTATCTCGAGCTTTTTGCAGTGGTTCAAGGTCTCGCCCGTGGCCGGTGTATTGTAATAAATAGCTACGGCCCAGTTGTACCAATGCATAAGGTACATTTGGTGAAGTGGTGTGTTGTTTTACAAAATCGGAGTAAAGCAAGGAGGCAGTCAGGTAGTCGTAGGTATAGAAATGACAGTCGGCAACCTTTACTTCGGCATATTCTGCATAAGGACCGAATGGGTAGCCATCTCTGATCTGCTCAAACGCAGTCTGAGCATTATTAAATAATCTGTTTTCATAGAACCTTTGAGCATCTCTAATTAGTTCAGCCTCAGGTGTATCTACAGAGAGTGAGGCTCCGAGTTCAACGGGTTTTAGTGCCGCTAACTCATCTGTTGTGGTCGAACACCCAGATGCCAAAAGACAAAGTTGGATTAAAAGGAGGATGATAGATGAATTTTGAATGTACTTCATAAGAACCGGTTTTACTTGAGAGTGAGAAGCCCCACAAGGCGTGCTTGATTCAATAAGTATAACGAAGGATAAGTAGGGGGATTTGGCACGGGAGAAATTGGAGCAACCCATGAAAGTATTTAATGACATTAAGAGCTTGCGAGAAACAACAAAGAGTTGGCGTAAGAATGGAGAAACCATCGGATTTGTTCCAACTATGGGATACCTACATCAAGGTCACCTAAGTTTAATCGGAATCTCAAAGGGGAAGGCTTCAAAAACTATAGCTTCAATTTTTGTTAATCCAACCCAGTTCAACGATCCAAAAGACTTTGAGAAGTATCCAATCGATTTAGAGAGGGATTTTAAGTTACTTGAGTCTGTTGGTACGGATGCTGTTCTAGTTCCGACAAAAGAGATGATTTATCAGAATAAATTCCAGAGCTGGGTAGAATTAGCTGAGTTGCCCAAAGTTTTAGAGGGTGCATCAAGACCAGGTCACTTCAAGGGGGTCTCCACTGTCGTCACAATCCTTTTTAATTTGGTTGAGCCTGACTTGGCTGTATTTGGTGAGAAAGATTTCCAGCAGCTCCGAATAATAGAAACGATGGTTAGAGATCTTCATTTAGATATAGAGATAGTGCGTGGCTCAACTTTCCGAGAAGAAGATGGTTTAGCCATGAGTTCAAGAAATGTAAGACTCTCACCTGAGGCGCGAAAAGTTGCTCCAACAATATATAAAAGTTTAAGTGCTATGCGTGAGTTGGTCTTGAAAGGGGAGAAGGATGTTGAGCATGTTATCAAATTTGGCCGTGCTGTATTAAGTGAACATAAAGAGATCAAAGTTGATTACTTACAGATTGTTGATGAGGCCACGCTTTTGCCGTTAAAAAGTATTATCCCAACTAGTCGATTCTTAGTTGCTGTAGAATTGGATGGCATTAGGTTAATAGATAATATTGGACTTACTTAGCAGCATTAAAGATTTGTTTCTTTGTAGCAATCACAGTAAGCATAACGCATATGCAAGCTACAAAGAATGTAGGAGCATAATATCTTAAATGTTGAATATTTATAGCAGAAATAAAAATACCTCTTAATATATGGATAGAAATTATTGAGATGGCGCCAACGAATAGCGGATTAGTGGTAGTTGAAGATTTGTATTTAGCATGTATCCAAAATAGGACTAAAGTAAGAGGAAGAGTCCAAATCAGCGATCCAATACCAGCAAGAAAATATAAAATATATTTTTTAGGATGTGCTGAGATTGAGTAAATAGAATAATCTTTAATAACTTGATAATAGTCCTTAATATCGAGAGAGTGCTGGTTTCGAAACATTTCAGCAATTTTGGTATTGTTTGCGGCAGCAGAGAAAATAGATGTTGGATCAAGCCAAGTAATTGGTAGGTAATCAATAGGTTCAAGTTGAGCGCCACTTAGATCTAGTAGTCTCGTTAGTTCTGTTAATGCGGCCTCTTGATTTTCAACCAGAGTGCTGGGAGGCGGGCCGAGCGCTGAGGCAATCATAAAAAGTCCCGAAACCGCGGGAGGTGAGTCTGTGCCGGCTCCTTTAATAAAATTGAAGATTGGCCAGATAGAAAAAATTGCTACGGCAAGGCATGTACCAAATACTCTGTATCTTAAGAGCAATGAGGTTTTGATGGTAGTAGCCCACACAAAAGGGATAAAAAGAGCATACTCTGGACGAAGTAATGCGAGAAAAGACGTAGTAAGACAGCAAAAGTAGAAGTTGATTCTTGTAGCTTTTATACGAAGGATAACAATGGAGGCAAACAGTATGATTAGTAATATGAAGGTTGCCCATTCAGTAAGCGCCGCATAATAAAACCAACTCATAGGGATAGAGGTTATTATTAGAGCCAGACAGGCTGCACTGGGGCTTACAAAATTTCTGGTTGCTTTGATGAGTAGAGCTAGTCCAACTATGAACAAAACTGAGTGGCTTAGTAAGATGGCAAGAGCTGTATTCGATGGAAGAAAGTAGATAAATGGTAAAAGTAAGAATGGGTAACCTGGAGACCTTGAACTTAGTCCATCAGGATAACTCTTGGTGTCGCCAAACGTATGATGTGGGCGTCCCAAAATTTGATTAACAAATTGAATGTACTGATCTGAATCGGGATCTAAGGTAGAAATGATCGGATTGAAATTTAATGTCCCTTGCGATCCTAATATAAATATCAGAGATGCAACAATCAGTAACCACGCAATGGTTGAGTATGTAAAAGAATTAAATTTTTTATTCACGGGTAATTTCACAAGTTACGTAGTAGTAACTTAGAATCGTATCTTATTGCCAGATATTTAGAGTTTTTCATCTGGCCAGTTTACGTTCCCGTTTTTGTGCTCCTCCTTCGATGAGGGTTAATGCAGATTTCATATAATTTCTTGTTCTGAAATTATCGTGTTCTGCGCGGCTAACAATTTTATCTTCTGACTCTAGTGTCGCTATAAAAGAATTTATAGTCGCGGCTCTTTCTGATGGAGGAAGTGAGCTTATTAAATCGAGTAGTCTTATTCCTTCTACTCCTCCGGCCTTCTGTATTAAATCATCGAGCTGAATTTCGATCTCTAGTAATGCC
>CAZYRE010000020.1:0-6860 GCA_964650155.1 uncultured Bdellovibrionales bacterium
CATTCCATTCTTCGAGCACTTTTTCAGCCTTTGTAATTTTGGACTCTATGCCTTTGAGCTCTTTATGCTCATCGGAAGTTAGACTGACCTTTTTAGTTGACGCTTGAGCTTGTGATTGCGGTTGAGAAACTAACCCACTATTCGTTTCAAGCTGCCGTTGAAATTCCGCTTCCCACTGTAAATAGCTCGCAAAAAACGAGCCTCCGCCCGGCGATAGTCCTAGAATTGTCGTTGCAGTACGATCCAGTAGGTACCGATCATGTGTCACTAAAACTATCGCACCAGGAAATTCGCAAAAACTCTCTTCTAAAACTTCTAAGGTAGATATATCCAAATCATTTGTTGGCTCATCAAAAAGAATAATATCTGATTCTTTCAGCATTAACTGAGCTAACAGCAATCTTGCTTGTTCCCCGCCGGAAAGTTGTCCTACTGGAACAGAGAGTTGGTCACTTGAAAACAGAAATCGCTTGGCCCAAGAAACTACATGTAGGTTCTTGCCATTAAAACTTACAGCGTCCCCACCACTTGGTACCAATGCTCTCTTCAATGTCACTGATTTATCTAGAGTTTGTCTTGCTTGATCAAAGAAACTTACTTGTAAATTATTAGCAGTGACTACTCTTCCACTATCTGGTTTCAATTCTCCTAGCAGTGTCTTAACGAATGTAGTTTTGCCACTTCCATTAGGACCTACGATTCCGAGCCTGACTCCAGGGGAAAGAGTGAAGGTAATATCATTGAAGAGCCTGCGCCCATCCATGCTTTTACAAACGTTTTCAATCTTAATAAGATCTCTAGATTTTCTATTAGAAGCCGCAAATTCTAGTTGGGCGCGTTGCTGAATAACTTGGGAATTTTTAAGTTCATCAACTAATTTTAAAGCTTCATTAGTACGATACTTTGATTTCGTAGTCCGTGCTTTAGCACCCTGCCTTAACCAAGCAACTTCACGTCTTACTTTATTGGCTAAGCTTTCCTGGGTTTGCTGAAGGCCAGTTAAGAAAAGTGCACGAGCTTCTAGGAAATCACCGTAATCTCCATTGGCAGAGAAATATCCTTGCGGATACTGACGACTGAGTTCAAATACTTTTTCAGCCAGTCGAGCTATAAAATATCTATCATGACTTACAAATACTAAGGCGAACGGAGCATTTCCAAGTAACTCTTCAAGCCATAGCACCCCCTCAATATCCAGATGATTCGTTGGTTCATCGAGTAAAAGAAGTTCAGGCTCAACAATTAATCCCCTGACAATTGCCAACCTCTTCTTCCAACCACCAGACAATTTAGAAACGGTGATATTTTTATCAGGGAAACCTGCCTTACTTAGTGCGAGTGCCACCTTTCCATCTATCTCATACTCTTCATGGCCAGCTGCCACCAACGTTTGGACTAGGACTTCACTAACAGTAGAATTCTCATTAAATCGATCTTCTTGTGGCACATACGTGCAGCGCAGATCTCTTCTTGGATAAACTACTCCACCATCAGGGTCTTCTATTCCCGCTAATATTTTCAGAAGTGTGGATTTGCCAGAACCATTCGGCCCAATTAAGGCTACCTTTTCAGCAGGCATGATAGAAAAGGTAATCCCCTCAAAGAGAGTCTTAACTCCAAAGGTTTTGCTGAGATCTTGTGCGCTAAGAAGGGGAACTGAAGACATAAAAAAACAATAATTATCAACAACTTTGATTGAACCTTCTAGAATACCTTAAAAGCATCATTTTCCATAAACTTAGGAGTCTCTTTAGCGATAAAACACCTAATGAGCCCTAAAAATTGATTAGATTGCGGTTTTGCACTACATTTAAGTCGGAATCTGCACCTCAACGAGTTATCGAGTAATGATGCTCATGTCTCCGCGAAGTCTTATTCAGAAAGTTAGATAAAAGGAAACATGGGTAAAAAATTATACGTTGGCAATCTGCCATACAGCGCTAATGAACAAACGTTGAGGGATATCTTCTCTCGATGCGGAACCATTGAATCATTGAATTTGATCATGGACCGTGAGACTGGTCAACCGAAGGGATTCGCCTTCGTTGAGATGTCTTCTGACGATGAAGCTCAGAAAGCTATCTCTGATCTTAACGAAACTGACTGCCAAGGTCGTGCAATGAGAGTTTCAGAAGCACGTCCTCAAGCTCCTCGTGAAGGCGGCGGCGGCGGATATCGCGGCGGTGGCGGCGGACGTGGCGGAGATCGTGGCGGTGATCGTCGCGGCGGCGGCGGACGCGGTGGAGATCGTTGGTAGTAATACCCGACTCTATTAAGTCAAAAAAACACCCCAGCAATGGGGTGTTTTTGTTTTTTCGCTTTACTTCCCTCTGAGTTTCTTAAGATCTTGAATAATCTCGGCCAATACTCCAGTCGGCTTTTTTTGATGTAAATAAAGAGAAAGTGATTTAATTAAATTACTTCTAAATATCTCGATGTTCTTAAAAACATCTTCTTTGGTTTTTCCTAAGTCTTCGCAAAATCCACAAGCTTCTGACTTTATTTCCGTACTACCTAGGGCATAAATCATATTCTCGCCACTGACACCTGCATCCACTTCAACCCCGAAGCTAATGAAATCTTTTATTGTCATCTGTGGAAATCGATCAAAAAGCCAAATTAAATCGAAAAGATCCTTTTCGCTCCCTCTTGAGACTAAAGTGGCACTTTTCATCTTTAGCAATGACAATAAAGAAGCCACCCTTATCCCACTTCCTGAATCGAACCATTGCCCAATTTTGAATATATTTGGATCAAGCACAGCATCACAGGTAAAGGTATGACCACCAAAAGTTACTAGGGTTCTATAATAATTTGGGGTTCTAAACTCCTTCTCAAGAACAGCGCCCTTGGTAGATAGATGCTTTATCGCATTGACCGTCAAATCAAAACTTTCTTGATTTTCACAAAAGAGATCAAGATCATCAGATCTTCTATGACTAGCATAAAATCCAGCCAAGGCGGTGCCTCCGACAAGGAATACTCCTGCAGGAATTAACTTAAAGATCTCCTCTAACGCCCGAACCAATCCGTTAGGGAGAACTTTCTTAGCTAAATTAAATTTAGGTCTTTCTGAATCTTCCATATCCTTTCGCACTGCTCTCTTCGCTTCGGGTGCATAAATCGTTTATATAAACTAAATCTTTTCCAAATACTCTTTCCTAGTATAGCTGAAGCTTCAAAGAGGCCTATTGTCTGAACAAAACGAGATAGGGCTTTAAGGTCCCCTTTTAATAGTTCCACCACAAAGTCTGTGAAGCTCGGAAAGCTTTTGTCCCAATTAAACTCAATCTCAAAGTCACGCATGTATCGCTTGTTCTCTTGGTGTTTCATTGAAGAAAGCAGCCTATCCGCCCCAATCCCTAGAGACTCAACAAGCTTCACGACAGTCGCACTCCTGACGTTTGCAAAAGGATACCCTCCGCTTCGATCCGCCTCCTTTGACCACAACGAAACTGCTTGGCGTGAAACCCCCGCCATCCGAGCAATTTTAGAACTATTTAACCCCCGCAACTTCTTAATTATCTCTAATGCTTCAATATTCATTTGAGCTTGATTGTAAGGCTGACTATGCATATTGTCAAGCTAACTTGACAAATTTAATGCCAATAGATTGATCTCTTTAGATAAAAAATATAGATATGCCTGGTTCTATATGTCATATTAACAACGAGTGAACGAAGTTAGTAAAAAATCGCGTGGTATATACTTAATCATAGCTGCATCCCTTACCTATTCACTAATGCAGGTATTCGTTAGGATCTGCTCCTCTGAACTTCCAGTAACAGAAATAACTTTCTTTAGAATGATTTTAACTCTCACCTTAATTCTGCCTTACGCCATACATAGAAAAGTAAATATTTGGGGGACTCATAAAAAGTTACTGTTTGCCCGCGGAGTCATAGGATTTATAAGTTTCCTTTGCGTAGTTTATGCAATTGCACACCTTAAATTTGGAGACTGGTCAATCCTATGGAAAACCTCTGTTATTTTTACAGCAGCATTGTCAGCAATTGTTCTTAGAGAAAGAATTACTCTTAGTTTTACTGTAAATGTACTTCTTGGATTAATAGGATTAGTAATCGTAGTAAAGCCAACCTATGATCTTTTAAACCTTGGTGGTCTTGCCGCCCTAGCAGCCGCTATAACTAACAGTATAGTTTCAGTTTCTATTAAACGACTTCACGAGAGTGAAGATTCGTTGACTATTATCTCTCATTTCTGCTTTTGGGCATCACTTCTGTGTGCCCTTATTTTTGGCCACCAGTTTGTTGTGCCTTCTAATCAGATGCTACTTCCCCTTTTAGCTATAGGTATTACCGGTACAATTGGGCAAATTCTTTATACCAGCGCATTTAAATATGCTCCGGCATCCCTAGTTCAAACATTTTCATTCAGTGAAGTATTATTTGCTCTCATTCTTGGATTTTTCTTTTGGTCAGAGATCCCTGCCTGGTCCTCGCTGATTGGTGGCGCCTTTATAGTATTTGCAGGCTTAAGACTTATAAGAGAAAAATCCACGCCTTAAGCTTGAAGAATCGTCAGCGCCCAAACTTCAAGCTCTGTTGGTGGATCCTGACTTTCGAATTCAAACTCTTCGCCGTCTGACCACCGAGCAGTTCCTGAGTAACCGTTCTCTGTCTGTTTTACTGAAAGGATTGTGGCATCTTCGCCGTAACCAAGAGCGCCTAAGAGTATGTCCTGGGCTCTGATTCGCTCGTCTAAGAAATCCTCAGCGGCTGAACCCACAACAAAAGCCCCGTATTAGTTAAGAGTTAGTTAAGAGCTCTCACGATAATAGAAGCATTAGTTCCACCAAAACCGAACGAATTACTCATTGCTGTACGGATCTTCTGCTTACGGTGTTTATTTGGAACGTAATCTAAATCACATCCATCACCAGGAGTTTCAAGGTTCATGGTCGGAGGCACAATTCCATCCTTGATTGCGATGGCACAGAAAGCAGCTTCGATGCCACCAGCAGCACCAAGTAAGTGGCCTGTCATAGATTTCGTCGAGCTAACCATCACCTTCTTAGCATGATCACCAAAGGTGGTTTTAATCGCTGCAGTTTCAGCAGGGTCATTAATTGGCGTAGAAGTACCGTGAGCGTTGATGTAATCAATCTCAGCTGGCATCATTCCGGCATCCGCCAAAGCACCACGCATACAGGAAACAGCACCTTCACCAGTTTCTGGTGGAGCAGTCATATGGAAGGCATCGCACGATGCACCGTAACCAACGACTTCACAGTAAATTTTTGCGCCACGTTTCTCTGCGCTCTCAAGAGTTTCAAGGACAAGAACTGCGGAGCCTTCACCCAATACGAACCCATCTCTATCTTTATCAAATGGACGCGAAGCCTTTTCAGGAGCATCGTTACGGGTAGAAAGTGCTCTTAGAGCGCAGAATCCGCCGATCCCTGTTGGGGTTACTGTACTCTCTGCTCCACCAGTAAGAATTACATCCTGAATGCCAGAAGCAATCATACGGTACGCTTCGCCAAAGGCATGGGTAGAGGAAGTACAAGCACTGGTAATTACAAAATTAACACCCTTTAGTCCGTACTGAATCGCAATGTGCCCAGGGCTCAAATTGCTAATCATTCTAGGAATAAGGAACGGGGAGATCTTTCGTGGACCACCTTCTAGATATGCTTTGTGGTATTCCTCAAGGGTAGTAAGTCCACCCATTCCAACACCTATGATGCAACCCATCTTATTCTGGTCGAATGAGTGATTTGCTAACTTTGCATCGCTCCAGGCCTGAGCAGCAGCACCCATAGAGAACTGAGAGAAGAGGTCATGCTTTTTTACCTCTTTAGGTTCGATGTATGGGGATGGATCCCAGTTCTTAACCTCAGCTGCGATATTTGAGCTAAAGGCTGTGGCATCAAACCTTGTGATTTTGGCGACACCAGAACGTCCCTCAAGTATTCCATTCCACGTAGTCTCTGTAGTGAGCCCAAGTGGGGAGACGATTCCTAGTCCTGTTACAACTACACGGCGCTTTGTCATGTCCCTTAAAGCCTCCTAAAACGGCCTGCTTAAACGATTGCAGAGGATAGCATATTTACCTTTCTATGCCATTCTTCACCACCAGGGATCAGGCAGTTAAGTCCTATAAATTAGGGACAGGCCCCATTTTCTATAGAAAACGGGGCCTGTCCCTAATTTATTTTCTCTGCAAATTTCTCCACATGGCGAAATGTGTCCAGTGCTCTCAAAATGAGGCCTCTCGAGGTCTTCTGTGTGAAAGTTGCGTTACCGCAAATATTAACAGGTATCAAACGGTCCAAAAAGCTACGGAAGCTCCTTCAATAAATACTCACTCAACACGGAATGTAAGAATTAACCCCCTCTTAGTCATCGGGATCCTTTCGATGGTTATATTGGCTTCGAAATTTCTCTTCTCGGCACCATCGATAATACCAAACATGGCTCTTCAGAAACATGGCTGGGGATACGATCGTGCTTCGTGTACAGGAAAACCGAAATGTTTAATCGTACTGGTTGCGCCTTGGTGTCCAGCATGTCACGGTTCAATTCCAATCATTCAAGCGATACGTGACAATTTTACCACCAATAAAGACGTAGGGATCCAAATAATCTCAGCTATGGATTCCGAAGATCAACTAATTACTATGGCTGAGGAAATTGGCGGGGCCGTCTATCTTGATACAAATCGTGAATTCTCAATCGCTGTCGGTAGAGTCGGAGTTCCAGCCTGGTGGTTAATAGATGAAAAGAGAGCTGTGATTAAACATGATAGCGGTTTCCGCGTTGCTGGCAATTCACACCAAGAACTCGCCGAATATTTTCTGAAAGATTCGCTCGGATTATAGGGACAGGCACGAATTT
>CAZYRE010000020.1:6960-25107 GCA_964650155.1 uncultured Bdellovibrionales bacterium
ATTTACAGCGCATCGGAAACAAGGTCGCGCTTTATAGATCTTCCAAGTACCTGTGCTAAATGAATGAGTCTATCAAGATACTTCTCAAGTGAAGAGATATCCCTACCCAACCGTCTTCTTAGAAATTCAAGATTTCTTGGTTGCAAACGAAAGCCGCGCTGCTTGGACATAGATTCTATTATGGCAGAAACCTCGTGCTCACTTGGCGAACCAATTAACAAATTAAGGGATGAACGAAGACGACTTTTTACATGATCGTCACAAGGAAGCTCTTCAATGGTAACACCTGAAAACAGAATTAACTTCGTATTATGACGTCTTGCCCATTCAAAAAGTGACACAAATTGACCAGAACCTCCGGGCTGAACAGAGAGTAAGTAATCCTGCAATTCATCAATGATTATTACCTCTGGGGCAGTTTCAGTCTTAGAATCTAACTCATAGCCAAGTGTTGGAATATCAAGCCCCGTTACGAATCTAACATCAATTCCCTGTCTCCCAAGCCATTCAACCATTGAGACAGCTAAATGCGTTTTGCCACTTCTCTCTGGGCCGACAATAAAAGCAGAGGCAAACTCTGTCTTCAACGTAATAGCTTTCAAAACTCTCTCGGTCTCGGCAACACCTTCATGTGCGATGAAATTTGCAGAGCTATAAGGTAATCGAGGGATAATATTTAAAGAAACCTGTTCCATTATTCTCTAGCAACCAATGGCAACCACATCTTCAATCTCATCAGGACGGCGAGAAACATTTGCGCCTAGTCCACGTAGTTTTAGTTCTAACTTTTCGTATCCCCTTCTCAGATGATCAATCTCGTGTATTCGGGTAATACCTTCAGCCGCTAGGCCAGCCACAACTAAAGCAGCGCCACCTCGAATATCAGTGGATTCTACAGGTGCACCGCTCAGTGAAGAAACACCAGTAATAATGGCTTTACGTTCATGTGTTTCAATCTTTGCTCCCATTCGAGCAAGTTCCTGCACATGACCAAATCGACCTTCAAATATGCTCTCTTCAATTGAACTTTCCCCGTGAGCTAGGGTAAGTGCGGCCATTAATGGGGCCTGAAGATCAGTTGCTAATCCAGGAAATGGCTCAGTTTTAACTTGTACGGGAAGAATTGGTCCTTCACGCTTAACTCGGACCATCTCTGGACCAGTTTCTACTGTTACGCCCATATCAGTCAGAATTTGGAGGAAAGATCCAAGATGATTTGGATCGATTCCTTCAGCTTTGACATCTCCTCCAGCCGCTACGCCGGCCAATAGATAAGTCCCAGCTTCAATTCTGTCCCCAATCATATTAATTCTACCGCCACCAAGTTCATTTTTACCGGTCACGGCAATAGTTGGAGTCCCTGCCCCTTCTATTTCTGCACCCATTGCTCGAAGCATATTAGCTAAAGCTACAACTTCGGGCTCACAGGCAGCATTCCGAATTACAGTTGTTCCGGGAGTTAAAGCTGCAGCCATCATAATTTGATGAGTGGCACCAACTGATGGAAATGGAAATTCAATATCAGCAGCTCTAAGGCCATTTGGAGCAGCAGCAAATACGACGCCGTGAACTAACCTAATGTCGGCCCCCATCTTAGTAAGTCCATTTAGATGGATATCAACTGGACGTGTTCCGATGGCATCTCCACCTGGCAAAGCAACACGAGCAACGCGACCTCTTGCGATTAACGGGCCAAGAACCCAGAAAGATGCCCGTAAGGCTTTTACCAATGAGTAACTAGCTTCCACAGCGCGAAGTGAAGGAACTTTTACTTTTATCGTGTTTCCAACATAAGAAACTTCACCACCAAACTGCTCAAGGAGATTAATTGTAAGATCGACATCTAAAAGATTTGGAATATTACGAAACTCAACCTCCTCTTCTGTTAGAAGAGAGGCCATAAGCATAGGTAGTGCCGCGTTCTTGGCGCCACTAATTTTGACCGAACCAGAGAGGGTTTTTCCCCCATGTATTTGAATAAATTCTGACATAATTACTATTCTCGAAGGTCCCTAAACTACAAAGGACTCGGTCTTAACTCAAGCAGTCTGCTTTTTACGCCCAATGTTGCTGATTCTGACGAAGAGAAGTACGATTTCCTTCATGGCCCTACCAAAATTAAAGAGCAAAGCCCCTGAGTTTACAGCGCTAACTACTGAGGAAGAGAGACTTTCCCTAAAAGACCTAAAAGGTGCTTGGGTAGTCCTCTACTTCTATCCACGAGACAACACCCCAGGTTGCACCATTGAAGCTGAGGAATTTACCGGGCTGATTCCCCAATTTAAAAAACTTGACGCTGAAGTAATCGGTGTCAGTAAAGATAGCTGCGCCTCTCATCAAAAATTTGTAAAAGCCAAAAAACTCAAAGTAACCCTCCTCTCTGATCCTGATAGCGAGATTCAAAAAGCCTACGGCGTCTGGCGCACAAAAAAATTCATGGGCCGCTCATTTAAAGGCACAATTAGATCTACCTTTCTCATCGATCCGAAAGGAAAAATTGCTGCGGTTTGGGATGAGGTCTCGGCAAAAGGACACGCCGAAGAAGTTCTCACTACCCTAAGGGGACGCTGCCTCTAAACGACAATTTTTGCGTAGTTAGGTTTGTAACTTATTGGACAAATTCCATTTGCCCACGTGACGTATTAATACGCCGCAAGTACCATGCTTAGATCCCTTTTGAGCACACTAAGGAATAGCTACATCCAAATCCATCTTGGTCGCATCCAGTTCGCTCTGACCGACAACTTATGGTGCCAAGTTCGCCACAACCGCCTTCAAACCCATCAACACTAATCGATGTCGAAACAGCATCAAGATCAACTAATCCATATGAGCCATCTGGCTGAACTCTTACAAACCCACAGATAACTCTATCTACACATCCTGAATAAGAACCGCTAACACTTACCGAAGTATCCTCCTTAGCTCGAGCAGACAGGCCTAACACCTGGCTACCAACGTAAACCTGGCAGCGAACTTTTGCTAAATCGAAATGTTCATACGGGCACCGCTCAGCCTCAGAATCCGCTGTGCAACCCTCTAAAGAACGAAACTTCAAGTTGTTAACATCGGGTGCTGAAGCTGGGACGACGCTCAAGTTAGTCACTGAATAAGTTTTTGGTTCAACTCGCAGAGTCAGAGTGGCGGATCCTCCGTCGGAATTGCCAGAGCAGCCGATAAAGGAGAAGGCAACCGAAAATATCAAACAAAAGGATGTAACTAACAGTGATTTCTTCATGATTACTCGCTATCTGAATTAACTATCACGATGAGTACAGCTCAATTTGTATGTACAACCATAACCATCAGTTGAGCAGCCAGTTCTCGATGAATGACAAACAATCTCACTAGTAGAGTTTATGCACCATGCCCCAGAAGCCAGAGGTACGTTGACTACGTTTTTTAGCTCTCCTACTGGAGTATGTCCTCCACCGTAAGCGCATTCAATTTTTGCGATACATTCATCATTGTCGACTTCGTGATAAGCGCTGGAGTTATCGCCACTCGTTTTGGATGTCATCTCTAGCTGAAGTGCATTCTTAGAATTGAGGGTATCTTGTGTCGTCAAAATGGCACAATCAACTGTGGCCAATTTAAAATCCTCAATCCCGCACCAATTATCAAAAACTGGAGGATCTCCACAATTGTCGATCATGTAAGGTGGTTGAGTTATTCCGTCATGAGGCTCCTCTGGATCTTGCACCCAAGAGTATATCGCATAAGAGCTCTTTGTTACTGATAGCTTCACTCGTGCTCTCTCTGCCGATGCATGAGGAACTCCGATCATGAGCAAAATTAAAAGCATAATAGCGAACCGAATCATTTCAGCCTCAAAGAATGTTGTTCGACCCCAGAGATATCGCATGAAGCTATTGCTCTGTCATGTACCTATTCGATCTATAACTTATATCTGGTTTGTTCGCAGACACTCCTCAATCGGTAGATAGAGATGGTATTCTGATGAATCTATCATTACCGCTCAAATCAGTCCCAATAGTAGCTTTCATGCTGCAGCATAACCTAGAGATAGTATCTCTTTGATCAAATCCAATTTCGCCAAGGAAAATGCCACCTGGGGCAAGAAAGCTGGAAAGCTCCGGAATAATAATTCGATAAGCATCAAGCCCATCATCACCTGAATATAGGGCAGAATCTGGTTCATATCGTGTTTCGGGAGAAACTCGATTATCCCCTTTTGCAATGTATGGAGGATTAGTAACGATAATTGAGAATTTTTTATTAAGTGTGCGGACTGGCTCCCACCAACTCCCTTGTAAAAATTGAATGCCTGTCTCTAAGCCAAGATTGAGAGCATTCTCTTTGGCTACTTCTAAGGCTTCAGGCGAAAGGTCTGTGGCAACACCACTACAAGGAATATTGCGAGATTGAAGCTCAAGTAAAATTGTGGTTATCAGAATTCCTGTGCCTGTCCCTAAATCTAGAACTGAAATTGGTTGAGATAATGTGGGAGCAAACTTAATCGCTTCTTCGACTAGATGCTCAGTTTCTGGGCGAGGAACAAGAGTATCTTTGGTGACTTTAAAATCACGACCGAAAAATTCTTTCTTGCCAGTAATGTGTGCAACCGGTTCTTTTTGGACTCGACGTGAAACGAAATTAGCAAACTTACTTTCGAGGTCGGAAGTAACAGTATCATTTCGCTTCAACACTAACTGTAGCTTCTCACTACCTAGGGCATGCGCGAGTAAAACTTCTGCATCTAGCCTAGGAGTTGGAGAGGAACCTTCAAGAGCGCTCGTGCCATCTTGAAGCAGAGTAGCTACACTCTTACCCATACCTAATCGTCATCATCAGGAGTTGCCACCATAGTGGTGGAAGCAGACTCACCTTTAAGAGCAAGGGCCTGATAATGAGCGGCCAACGGATTAATAACTGGATCTAAATCACCAGCTACAATCTGTGCCAAGTTATAGAGAGTTAATCCAATACGGTGATCGGTAATACGGGACTGAGGATAATTATAGGTACGAATTCGCTCGGAGCGATCCCCTGTTCCCACCTGACTCTTTCTATCAGCAGAACGGGCAGCATCAGCTTCGGCTTGTTTAGCCTCATAAAGCCTAGCTCTAAGAACCTTCATAGCTTTGGCTTTATTCTTGGTTTGTGATTTCTCATCCTGCATCGAAACAACGACACCGGTTGGGATGTGTGTAATTCGCACGGCAGAGTCGGTGGTATTTACGCTCTGACCACCTGGTCCACCGGCACGGAAGACATCAATACGGAGATCCTTATCATTGATCTCTATTTCAACCTCTTCAGCCTCAGGCAACACAGCAACAGTAGCTGTGGAGGTATGAATTCTTCCTTGTGCTTCAGTAGCAGGAACTCTTTGTACTCGATGGACGCCACGTTCAAATTTGAGTCGGCTAAATGCACCATGGCCATTTACCAATGCAATTATCTCTTTGTACCCGCCATGAGAACCAGGACTTGAACTTATAAGCTCCACCGTCCAGCGCACGGACAAGGCGTACCGGCTGTACATATCAAAAAGATCACCAACGAAGATTGAAGCCTCATCCCCACCAGTGCCGGCCCTAATTTCAAGAACAACGTTCTTCTCATCATTGGGATCTTTTGGCAGGAGCAACATCTGAAGCTGCTTCTCAAGCTGCTCTAACTCAAGCCCCAACATCCTGGACTCATCCTTAGCCATCTCAAGCATCTCTGGATCTTTGGATGTATTAAGCAGGTCCAAACTTCCCTGATGTTCCTCTTTAGCCTTCTTATAGGCACGGAAAACTGCCACAAGCTCAGAAAGGTCCTTATGTTCCTTTGAGAACTTCTGAAATTTAGCTCTATCTTTTATCGTATCCGGAGAGGAGAGTTGACGGGAAAGCTCTTCAAACTTCTCTTCTACGGCTCTTAACTTTTCCCACATAACTTTACGTATCTTTTAGGCTGTATCTTGTCGATTTTTCCTGACAATATCCTCTAGTTATAATTGTTTCAACCATGATGAAATTAAATACCTTTTTGACCCTTCTTTTAAGCCTAGTACTCTTTGGAGCATTTACAGTCGTTGCTGATGATTACGACGGTATTGCTAAAGGCGCTCTTTATATTAAGGCCCAAGAGGCTGTCAGACTGGGGAACTACGATCTTAGTAGCGCGATCATCGAGCGCCTTAAGGATGACACGATTATTGGTCCATGGGCCAAGTTGTTAGCTGTCGAAGCGCAGATATCAAAACAGGAGTATTCTCAAGCAGAAAACTCCTTAAAAAATGTAATACTTGAACCTAAATCTCATCTTCAAAAACTTTACAAAGAGAAACTAACTCTCGAGTTGAGCCTACTCGATAAGGCAACAGCAATAGTTAACTCCAAAAAAATGGGAGAACTAACTTTAAGAAAAACTAAACTATTAAAATCTGAGCTTTCATATCTATCTGCGCTCTCAGCCTGCAAAAGAAAAGAGTTTAAGACCTGCCTCCTCTCTCTACAAGACGTTCAACTCGTACATCCAAAAACCATAGCTGCACATAAAGCAAGAATTATTGCTGATGACTTAGTGAAATCAATCCCCTCTCTAAGTCCTGTAACCGCCTCTCGCGGATACATCATAAAAGAGGTGCGTTCCTTACAAATTAATCAAAAACCTGCAGCAGCTCTTACTACATTAGAGGATGGAATTGCTCGCAATATAATAAATGACCAGTCTGAAAAATCCGTGTTTGACCTTAAAATTTCTCTTCTTGATGCAACAAGCCAAACCGAAAACTGTAGAAGATACATTGCAAATCTTGCAGAAAAACCAGGACCTTTAAGATACTCAGCCTTGAGCGAACTAGCTACACGCGCCTGGAATAAAAATGAGCATGCTGAACTAGAGCAGCGATTAAAGCAGATAGGCAAAACTCCATTCTCTGCTTATCTAGAAGCTCGTGCGGCAGAAGAGAAAGGAGATTACACATCAGCTATCAAAAGCTTTAATTGGCTCTACCAGATAGGCGGGCATCCCTACATTGCTCAAACTGGATTTAGATTATCTTGGTTATATCTTCGTGAGGGTAAATTCAAAGAAGCAGCTAGAGTTTTAACTCGTCTTAAAAAGGTAAATCCAAGAGACAATTACTATGACAGTGAAGCTATCACCTATTGGTCCGATTTAGCGCAACAGCAAAAACCTGCCTCTAAAGTCTCCTATCTAACAGATCCTAGACTTTACTATTACTGGCTTAAAAAAGGTGCCTCAATTGCTCGCCCATACGAGATGCAGAACCAAGAACCACTCAGACAACTCGTTTCTTCCGTTGGATGCAATCATCACACAGTAGCGCTTCCAGAGGGCACTAGAAGTTATCTTGCAGAGCTAGCAACTTACGGGATGACTAGCATATTGGAAGATGAGGTTAGTCTTGCCCTAAAAGAGAGAAATGAAAATCTAGGAGAGATTCGAGCTCGCGCAAACTTTGTGAAAGACCTCGGAGCACCAGCCGGTAGCATTAAAGAGTTGCGAGCTTCTGAATCTGCTTACGCGCGCATAGAGAAAGAGTGCCTAGGGGCTGTTATCGATATTCTCTACCCTCATTCATATTTAGATGTTTACAAAAACGAGAGTGCCCGGACTGGAGTAGATCCTCTTCTTTTAATGGCCATAACTAGAACTGAGAGCGCTTACGATCCTTTAGCGATCTCTAGATCGGGAGCCATGGGACTTATGCAGTTAATACCGCCAACTGCTGAACTTGAAGGATTTACTGGATACAAAGACGGCCGACCTGAAGATGCTTTTAGACCAAATGTTAATATCAGACTTGGAGCCAATCACTTAAAGCGGCTGTTTGATAAGTACGGAGATCAGTGGCACCTCGCTATCGCTGCCTACAACGCTGGCGGCCAAGCTGTAGATAGATGGCTTACTAGGTATCCTAATACTCCACCAGAGATATGGGTTGAGTTAATTAGCTACAAAGAAACTCGTAATTATGTAAAAAAAGTTCTAGGTGCTTATTGGGCATATAAATTTGCCTCGGACATCTCAGCAAAAATCTGCTCTGATGAATCCATGGCTTGTCCCTCAACACCAAAAGAACCGATGATGGCTTCATAAAAGTTAATGTTAGTTGAAGCGATATGCGCCGAATATTAACTCATTTAATTCTTCTGCTTGTAGCAATCTGGATAGCCAATTTTTCTTTACCTAAACTAATTGCAGAAAATAAAAAGAATTCTGTAAAAATTTCTGAAGAAGATGAAGTTAAATATTTACCCAAGGGACCTTACCTAAAGCTATTAAGCCTTGGATATAATAATGCGCTCTCTAATTTTTTATGGTTCAACACTGTTAGCTATTTTGGAAAGCATTACCGCGGCGATAAAAAATATCGCTGGCTCTATCATATGTGTGACCTAATCACGACCTTGGATCCGAAAAATCAGTTCGTATTTGTATTTGGTGCCCTGATGCTCGGGTGGGAAGCTCAATTACCAGAAGAAAGCGCACGATTACTGGATAAAGCAATCTCAGTAAATCCTAGTTACTGGGGCTACTATTACCTTCGGGGATTTTCAGCTTATCTACTAAGGAATGATGTAGATAAAGCAATATCTGATTTTAAATTTGCATCCAAGCTCCCAGATGCTCCCCCAATGTTAGCTTCCATCGCAGCAAAAAAGATGACTGATGTCAGATCAGATCCTGCGAGTGCAGTCACTTTCTTAGAAGATATGCTTAAAGGAACAACCGATCCGATGACAAAAAACATTCTGAAAAGAAGACTTGATGAAGCTAAAGCCAAACTTGAGGCAAGTAAGCAATGAGCGAGCAAATTGTATTATCTGTCGACAACCTCTCCTTTTCCTATCGACACAACTGGACACTACAAAGCAAGCCAACCATAAAAAACATCACCCTTGATGTTAAAGCTGGAGAATCCTTTGGATTCCTTGGTCATAATGGAGGCGGGAAAACCACAACCATCAAATGTATACTTGGATTATTAAATCCAAACTCGGGCAGCATAAAAATATTTAATAAAATTAATAGTGACATATCTACTCGTAGATTTATTGGTTACTTACCAGAGCAACCTTACTTTTATGATTACCTTACTGTAACAGAGATAATGGAGATGTACGGTTCTCTCTCTGGAATTCCAAAAGAAGAGCTCTCTACCGCGATTAGTACCGCTTTAGATGCAGTCAAAGTATCGGCTAAATCAAAAAGTCCGATGAGAACCCTGTCAAAGGGGCTAACGCAACGAGTTGGCCTAGCTCAAGCAATTGTAGCAAAACCAAAACTTCTAATTTTAGATGAACCATTTTCAGGACTGGATCCGATAGGCAGAAAAGAATTTAGAGACCTGTTCATAGAATTAAGAAAGTCAGGTACCGCTATATTTATGTGCTCTCACGTACTCTCAGATGTTGAATTCTTATGCGACAGAGTTTCCATAATGGCCCAAGGCGAAATTAAAGGAATTTTTGATATCAGAGACAAATCATCCCTTGGCACAGGACAATACGAGATGATCCTCAGAGGATTTGAGAAATACGAATCAGAAATTAAAGCAACTTCTTGGAAAAGCGTTCGTAGTGATGACGCAAGATCATCACGGCTATCACTTTCATTCCAAGACAGAGCATCCGCTGAAAAGACTTTAGGCAAAGCTCTGGCTCTAGGGATTGAAATCGAATCGTATGAGTTTGTTAAAGGCACTCTTGAAGATCTATTCGTAAAACTAGTTAAATTTGAAGAAGCTGGGCTGGATAAAAAATGAACTCTATAATTCAAATTGCTCTAAATACCTATCGGGAATCTGTTCGCGGCAAGGTGCTTTATACCCTACTCTTCTTTGGCGTTGCTCTTGTTTTTCTTTCAGCAATTTTTGGAGCTGTCACGATCGGGGATCAAGTCAAAGTAATAAAAGATTTTGGACTGATGGCTATCTCTTTATTCTCAGTCATTCTAACCGTGATATCCGGTGCTTCATTACTGCACAAAGAGATCTACAGAAAAACAGTCTACAATATACTTTCTAAACCCGTTGCTCGCTGGCAATTCTTAGCTGGGAAACAGTTAGGATTACTAATGACTGTTACCATGATGATAACTCTTATGACCGCAGGTTTAGTAATCTTCGTATACCTATTTAATCGGGAGCTAGATCTACTTCTTATTCAAGCCGCGCTCTTCATAAATCTTGAACTCGTGATCATAACCGCAGTGGCTATATTTTTCTCAACTCTAGTAGTAACTCCTGCACTAGCTGGGCTATTTACCTTCAGTATCTTCGTTGCTGGTCGCTCAGTTGAATATATCCAGGAGCTGATGAAATTTGCTCCCGCTGGAGAAGAACCCAAAATCTTAAAGGTTATCTATTGGGTGTTGCCACACTTGGATAAGCTATCAATCAGCAACTCTGTTGTTTACGGAATTGGAGCTTCTGCTTCTCAGCTCGGCTGGGCTCTCTGCTATAGCCTTACCTATTCAATAAGTGCCCTAATTCTAGCCAGCATTATTTTTAGAGGAAGAAATTTAACGTAGTAATTATATTAAATCAGAAATTCAGAGATAAATTTCTTTACGACAAGATTCTGAGAGAAAGCCCAAGGATCAGAAAGCTCACTTAAAGTAACGACTTCTTCTCTGCTCAAACATACGCCAGTACCTTCGCGCACTACTTCTGGATTCTTAATTTCTGCTGCTAAAATTTTAAAATCGGAATCTGTAAGAGTGGCCAAAGAGATCATCAAACTATAAGTGCCGGGTCTTATACCAATTGGTAGATCAGGAAAACATCTCCAAGGTATAACTGAAGAGATAAGTTTATCTAGTGAGGAGATGCCAAGCTCCTCATGCAACTCTCTTTTAACTGCCCTTAGAAGATCCTCACCCTTTTCTGGTGCACCGCCAAACATAGAAATTCGTCCACGGATCTCAGGTATTGGGTAACCGTTATCTTTTTTTTGAAATAGAAATTTTGTTCGAGATACATCAGAAATAATACATAAACTTGCGGAGATGCCTGACAAGGCAGTAGCCGCGTCTCCAGAAACGGAGAACGAATGGGTGGTAATTTGAGTAAAGGACTCCACTTCAGACATATCAGTTCTCTTGAAACCTCATGCCTTATTATCGACATAAAAGACAAAAGAGTAACTAAACTGGGGCATTATACTGATTATTTGAGCTAAGTTGCTGATTTGACCTGATACATACTTGAGCAAATTATATCATTAGTCCAATCAGCCTTCTGCATACTAGTATGGGAGCCGCGCGATAATGGATTGCCAACTTGGGATATGGATGCAAAATCTGGATCCCACAGAGACGCGCTGGGGCATCTTAACTAAAGCACAGGAATGTGCGCTGATTGGGAAAACTATCAGCAGAGGGAAAGATGTCCGAATCTGCGGTTATGACATTATTAAAAAAGGAGAACTATATGTATAACGGTCAAGTTCGGATAATGAATCCGAAGTTTAATCTAAGTGAAAAGGATTTAGCCAAATATCACGAACAAGGATATCTGGTTGTTGAAAATGTAGTCTCCGAAGAGGATTGTGATTTCATACAAAAAATGGCTAGACCGTTTGCTGATGATGAATTCTCCGTAGTTCTAAATATTCATCGTCGTTCTGAATTCTTTGCCTCTCTGATGCGGGATCCTGCTGTTGTTGCTGCTACTGAAAAAGTGCAGGAATCAGAGATAACAGGCCTTAATTCACAATATTTGTTTAAACGTCCAAGTACCACTTACGGCAAGCAAAGCTGGACTCCACATCAAGATAACTCGTATCCAAAAGCTCCTAAGGGTGCATACATCATTGTGCACTTAGCCTTAGAACACAGCGATCCAGGTAATGGTGGTCTTATCTTCTGGCCAGGATCTCAAGTGGAAGACATTCTACCTTTCGAACATAATAAGAGCTGGAAAGAGGAAGTTGCGGCAGACGGGACTACTCGTCCAGGTCAAACGGTTAAAGTGCCTGAAAAGTACACCGCCACTGATATGTTCGTGCCAAAAGGTGGCCTCTGCTTTATGCATGGCAATCTGATCCATGGATCTCATCCAAATCGATCGCCATACAGGGCTAGACCTCAATACAGCATGGGATTCCTTAACAGAGGTGTTCCATATGATGAGGGTAAGACTTCCAGAAAGATCCCTTTTGAACTGAAGCTCAATAAGCCAGAGTGGCTAGAGTAATTGAATATGGATATGGGACAGGCCCCGTTTTCTATAGAAAACGGGGCCTGTCCCTATTTTTCAGCTAATTCGATACGTTACAGCATATTTATAGCTAAAAATAATTTCTGTTATACCCCTAGATAAAGAATCCCCCCTTCGCACAATTGTCATCTACTTATATGGTGTTCCTATCGAATTCTGAGGCTGGTCCTCGGGGTGTGGGAACTCCGTTTACCAATTAGGTCTCGTCGATATTTTTAGACGCTATTCAAGGGGAAGTTCATGGATAAGCCAACCGATCTTCAGAATCAATCTGCTGCTAAACCTGCCGTATCAACACTATCAGTCATTACTCCGGAAACAGAGCAAGCAAATTTAGAAAATGCTGCCCGCGAGGCAATTGCTGGCAAACTTCTAAGCTTATTTCCTAATGGCTGCGAACGAATATTAATCTTTAATCCCTTTCCATTTGAAACAGCTAACTTTCAACTGTCTCAAGCCATGAAGCGTAGATACTACGCTTGGCCTCCATACGGACCAGCTGCTCTAGTAAGCGCGCTACGAAGTCGTGACTATACAGTTCACCTAGTAGATTTGAATTATGAACTTCTAAAGTTTGCCATCGATGGCAATCACGAAGACAATGGCGAGATCAACGACAAGCTTCAAGAATTGATGGAGCGTAGAATCCGCGAAGAGATCGAAACTTTCAATCCTGATCTAGTAGCACTTTCCTGTATGTTTACGATGACGCACCGGATGATGTGCGATATGGCCAGCTTTATTAAAAAAGTTCGTCCAGGTCAGGCAATTTTCGCGGGTGGTGTTCACGTTTCAAATTCACCTGAATTTGTATTGAATGAGAGCAAAGATATCGATGTACTTGGTATTTATGAATGCGACGTAAGTCTCGGTGATGCTCTTGATTTTATCAACGGCAAAGAAGGTGAGGAAAAACTCTCACAATTAGCAATTCTGCATGATGGCAAGACTACAGCACTTCAAAACCGAGCAGCTCCAAATCCGCTAAGTCTAAACATAATCCCAGATTATGATGGCCTACCGATTGGCGACTACAGTAGGCTTGGTGAGATCGGTACATACAGAGCTTGGCTACCAAAAGAATTCAAAGCTTCTTCCGTACTAACTAATCGCGGCTGTCGTGCCCACTGTTCATTCTGTAGTGTTCGTAACTTCAACGGCAAAGGCGTAAGAGCACGTTCCGTTGAATCAGTAATCGATGAGATTGAGCATCTCAACAAAGAACACGGAGTTACTCACATTGCTTGGCTCGATGATGATCTATTCTTTGATAAGCAGAGAGCTATCAAACTATTTGATGGTATCGTAGAGCGAGGGCTTAAGATCACCTGGTGTGCCTCCAACGGAGTAATTGCTTCTGCTGCTGCTGCCACCCCAGACCTAATAAGAGCATCTGCCGCATCCGGCTGCAGAGGAATGACCTTCGGTATTGAGTCTGGAAACGATGAAATATTAAAGGCCGTACATAAGCCATCCGGCGTTAAGCACTTCCACATGGTAGGTGACTTAATGAAGCAGTATCCAGAGATCTTTACTCGTGGATTCTTAATCATCGGTTTCCCAAATGAAACTCTCAGCCAGATCCAAGACACTATTAATCTTGGTCAGAAGATGGGGTTGGATTGGTATGGAATTCAGCTGCTCTCCCCTCTTCCTAACACTGAGATCTATCAGACGATGGTTCAGTTGGGACTTATTACAGATCACGAGATCAAGAAGAATAAAGAGAATACCGGTAACAAAGTTTACACCGTTAGAAACTCAGAGAACCAGAGAAAACGGGAACAAGATGAAAGAAATGCAGCAAGAGAGTTTATTAACCTCTTTGAGCACAAACCACTTACTCATATCCCCAACAGAGAGGAGCTACACGATCTTTGGTTGGTAGTGGACTATCTAATAAACTACTACCCAATTGCAGCAATGCATGAGCCTGTCAAATTGCAAAAGAAACAGGCTATCCTCACTGACATCTGCGATAGATTCACTAGGGAGCATCCTCTAGCAAACATGTTCCTATCAATGGTTGAATCAAGACTTGGTAATGTCGAGACAGCCAAAGAACGTTGGAACCTAGGGGTTAAATACCTTGCTGACTCGGCTTACTGGCGAAAACGGTTTGAAGTCTTAAAAATCTATCAATACTTCGAAGGCCTCGAAGCTCAAGTTACTGCCAGCATACAAACAGAGGGCAACTCTAGAGCTGACAGTGATTCTGTTAGCGATATCCGTAAGGTTGGTGGGTACGTAGTTTAGTCTCGCCCTGAAAATGTACGTAAGGTCTGGATCCCTAGCGATTTAGCTGCTGTTTTAGCTCGATCAGCCATCGTGGCGTCTACCAACTTTTTATTCGCGCTTATAAGATCATATGCATCATCGCTCATATGGATCCAGGCGAATGAAAGTTCCCCTTCAGGCACATTCATGACCTTAAGAAATCTTTTTATCGACTCAGCCAAAGAAGAGTAAGCACGTACTTCAATCTGCTCTTGTAAATAAATGGCTCTGTTGAATAGCTCTACCGCTCGTTTTTGCTCACCTTGCTTGATTAGCTCCACACCTCTCTCACAGAGTAAGCGAATACGGAGGTGAAAGCCTAACATCTCTGTCCTATAAGATGCCAAAGACCGCGTATCAAACAAAGACGACTCAGTAGAAAGAATTTCTTCTCGAGAATAATTTGATGTGCCTATAAGACTTAAAGTCGGAGAGTTATGTATTAATTCATATCCTGGCCAAAAGGGCCCAGCGGTCTTAGCAAACGATTCAAAAAGTGCAAAGGCTTGCTCTTCATGAATCCAAGCATCACCTCTCGCATCAATCATTATTGATTCAGCAAAACTTAAATGAGCTTCTAAATACAACTGCCTGGCTTGCTCTCTCTTGCCCAACAATTGGCAAGCAATTGCAACTCGCATTTTGGTGCGAACGATTAACTCAAGGATACTCCGCTTTGTTGATTGACCTACCTGGGCTAAGGCAAGCGTCCAATGCTTCAGTGATTCTTCAAGAAGAGCATTATTTCCTTTGGCAACTTTACAAACACCATCTCCTGTCAGAACGTGTATGGAAATAAGTGTTTCTCTAGCCAACTCATCATTTGGATTCAATTTCAATTGGCTTTCGCAGCGAGCTAGTATCTTATCTGAAGCTAGCGGATCAAAGCTGACATTGAATTGTCTTAAATGACTTCCAAATTGTGTAGCTGAGCTTCTAAACATGTTCCCTCGTTATGGACCTATTACGTGCGCTAAATATCCACCAAAATCAATTAGTTACCAATACAAAAAGACAATGTTTATTATATTTAAGCGACTTATTACCCATTTAAAGCATCCTAACTACTTGATATCAGTGTGATTACTAATATGTCTGAACAAGAAGAATCGAAAAATATACAGAACATTCTGATAGAGTGTGAAAATCTACTCAGGGCTAACCCTGGCGACAATGAACTCAAAAAAGAAATTGCCACGTTTTACTTCACTATCGGTCAAAACATTATCTCCTATTGGCATAAAATTTTACCTAAAGAAGATCTTTCTTCTTTAAATAGCGGGAGAGAATTGCTTGCTAGAGCTATTGAAGTTGCGCCGATAAATTCTCCAGAAAAAACTATCTTGGTTGGCCAGTATTATGCTCTTGAGATTGGGATAGCCGGATATCAAAATGATTTTGTAACCGCCGCGAGCTATCTTACTAAAATACACGACTTATCAAAAAATAATCCAACTATAGATCCTACGGAATTCTTTATTCACTTAGGTAATATCTTCCTCGCCAAGGAAGGCCTGCCAGCTATCGAATCACTCTTTATAATGATTATTGAACAAGAAGAGCTGCGAAAAATAAACTTAATTCCTGATTGGCATCTAGAAGAAAGACACAAGACAGCTATAGAATTCTGGGAATCTCTCCTATTAATTATGCCTACCAATCGCTGGGATGGCCGTACCAGTTATCTTTTACGCGCACATACCTGTCTCAAACTAAAAATCTCTTGGATTAAAGCTTGCCAAGGAAAATGGGGTGAGGTTATTAACTTGCTAAACTCTGCTTGCTTTTATGCAGAAACAGTAGATTTCGAGTTTTATGAAGAGACAATTGGTTCTTGTCTGAAATTACTTGCCTCTTTCCCAGATGGATACAAATACGAACCGAGTCTTATTCGTTTGCATATTGGGATTTCTGGAAGATCTCCATTTTGGGAAGGCCACTAGAACTATTTCTTCTGCTCGTTGAGTTGCTCTTCCCAAGTGGTCCATTTGCTTTTGATGACATATTCGGCCATTTCATCAACTATACTCATGAGAGTTGATAGGTCATAGGACGATTTGCGGATAGCGATATCGCTGTTGAGATCGTTGATGACCCTAAAGCTATCCGGCCAACAAAAAACGTTACGATTTTCTCCTGTTTTCCTGAAAAGCTGTTGAAGCATTATTGATACAACTAAATCATGTGTAAACGGCTGCTTATCGGCTTTATAAAACTTCAAAACGAATTCTGCGACTTTGTAAGATACGCACGGAAAGAGTTCGCAAAATTCAAAAGCAGTTACAAAATCTATATTTATCGGCTTCTTTGGATCTAGTGAAAAATCTTTAAGCGTTTTTAACGGTCGCAAAATATTAGGATCAGAATATGAGATACAGTAGCAACCTTCTAGAACAGCTGGACTTCGTCCAAATATATCCTGGTGGGAAAACAAAGAAAGTAAATCATCCTCAAAAAATCCAACCTTTTCTGTTACGTACCTATCCCAATGGTTTACCACTCCATAGACATCATGAGGCAATGCCATCATAAAGTATCCGCCCAACTCGAGTGCATGTTCAAATGCGCCTATAAAACATTTTCGTAAACCCTTTTCGGTTGAGGGAACCGGAACTAAATCCATATCTGGATGTGCCTTAAGTACGGATTGATACATATCGATCTGGTTGTCATCTATAACCAAAGATAATTTAAAATTACTTGTGTCATGAGCTGCTTGCTTCAATAGATTTGCTGCATTAATTGCCTGCTTCGGATCATCCTTGGAAAGAATACTCATGCTAATTGGAATTCTCATAATGTCTATTTCAGAACAAATCGATTAAATGTTAACTTAGTTAAACTCTACGCAAGTCTGATATACCCGCTCAAATACAGAATGAGCAAGGATTAATAGGTGCGGATAGTAGAAACTGTGTCAAATAAGAACGGCAAACTGCCCTCCCTCAGGGAAGCTTTCTACTGTTTTGAAAAAATATATAAGGAAAGCAACCAAATATTTAAGATTCTTGGGACACATCCAGAATCCAAGATATATACAATTGCGAATCCTTGGGGCGAGACATTAAATGAATCATTTGCCAACGTTGGGCTTCATTGTTCAGGGGTCGCTTTAGTTGCTCTGGCAATCTCAAGCTTATTACGACAAAAAGAAGTCATTTCTAAAAATGAGCAGCGAGAAATTGTAGGTCAGGCTTTTTTGCATGATGTTCTAAAACCATTTGATGTCTATTTGGCGATTGCACTTAAAAGTGGCCAAATTTCATTGGCTGAATATTATTCTCAAGAAATATTTGAACCAGTTAAAGATGTTCTTATCTCAGCAGGCATCGCTACTACAACTGCAACTTCTCTCGTGGATAATATTGGTCGCGAAGTAAATGTCAGGCAATGTCCAGAATTTTACTTAAAAAAAGATTCGGCAGGAAATATCAAATTACTTCCTGGAAACATCAAAGAGAAGGTCATTCTTGTTAGCGATAACTCATGTCAAACAAGTTTTTCAAGTAAAGAGGAAAACTGGAATATCATGTCGGCTAGGAAGAGACTCATCTCTTCTGATTCCGACCAGCGATATCCCTGGGCTTCTAAGGCAGGAATCGGATTTAATTCTGATGGTTATCCAATTACCATTTTAGACCCTACGACTGCTTCACCAGAGAATA
>CAZYRE010000021.1:0-12608 GCA_964650155.1 uncultured Bdellovibrionales bacterium
TGTGAGGGAACATCTTCTTCTAAATCCAAAATGCAACCGAAATTATTAATATAATTATCGATTTCAGCTTTTAGGTCGTTTACGGCTATGCCGATATGATCTATTGGAAACATGACTTCACTGTACCAATTCAGAGAGCGTAATGTCTACGGGCTGCTAAGAACGATTATGCCAGGATAAAGATATATGAAAGTTTGCGATTTTATGACGAAAAAAGTCTTTACTTTAGAGAAGTCAAAGAAAATTTTTATTGCAAAAGAGATCATGGAATGGGCTCACATACGGCATGTACCCATTGTTGATTCTGAGCGTAAGCTTGTAGGAATAATCAGTCATCACGACATTCTTAAGGTCTCAGTTGCTTCAATTGAGACTCGAATTGCTAAAGCTGAAAAGAATCAACATCTTTGGTCAATAGTAGTTGAAGATGTGATGTCTCCAGCAAACTATACTATTAATCCCGAAGCCCACATTTCTGAGGCAGCAAAGCTTATGCGAACACATAAAATCGGATGTCTTCCAGTTGTGGAAGATGAATTTCTAGTAGGAATTATAACTGCCCATGATCTTCTTCAAGTTGTAGAGAATGCAGCAAATATTGATCTAACTAACTAATATGTCTTGGTAAGTAAACATCTTAAGCCGGGGGTGGACAAAGTATTATTCTGACAATTTGTTATAGATACTTTTAAGGCTAATGCCGAGCATTTTTGCTGCATGAGTTTTATTGCCAGCACAATGCCTCAGAGTTTCCTCTATCGCGCGGCGTTCAATCTCTTTCAATGAGAGTCCTACGAGAGGAAATTCAGTATGCGCTGCTCCTTTTCTACTTTCAGCAACTTCTCCTAATTTCAAATCTTTTGATTCTATTACTGGACCTTCACTGAAGGCGACTGCCCGCTCTATCACATTTTCAAGTTCTCTAATATTTCCAGGCCAAGTATGGTTGAACGCTTTGGTTAGCGCACTTCCAGACAGAGTCGGAGGTTCTTTTCCTTGCTTGAAAGCTATTCTTTCAGCTATGTGATTTATGAGTAGTGGAAGATCGCTGATACGGTCCCTGAGTGCAGGAACTTCGATGGAAATAACATTTATTCGATAATAAAGATCCGATCTGAATTCCTTTCGTTTTACTAAGTCGGCTAAATCTCGATTTGTAGCAGCAATTACGCGAACGTCCACTTTATTCTCGGACGTGCTGCCAATTCGTTTTACAACTCGATCTTGAATAAAAGTTAATAGTTTTGGTTGAAGCTCGAGCGGTAAGTCACCAATCTCATCAAGGAATAGTGTTCCGCCGTTAGCTACCTCGATACTTCCAGCGCGTGCAGATACCGCCCCAGTAAAAGCACCACGCTCATGCCCGAATAGTTCAGATTCTAGGAGATCCCTCGGTATCGATGCGCAACTAATCATAACGAACGGTTTGTTCCGACGGTTGCTTTGTTGGTGTATGAAGCGTGCCAGCGTTGATTTTCCGGTACCACTTTCTCCGGTTAATAAGATGCTAGCATCAAGATTACATACTTTTTGAACTTGATTAATCGTTTCTCTAATTTGCGGAGAGGAGCCTATGATTTGAACTGGTGTTTGTGGTGACCCCAACTGAGCACGAAGAGTTGTGTTAGTTTTGTTTATTTCCCAAAGAATACAAGCTTTAGCTAATAAAATTAGGAAAGCTTCCTGATCCTGAGCGTTAGGTGTTCTCCAGATCCGCGGATGCTCGGATGATTTCTTTTTTATATGGGACTCTTCGCCAAGGACAATTATCTGAATATTTGGAAAACTTGATTTAAGAAGTGGAGACTGAAGCATCGTATCAGGATTCTCATTTGCTCCATCGACAATTATGGTGGAAACCTCGGCGTGTACAATGCTACTTAGATCCGAAATGGAGTTGGCGCTAAGTACCACATATCCAGCATTTTCTAATGTAGGAGAAAGCTTACTGATAAACTTATTTGATTGTGAAAAGATTACAGTTGTGAAGTTCGAAGTCGAGGTAGTAGCAGGTTTGTGATTTAGAGTTCTTTTCATAGTTATACCTGAGTAGGTAATTAATATATCGTTACTATGTAGATTCTACATTATATAATTTTTACATAATGAAGCTCATTCTTGTAATTATTTGAATTTGCTCGTGATATGTAAAGCCTGGTGGCAAGTAAGGCTGGCCTAACTATTGCTCCTATACAGGCACTAGGAGGCAATATGGATACAGCAGAGCAGGATGCTAGTGGAGTTGGTTTAAAGAGAATTCTCTTTGTTGATGATGATACCAACGTACTTGCTTCGATACGTAGGTCTGTACATAAATTTAAACACTTTAAGCTTTCCTATGCGAATAAACCAAGTGAGGCGCTCGAATTAGTTAAAAGAAGCTGTTTTGATGTTGTCATCTCGGACATGCGAATGCCAGAGATGGATGGCGCCACTTTACTAAGAGAAGTTAAGAGAATTTGTCCTACTACTGTTAGGTTTGTATTGTCTGGACAAGCAGATCAGAAAATAGTGGTTAAAGCGATTGATTGCGTTCATCAGTATTTTTCTAAACCATGCGTTCCTTCTGAAGTAACTAAACGAATAGAGAAAATTGCTGCCTTACCAGACAGTGTTTCAGATCAGAAATATCAAAAGCTATGTAATTCCATAGCCGCTGTGCCAGCAGCTTCAGCAAGATTCTTAGAGTGGACTGAAGAGATTTCTGGATCGATGCCTTCGTTAGAACGTTTAATTGAAATTGCTTCGCAGGATGTTGGCTTAGCCGCAAAGCTTCTCCAGCTTGTAAATTCCTCGTTTTTTGGGGCCTTTGGCGATGTTGTTCATCCACGAGAAGCCGTTCGTCTTTTGGGGGTAGATACCTTAACTGAGATCTACGTAAAAAGTGGGGCAGTTATAACTGGCATAGATAGGACTTCTGCTATCTCTGTTACCGAAGTCAATGATAAGGCAGTAAGTTTAGCCAAGGAAGCAGCGAAGCGTTTAGGCGATGCTGGAGGAAGCAAAGAAGATTCCGATTACGTATATTCAGCGGCTCTTCTGAGAGGCATAGGTCCTTTGATCGCGGGATGTTATGCGCCACAACTTTTGAATCTCGAAGAAGAATCTACTTCTGAATTAAATACACTCGATAGTTTTATAGAAATAAGCGAAAAAACATTAGGAGTTACAAACTATCTCCTGACTCTTTGGGGAATACCTGTCTCCGTTCCCTCGTATAAAAGCAAGGCTCTAATCTCGATGCTAGATTTAGGAGGGATAGAATGACGCTATCCAAGATTCTTTTTGTTGATGACGATCCAAATCTTTTATCTTCGATGAGGAGGCAGCTTCGTAATGATTACGATGTCGTGACAGCTGAAGGTGGCAAACTAGGTGTTGAATCAATTCGTAGTAGTGGTCCTTATTCAGTAGTAGTTGCTGATATGAACATGCCAGAAATGAACGGAGTAGAGGTACTGGCAGCAGCAAAAAATATCGCTCCTGATACAATTCGTGTGATGCTAACTGGGAATGCAGATCAAGCTACTGCGGTACAAGCACTTAATACGGGCCAAATTTTTAGATTTCTAAATAAACCGTGTGATATCGGCCTACTGAAAACCGTACTGAATAGCAGTATTGAGCAGCGACGCTTAATCATGTCCGAACGTGAACTCCTAAATGGGACTTTACGAGGAAGCGTTAAGGTCATAACCGACATTCTGTCAATTCTAATGCCAAAAGAATTTGGTGCAGTGCTAGAATTGCAAAAAATGGTTCGTCAATTCTGCCAGCAACTTAATGTTGAATCTAGTTGGGAAATTGAACTGGCCTCAATGTTGTCTCCACTTGGTCATGCGCTACTACCAACGTCTTTGTTAAGTAAAATCGATAAGAATGAGCCAATCTCAAAAGATGAAGAGGAGATGATTCATCGCGCTCCTGAAGTTGTTTCTAAATTAATTGGAAATATTCCGAGACTTGAGGGTGTGGCTAAGATTATTGGCTCATTAAAGGCCGGAGATAGAAATAATATAAGAAATGGTAAGATACTAAAGATTTGCTACGACTATTGGAAACATAGGGTTTCTGGCAAAAGTCGAATTGTTGCTCTGACTAAAATTACGTCCCACTCAGAGAGATATGATCCGCTAATAGTTTCGATTTTTAAGGAATTTGAATCAACTCAAAATTGGCAATCTACGGATACCTCTGTAATTGAGTTGCAAATTCCACTCAAAGATCTGTCCGAAGGGCAAGTGTTAATCAGCGATATTAGAACTGCTGACGGAATACTACTCGTAACAAGTGGTTGTGAAATTACAGAAGCGTTAAGAGCGCGGATCTTCAACTATTCAAAAATATATCAAGTAGCTGAACCTATCTTGGTTAGAACTCAAGTGTTTCAACCTAATTGAAGGAGAATACATATGAAACAGCCAGCTATTCTAATTGTTGATGACGACGTCAACTTTACTGCTAGTCTCAAAAGGTCGCTTAGATCTCTCCCTCTAAAAGTGATGACCTGTAACGATGCACTTCAAGCCATAGCAATACTGAGAGCCGGGGAAGTAGACGTTCTAGTCACAGATCAACAGATGCCACATTTGCATGGAACTCAACTAGTTCAATTTGTAGACAAGCATTTTCCAGACATTCCTAGAATTATGTTGAGCGGAAAGCTCGAATTCGAAGTGGCTCAACAAGCGATAAATTACGGAAGAATTAACCGGTTTATCAGTAAACCTTGTGAGATAGGTGAGCTAGTCGGCGCGATTGGAGACTGTCTCAGGATAAGAGAAAATTCCCAGTTAGTTGATTCATTAGAGCGCCTTGTAGAGATGCAAGCCGCGTTCATTGACTCTATTGAGAATGATGATGAGTTCTAGGTAGCGGAGGATACATGAAGGGCGAAATTTTTAATTTATTAGAAAAATTTATTTCAAAAGGTTGGGGTGAAGCTAGCTATGAAGATATTTATGACATTGCTAGTTCAAAATTAGTTACTAAGGAGCCATTCGTTGGGCCAGGAACCTATCCAGATTGTGATTTTGCAACATTGCTAGAGACTACTGTTCGCAAGCTGAGCGTATCGCTACCTACAGCGGCAAGAGCATTCGGAAAATTTTGCTATCCACATTTGGCTGCGCGTGTTCCAGATATTATCGAGACATTTGCTCATCCAAAAGATTTGCTAATGAGGATAGATGACTTGATACATGTAGAAGTTAAAAAAGTATTTCGTGATGCGCGACCTCCCAGATTTTCATATAGAGATGTCGCTACAGATAAATTGATTATGATTTATGAATCTCCGCGCCGTTTTTACGATTTTTTTGAGGGTCTTATTGAAGGTGTCGCTGATGAGTATCGGATTAAGATTGATGTGAAAAGAAAAGTTGTTGTGATTGAAGGTTCAGAAAAATGTGAGTTCGAATTGACATTCTCTGACCTATAAAGTGCCTTGAGTAGGAGTGAGGTTATGGATAATGGGCTGTTGCTTGAGATTGCTAAGAAAAGACTCGAGCGAGAGCGAGAGAAGGTTAGAATTCTAGAGCAAATGGTGGAAACAAAAACACGGGAGTTATATTTAGATAAGCAAGAGATGCAGCGATCCAGGGACGATCTGCTAAAAATCTTAGACGCGCTCTCCGGCGCTGTCATGGTGACCAATTCTGCGCTTGAAATCACTATGTGTAATAATGCTGCTCAGAAACTCTTTGGGTTAGTAGGAACACAGTGGAACAGATCTTTGTTAACGTCAGTATTACCAAAGGAATGGATAAAATGGATAGAAGATGACCTCTTTATGAAAACTCTTCATGGAGCCTATAGAGAGGAATTGTATGTTAATAAATCTGGACAGCATGTGCCTCTCGGCGTTTCTGTCTCTGTTGTTAGTGAAGATGGTCTGCGTGATGGTGGAATCGTCTGTGTCTTTGTTGATATCTCTCAACGAAAAGAGCTTGAACGAGAATTGTTTCAAGCTCAAAAGCTCGAATCTGTTGGACGACTCTCAGCTGGTATCGCTCATGAGTTAAACACCCCGATACAGTACGTTCGTGACAATACCGCGTTTATGAAAGATGTATTTAGTCAGATGCTTTCCTATGTAAATCAAGCGGCTTCAGTCTTTGGTAAATACAAAGATACGATTGGAAATGATACGGAGTTCCTTGAGCTTTCAAGATCTTTAAGTGAATTAGATTTGCCGTATCTATCAGAGGAAGTTCCTTCGGCAATTGCTCAAACTCTAGCCGGCGCAGAGTCAGTAGCACGGATCGTAAGGTCGCTGAAAGACTTTTCACATCCAGGTGGTTCACAGAAGGTTGTTGCTGATATTAATGAATCACTAAAGAGTACCTCGACTGTTTGTCGTAATGAATGGAAGTACTTGGCTGATCTCGTTTGGCAGCTTGATGATAAACTGCCAAAAATTCTATGCTATCCTGGTGAATTAAATCAGGTCTTTTTGAATTTAATAATCAATGCTGCTCACGCTATAGAAGAATCACTAGATCTAGTTAGAGGCGATAAGGGTAAGATCACTATTGGCACTTCGTTTACAGATACGTCAGTTGTAATTTCTATCTCAGATACCGGTACTGGGATTCCAGAAGCTATTCGCTCAAAGATATATGATCCATTCTTCACCACAAAGGCTGTAGGAAAAGGAACTGGTCAAGGTTTAGCACTTGCATATCAGTGTGTCGTTGAACGTCATAATGGTGAAATAGGATTTGAGACAGAAGAAGGAAAGGGTACGACTTTTAGAATTAAGCTACCTATTGAAGCAAGAGGATAGTGTAATATCTACATTGTAGAATGTGATGCCTTGTGTGTAATTTTTTTAATATGGAGAGAAAAATGTAGTAATTACAGCATCTTGCTTTGTTAAGGAAGTGGCATCGTATTTGCTTTATTACTTACAGAACGCGAATAAGGAGTAGGTCATGATTCAGGTTTTATTTGGCAGGTTGAGATTATCTAGAAAAATGGGAGTTCTGTTAGCCCTCTTTGCTGTACCAATTGCTGTAACGTCTACCATTTTACATTCCACTCTTGTTCAAAGTATCAAGGCATCTCTATTAGAATCATACGGTAATAAATACTTAAAGCATATTGCAGAACTTGAAGTTGGATTACATGACATTGAGTATGCTGGTTATTTTGCCGCAACGGACAATGGAAATATTTCAGAAAAAATATCATACGGTACTCAACAGATCGATTTGTCGATTAATCATCTTGTAGAAGTACATAGAAAATATGGACAATCGCTAGAAGAGTATGGCTTAGCTAGTGCCACGAGATCTGCCTTTCCAATTACTCCAACAGAACTTCAAGACCAGTGGAAGATTATACGTACTGCGATCGCTAGCGCTGATCAAAGGAAAGTTTTCAAAGAGATTGAACTACTAGATGAAAAGGCTCTTTTATTACGGACATATATTGCTAATGCTTCTGGCTTAGTACTCGACCCGGAGCACGCGAGTTATTATTTGATGATTGTTATAGTTTTCCTTAGTCCAGAACTTCAGGATCAGTTATCAGTTTTTGCGGAACAGAGTAGTAACATATATGGGACAGACAGCTTAGCAAAAAGCAGATCTCGTGATGCGATTATAAGAACTGAAGGTATAGTCTTTGGGAGTATTCTTCCTCGATTAAAGGATGCAATAGATGCGGTACTAGCGAGTAAACAATCACTGGGTCAGGATGAGCAATTAAAAGTAGAGGCTCTTCACTCGATAATACTGAACTTAGAGAGATCTTTAAAAGAGCTGGAGCAGAGCGTCGGTTCCGAAACTAAATCAGATGCAAGTTTGAAAATTAAGACATTAGAGTCCGTTATTGAGGAGTGTCGTTCGTTACTAACGGATCTATCTATTAATTCACAGAAGCTTCTAAATCAGATGCTTGAGAAGCGAATAGCTGGGTATCGCGATACTCAGATTCTAGCAATTGTAATTACTATCGGAATGTTTTTATTGTTAGGCGCACTTTCTTGGATCATCGTACGCGGGATAACAGTTCCAATCTCTCATCTTGTTTTAGCCGCCAGAAAAGCCGCTAAAGAAGGGGATTTAACTCAAAAAGTAGTCATTGTTGGTGGTGGAGAGATAGAAGAACTTGGAAATTCCTTCAATGCGATGATTAAGAATCTACATGAGATGGTTCTGCAAGTTCAGTCTTCGGGCCAACTTGTCAGTAGTTCGGCTATGGAGATAGCTGCGGTTTCAAAGCAACAGCAAGCTACATCTTCTGAAATTGCAGCCACCACTATTCAGATTGAAACAACTTCAAAAGAGATTTCAAGCACTTCAAAGCAACTAGTTACAACTATGAGAGAGGTGAGTACCGTAGCAGAGCAGACCGCTACCTTAGCTAATGGAGGGCAAGAAGGTATTCAAAAGATGGAGCAGACTATGCGTGGGATTATGGAAGCCAGCGCAAGTATCTCTGCAAAGTTAGCTGTCCTAAATGATAAGGCAAATAAAATTAATACTGTGGTTACTACAATTTCAAAGGTGGCAGATCAGACAAACTTACTTTCCTTAAATGCAGCGATTGAAGCAGAAAAGGCGGGAGAATTTGGGCAGGGCTTTGCTGTGGTAGCTAGAGAAATTCGAAGATTAGCAGACCAGACCGCTATCGCCACACTTGATATTGAGAAGATGGTGGAAGAGATGCAATCAGCTGTTTCTGCAGGTGTAATGGGCATGGAGCGATTCTCTGATGAAGTGCGACGTGGAGCTGAGGATATAGATAGTATCAGCGGACAATTAGAGGAAATAATTACACAGGTTCAGACTCTTACGCCACGGTTTGAGAGCGTGAATGATGGAATGGAGGCGCAATCTTCAGGCGCACAACAGATTAGTGATGGATTGACTCAGCTTAGCGAGGCTGCTCAACAAACCGCAACTTCAATCAAGCAGTCTAGTCTCTCGATTGAGCATTTGCAGAGCGCTTCTGTGCGGCTTTCAGAAAGCGTCTCTGGTTTCAGATTGGGAGACGTAGATGCTAACGCTTAGATTTGATGTTGGAGAGAACAGATATTTTATCCCCGTAACTCAAGTAAAAGAAATTTTACCAATGGTTAAGCTTCATCACTCAATTAACCTCCCCCCTGCTGTGGCTGGAACTTTTAACTATAGGGGGAGCCCAACGGCTGTGGTGGATCTAAGTGTCTTACTAATTGGTAAGTCTGCGCCACTGGTAATGAATACGCGCTTATTAATAGTTGTTCCTAGCTCTGGGCCACATCAGGGAAGGAGAATTGGTACTATAGTTGAAAAGTTATTCGAAACTTTAGATGTTGATCCAAGCGAACTAACGCCCCCACCAATAGAAGATAACAGTGCTCCCTACTTGGGATCGATTCTGAAAGATTCGCGAGGAGTTATTCAGTGTTTAAAGATTGAAGAGCTAATTCCTAAATTTGAAGGAGTGGTTATTCAATGAAATGCGAGTTCTTAAATCGAGTAGTTCATATTTTGAAGAGAGAGATCGGTTTAAATCCTGAATCCATCGGCATTATGCCAATTAAAAGAGCAGTTGCCAAAAGGAAGGAATGTTTAGGTATAGAAGATAACCTTACTTATCTTGAATTATTAGAATCAAGTCTATCTGAGCGACAGGCACTGGTTGAAGATGTTGTTGTATCTGAATCTTGGTTTTATCGAGATCGCGATGGTTTTGAAGCACTTAAAAATTTTATTTTATCTATTAAAGAGAAAGATCCAAGAAGAATGGTACGCATTTTATCTCTACCATGTGCACATGGCGAAGAGCCACTAAGCATAGCCATCTTTCTAAATGAGTTAGGTTTGAGTAACGAAAATTACTGTATAGTAGGAGTTGATGTCTCAGTTGAGGCTCTTCGTCGTGCGAAGTCAGGACTTTATCATCTTTATGCCTTCCGTGGTTGTTCGGAAAGCTACGTTCAACAGAATTTCATAAAAATTAGCAATTCTCTATACCAGATCTCTCCATCGATTCAGAGTCAGGTTGAGTTCGTTCAGATGAATGCTTCTGATGAGAGTATTTTATCTCTCGGTACATTTGACGTTATTTTTTGTCGTAATCTGCTTATTTACATGGACATGCAGGATCAAGCTGATTTGCTCTTAAAGCTTACTAAGATACTTTCAAGAGATGGGATGCTAGTTCTCACAGCAGCAGAATCAATTGCTGCGCTAAATCCAAGTCTCAATCTTGTATCGGTATACAATTCTTGTTGCTTCAAATTTTCTAATTCAAGTACCGACAAGAGTAAATCTTCTACTCAGCAGCAAATTCAGACTAAGACCATTAAACAAAATGTTAGGCCTAGAGAAAAGAGCATTCGGCAAATTCAAAAAGTAACATCAACTCCTATTGTAACGTCAAATAAATTTACCGAAGTTGAAGAATTAGCGAATAAAGGTGAGTACGTGAAAGCTCAAAACTTATGTGAGCAATCATTATGCAATGATTCTAGTAACGCAGAGCTTCACTACTTACTGGGAGTGATACGTGGGGCATTGGGAAATTCGAAAGCCGCGAGCGAGAGTTATAGAAAAGCCTTATATTTAAATCCTAGTCATTCAGAGGCAGCCTTAGCTCTTTCACTTTTAGTTTATGAAAAGGAGGAATCCGCGCGACTTCGACAGAGATCCATAAAGTTTCAAAGTAAGAGCAAGAGGGTTAGATGAGTATAGACAAGTTACTTAATCGACAGTTAAGTGATGAATTACTCAAAGAGAGAGCTGCTGTTGTAGCTGAACCAGAGCCGACCAATGATTCTAATCGTCGTTCCCTAACTATTTTTAGATTCGATCAAGAATACTTTGCCTTAGGAAGCGAATTCATCTCTAGGATAATTCCAATACAAAAACTTCATCCGATTCCACATAGAGCTGGCTCTGATGCCTCAGCTCTTTTTAGCGTAGATGGCACTGTTCATGTATGTGTAGATTTACGAAGATTATTAACAGGTCATAAGACAATCTCTACTACCGAAAGTTCGTCTGGTCACATCGTTGTGATTAAGCATCAATCCAGCTTTAGTGGCTTTGTTGCCGATGAGGTATGTTATGTACAACGTATCTCAGTGAGAAATCTTACTAGCCTACCCGCTACTTCAATTCGTTCAGAAAAGCTTTCTGCTGTAGGACTATTCGAATGGGAGGGAACGTTAGTTTCTCTTCTTGACGGCCAAAGTGCAATGAAGGCCATCGGAGGTGCTTTTCAATGAGCAATGATATTACTAGTTTTGGTGATCTTTCTCTCGCAGAAATCTTCGTTGTCGAGGTGGAAGCTCAGCGAGAGATCATGAATTCTGCTCTAATTTCTTTAGAGATTAATCCAGCTAATGCAATGGAATTAGAGAGAGTTATGCGCTCTGCCCATTCATTAAAAGGAGCTGCACGCTTAGTGAATCGAGACGATATTGTTGTCTTAGCACATGCAATGGAAGAGAGAGTAATTGCTGCTCAAAATAGCCTACGTGCGATTACCAGAAATGATATCGATGCTCTTCTTGCAGGAATGGATGTCATTTCAGAAAGCGCGAGACACTCAACAATGAGCGAATCTCAGACTGAGAATGTGAAGCAGATTGTTCTCTGTTTGAAAGATGGACTTGCTTATAAATCTCCTGTTACAAATATAATCGTTGATAGTCCTGCCATAAATGATAACGAGGTTATTGGCACCGCAACATTAACTACTAGTATAGATACTCACTCATACTTACGAGTAGAAGCCGATCACATGAATCGTCTTTTAGGTTTGGCAAGTGAGTCCTTAGTTCAGGCTAATGCCTTTAGCCGAACATCTAAACAAATTGATGAAATAAAGCGGATACATGATCAGATCGGTAGTTTGCTCTCTGCAGTGAGTATTGCAGAACAAGGAGCCGAGGATTCTTATCGACGAATCATCGAAGAGCTTCGTAAGCTAGTTGAAGGAGCGGAACTCAAGAGAGGACAGTTATCGGATGAAGTTGAAAATCAGTCCGCTAGAGGATCTGTAATCGCTCAGCGTTTATATAGTGAAGTACTTAGTGGCCGGATGCGCCCCATCTCAGATTTACATTCTTCTTTTGCTAAAATGACTAGAGATGTTGCACGTGCATTAGATAAGAAGGTCATTTTTGAATTGAAAGGTCAGCACACCCTAGTTGACCGAGAGGTTTTAAGACAACTTGAGATTCCAATACAGCAAATGATTAGGAATGCGATTGATCATGGCATTGAGAATCCGAGTGATAGGATTTCCTCTGGAAAAAATGAAGTGGGCAGTGTGATGATTGAAGCTAGAGGAACTAATAAAACTCTAGTCTTAAAAATATGTGATGACGGTAAAGGAATTGATCTCGCAGCAATTAAAACTAAAATTTTAGAGAAAAAGTTATCGACACAAGACCTAATAGCCAAAATGTCAGATTTTGAGCTTTATGAATTTATGTTCCTTCCAGGTTTCAGTGTAAGGGATTCTGCCTCAGAGTTTTCGGGACGTGGCGTTGGACTTGATATCGTACTCTCTCAGATTCGCGGGTTGAACGGTAATATCAAGGTTTCATCTAAGCCTGGCCAAGGTACTATCTTCGAGCTTCATTTGCCTATCTCAATGACGGT
>CAZYRE010000021.1:12708-15822 GCA_964650155.1 uncultured Bdellovibrionales bacterium
GTCACAGACCTAGATATGCCGCGAATGAATGGTTTTGAATTAGTAAAAATGGCGAAGTCCAACGACCGTACAAAAAATATTCCTGTAATTATCGTTTCATACAAAGAAAGGGATGAGGATAGGTTAAAAGGGCTTGAGGTTGGAGCCGATTACTATCTGACAAAGGGTAGTTTTCATGATGAAAGCTTTATCAGCGCAGTTAATGATCTTGTTGGAGAGGTAGATCCTTGAAGGACCATAATCTTCCAATATTGATCGCAATTGGAACCTCTGCCGGTGGACCTAGCACCATTGTGAGTTTATTGAAAGAGATACCGAAGAACTTTTCAGGTTCAATAGTAATTATTCAGCATTTTGAATCAAGCTTAGCGCAAGATTTGATCGAGTGGTGGCGTGGTCAGGCAAATATTCCTGTTAAATTGGCAGAAGATGGACTCTCGCCACAATCTGGTACGGTTTATGTAGCAGGTGGCCCAACTCATTTAATTATTACTGAGGGGCAAACTTTTGCAAGTTCAACTGAGACTGATAATTCGCACTATAGTCCGTCTGTCGATCATTTTTTTTATTCCGTTGCAAAAAATTGGAGAGGCTCTGCCATCGGTGTTCTTCTTACTGGAATGGGTGAAGATGGAGCCCGTGGTCTTCTTGCTCTTAAGCAGAAAGGTTATTTGACGCTAGCTCAAAGTCAGGAATCTGCGGCAATTTTTGGCATGCCGAAAGCTGCGATAAAAATCGGTGCTGCAAAAGAAGTACTCTCTTTAGAGGCGTTGCCTAATAGATTTCAAATCGAATGTGCAAGATTGCACCGTGATAAGATGAAAATGGAGAAATCTTAATGAACATCAATCGTAGTACATCAAAGCTAAGAAAAGCATCCGTACTTCTTATTGATGATCAAGCAATGGTTGCTGAGGCATTGCGAAGACAATTGGCGGATCAATCGGATATAGAGCTTCACTTCTGCTCTAGTGCAGATAACGCATTCTCGAAGATCGAAGAGGTCAAGCCCACTGTAATTCTCCAAGATTTAGTAATGCCGGATATTTCCGGGATTGACCTCTTAAAAAGAATAAGAGGGAGGTCAACTTTCTCACAGATTCCAGTTATCCTTCTTTCCTCAAATGATAACGCTCAAACGAAATTCGAAGCATTTTCTGCTGGCGCAAATGATTACGTCGTAAAATTTCCTGAGAAAATTGAATTACTCGGTAGGATAAGATGTCACTCAGATTCTTATCATAATTTATTGGAAAGAGATGCTGCCGAACAGGAACGAATGCGTGTGGCAGCTCAGCTTCAGCAAAAAAGTAAGCTAGAATCTGTCGGTAGGCTCTCTGCAGGCATTGCCCATGAAATCAATACTCCGGCGCAGTATATCGCTAATAATTTGGGGTTTATTAAAGAATCACTTGATTCCATTTTTACTAAGTTAACTAACCAAGTAAAGAATGATAAAGATCTTCAGTTTCTTATTTCGGAAATTCCAGCCGCGCTAAATGAGAGTATAAAAGGGATTTCTCAAATAAGTTCCATTGTTAAAGCTATGAATGCTTACTGTTCTCCGGGCACAGATAAACCCTCCTCTATAAATCTACTAAAAGTTGTCGAAAACGTAGCAGTGATGTGTCGTAATGCATCTAGGGATGTAGCAGAGATAAAAGTTTCGGCCTTAAATGCATTGCCTGAGATCCTAGGACGAGAATCGGACCTTAATCAGGCTTTTTTTGCCCTGATAATTAACAGTATTGAGGCAATTAATGAACGCAAATCGAAGGAGCAAGATTTTAAAGGTTTAATAGACATAACTTTAACTTTACAGCCTGATTCATTCGTTAATATTGCCATTAAGGATAATGGTTGCGGTATTCGGGAGGAAATCCGTTCCAAGATCTTTGATCCATTTTTCACCACCAAAGAGGTAGGAAAAGGGAGTGGGCAAGGATTAACTTTGGTTAGATCGATTATTGAAGATGGGCATAGTGGAAGTATCTCTGTAAACTCTACTGCTGGAGTCGGCTCAGAGTTTGTGATTAAAATACCACATGCTCATAAGTCCTAGATCTAAAGTGCAATGACAACCCGCGGCAAGAAAAATACAATTACATTTCTTGGCAGGCTCTTCATGCTGCTGTTTGCAATTCCCTTTGCGGGGCTTGGAACGTACATGGGATATCTGGCCCTAAGAGACCTTTGGGCTTCTCATCAGATGGCTTCCTGGCAAATTGTTCCGGCCACAATCGAAACTGCAGAGTTAGAAAAGCGCAGAAGTAAAAACTCGTATACATACAGTGCTAAGGCCAAATATCGATATGAGTTTGAAGGAACTAGTTATAGTAACAATCGGGTCTCACTTTATCCGGGCTCAGATAACGTTGGTTCGTTTCAAGAAGATACCTTCAGATATTTAAACGATGTGCGCGTTAGGGGGGAAAAGGTCGCTTGCTATGTCAATCCGAGTAATCCATCCGATTCGATTTTAAATCCTGAGATACGATGGGGGATGATCTCCTTCTATCTCATCTTTGCTTTTACTTTTGGGCCGATAGGGTACGGGACATTTTTTGCGGCCTTATTTTGGGGACGACCGAGTGCAGAAACAAAAAAGTTTGTAGAACAATATCCTTTACAGCCTTGGATGCACCGTGCGGATTGGCATAACCGCACGGTAAAAAACAATTCAGGTGTGTTAGCCGCCGTGTTGTGTGCTCTCGCCTTCTTTTGGAATGCAATTACATTTCCAGCAGTAATTGTTATTCCACGGGAAGTAGCCAAGGGAAATTACGGTATTTTGTTTATCTTATTATTTTTCGTCGTCGGTTTAGGATTCATTTACTATGCAGGAAGATCAGTCCTACAGTGGCGAAGATTTGGTAGAGCCGTCTTTAAGCTTCATACTCTACCAGCCGTTCCAGGAGCAAATATTAAAGGAGATATTAATCTTGGTGCAGAGCTACCACAGGGAAGTAGTGTCAAACTGATTCTTACAGCGACATCTTCTCGTACTGTTAGATCGCAGGGAAAAACCAAAACAGTATCTGAGCAAGCTTGGTCTACTGAAGTAAATGTTACTCCAAGTATTAGTGGCGGCATCTTTGGTGGCGCAGTTATCCC
>CAZYRE010000021.1:15922-23963 GCA_964650155.1 uncultured Bdellovibrionales bacterium
ATCAATTCAAGTTGACCCCTGTGGACATGATGTCCCCTTTAATTTTAACTTTTCCCTTTAAAGCCCCGATAAGGGAAGCTGATTGCTCTTGGATAGGGATTAACTTCGCCACTGGTTTGCCATGTTTGGTTATAATGAGTCCTTCAGGATCTAAGTTCTCAAGTATTAATAAAGACTGCTCTTTGAACTTGCTAGCGTTAATTTTCTTCATGACCATGTTATGCTACTGGTTAAAAATATTGACCATATTCTTTATAGTTCTTATAACTTGTCGATTCTAATTAATAATCGCAGCTAATTAACAAAAGTTTCGTTAAGAATAAAAATTAAACCGAGGGTATTTGTAATGGGAGATCGACAAACGGTTCTCCCAAGTTCTGACTGCTAGCAGTCAGCCGGCTTCAGATTCAGTAGAGCTTTCAAAGCGATCTTCGTGAGGATCGCTCCGAGCAACATTCCACCTAGCAGGGCTAGGAAAGGAGCGTGAACATTGGCTCCAGCCAAGACCCCGATACTGAGGCCCGCGATCTTGATGGGATTTGACCAGTCTTCCAATTGAGATTGCGAGTCCCAGATTGAATCCATGATCTTCTCTTCAACGAGCAGAAGGCATGCGAGCGTTGCCATCATGGTTAGAGCGCCAAAGCTCATCACCTGAAGCCACGTTGACCCGTCTTCTGTCAGCATTCTGAAGACGCAACTAGTCACAACAGAGACCACCGCGCCGAAGATCATGAACAGATGCAGACGAACAAGCATAATGAATGGATGCGGCAATAAAACCACTTTCACCCTAAGGGCGCTTGAAACCTACTTGTCTGTCGATCGTACCCACAGGGGCAATCATATATGAAATAAATTGCTATTCAATTAATTGATAGGCGCCATATGGTGGAAGCTCTCATCAAGCGATCTCATACAAAAAGGCCCGAGGTGTTTCCACCTCGGGCCTTTGTCGATTCGCAATGTGCGAACGGATTGCGTGATTGTTACATCATGCCGCCCATTCCACCCATTCCGCCCATGCCGCCGCCTGGTGCGCCATGAGAATGCTCTTCCTTAGCCTTTGGAGCTTCGGAAATAAGAGCTTCAGTTGTGAGCATTAAGCCAGCAACTGAGGCAGCATTCTGAAGGGCAGTGCGAACTACCTTAGTTGGGTCGATGATGCCAGCCTTAGCTAGATCTTCGTACTCATTGGTAGCAGCGTTGAAGCCGACTTTGCCGTTGCCTTTCTTAACTTCGTTGACAACGATTGAAGGCTCTTGGCCAGCGTTGGAAGCGATCTGACGTAGAGGCTCTTCAAGAGCTCTGCGAATGATCTTAACACCAACCATCATCTCGTCATCGAGCTTCAGAGAATCTAATTTCTTAGAAGCCATGATGTAGGTTACGCCACCACCGGTAACGATACCTTCTTCAACGGCTGCACGAGTAGCATGCAATGCATCTTCAACACGTGCTTTCTTCTCTTTCATCTCAACTTCAGTAGCTGCGCCAACATTGATAACGGCTACGCCGCCAACAAGTTTAGCCAAACGCTCTTGGAGTTTTTCGCGGTCATAATCAGAGGTTGTCTCTTCGATCTGAGCACGAATCTGACTAACACGGGCTTGAATTGTTGCCTTCTTGCCTGCGCCGTCGATGATTGTTGTGTTATCTTTGTTGATAACAATTCTCTTAGCTTTACCGAGCTCGTTTGCACCAGCACTTTCAAGCTTAAGACCAATTTCCTCAGCAATGCACTGTCCGCCAGTGAGGATCGCAATGTCTTCAAGCATCGCCTTACGACGATCACCGAAGCCAGGAGCCTTAACTGCGCAAACGTGCAATGTGCCACGGATCTTATTAACAACAAGGGTAGCCAAAGCCTCACCTTCAACTTCTTCAGCAATGATGAGAAGAGGTTGACCGGACTTAGCAACTTGCTCAAGAACTGGGAGGAGATCCTTCATGTTGGAGATCTTCTTCTCGTGAATGAGAACCATAGCGTTCTCAAGTACGCACTCCATTCTGTCTGGATCTGTTACGAAGTATGGAGAGAGGTATCCACGGTCAAATTGCATACCTTCAACAACTTCTAGAGTTGTCTCAAGGCCCTTTGCTTCTTCAACAGTGATAACGCCTTCTTTGCCAACTTTGTCCATTGCTTCAGCAATGATGTCACCGATTGTGCGATCTGCGTTTGCAGAGATTGTTCCAACCTGAGCAATTTCTTGTTTACCCTTAGTTGGGGAGCTCAAGCCCTTGATTGCTTCAATAACAGTCTCAACAGCTTTGTCGATTCCGCGTTTGATGTTCATTGGATCGTGACCAGCAGCAACTAGAGTCACAGCTTCACGGTAAATAGCGCGAGCCAAAACTGTTGCAGTAGTTGTTCCATCACCAGCTACATCAGAAGTCTTGGAAGCAACTTCCTTAACCATCTGAGCGCCCATGTTCTGTTCTTTATTCTCAAGCTCAACTTCCTTAGCAACGGTAACACCGTCCTTAGTGATAGTTGGTGAGCCAAAGCTCTTCTCGATAACTACGTTACGTCCACGGGGTCCCATGGTTACAGCAACTGCGTCAGCGAGCTTGTTCACGCCCTTGAGGATCTCCTCACGAGCATCAAGTCCGAATTTTAATAATTTAGCCATTTTGCTTTCCCTTTATGTAAACTAATTAAGCCTCTACTACGCCAAGAACATCTTCTTCGCGCATGATTAGATACTCATCGTTGTCAACCTTGATCTCAGTACCGGCGTACTTTCCAAAAAGGATCTTGTCGCCCTTCTTCACATCGATAGGAAGAACAGAGCCGTCCTCTTTAACTTTGCCTTTCCCTACAGCTATAACTTTACCCTGCTGAGGTTTGTCTTTGGCGCTATCAGGAATGTAAAGGCCAGATGCTGTTTTTTCTTCAGAATCAAGGCGCTTTACGATGATTCGATCCTGTAGTGGTCTAATCTTCGTGTTGCTCATGGATTAACTCTCCAATCTTTTCGCTAGTTAATTAAAGTTAAACGCGTCTAAATGAGTCGTCTATGTTGAGGACCTTTCCCGAACAGGGAACTTAGCCCACACGACCGACAACTCTTTGGCCATCATCGCGTACGATTTCAAGGGGTGGCCGCAAATTCTTTTGCTTCCGTCCTTAAAAGTTGGCCGGAGCATATTGGAAAGGCCTCATATAGGCAAATTATTGGGTCATAATAGTTAAATTATGTTGTGAAAACTATTAGACATTTACCGACTCGATGGTGGATACTGAGAGGTGAATTTTACTTCTGCTAACTACTTGAAATCATGAAAGGACTTAAATTTAAAAAAGGCGCTCCTTTAGCATCAGGGGATACTATTGGAGTTATTGCGCCAGCCTCTGCATGCGAACCTGAGCGTTTAAAAAGCGGTGTTGAGTTTTTAAAATCGCAGGGATTTAAGGTCAAAGTAGTACTGAATCCAGCAAAGTATTACGGTAGATACGATCATCTTTTCTCTAGTGATGCACCGGAAAAGCGAGCTAAAGCACTGCACGAATTGTTTAAGGATGATTCTGTTCGAGCAATTATAACGGCTCGTGGGGCATACGGATCTGCTGAAATTCTTCCACTTTTGGATCTTAAAAAAATCCAGAAGACACCAAAAATTTTGGTTGGATTTTCTGATATTACAGCACTTCTTTCCGGAATCTCTTCGCAAGCCGAGATGGTTTGTATTCATGGTCCGATGGTTTCAGGTGCCTTTGCTAATGCGGCAAAAGATAAGCAAGCCATGACATCTGCGCAGATGCTTCTGGCGATGCTTTCCGGAGAAGTTGATAATCCTTTCTCTGAAACAAAGCTTATAGAGCTTAAATCAGGCAAAGCTGCCCAGGGACATATAATCGGAGGCTCTTTATCCGTTCTAAGTAGCCTTATAGGAACTCCTTGGGAGCCTAATTTTAGTGGCGCTATTCTTTTTCTTGAGGAAACAGGGGAGAAACCTTTTCGAATCCATAGGCAACTCCTTTCTCTCGAATTAGCAGGCAAATTGAAGGATCTTAAAGGGGTCGTGCTTGGGCAGTTTGTTAAGTGTGAGCACACGCAAGGGCCGGATGTAAATGCTGTCGTAAAATCAATATTTGCAAATTATAAGTATCCTGTTTATGCCGGACTGCCCGCAGGACACGGAGAATTAAACCTACCTGTGCCCATTGGAGTAATGGCGGAATTGAGTGGGGGACGCCTCAATATTCTTGAATCTCCAGTAGAACTTTCTTGAATCTAGGTGAAGGAGCAGCCATAATCCCGTCCGTAGATTGCTATCCACTTTTTCAAAGCCAGAAGTTATAGGCTATGACCGCGCTGCCAATAAGCACAACTCAAAATAAAGCTTCGTATGCTCCTGCCTTTGCGAAAGTGCGGGAACTTTTCGCTTCTGGTGTCGAGCAAGGAGTTTTTCCTGGTGCAGTTCTTTTAGTTGGCAAACAGGGCGAAATTATTTTCGAAGAAAGTATTGGTAAACTTTATCATCCCGATTTTGGGCCTGATACGCGCACCAGTATTGATACAGTTTTTGATATTGCTTCATTAACTCAGCCAGTAGTCACTTCTTCTTTGATCATGATGCTTGTTGAGAATGGAAAATTAAAACTGAAAGATCATGTTACTAGGTACGCACCTGGATTCGGCGTTCATGGAAAGAGTGACATTCTTATTAAGCATCTATTAGATCACTCAGCTGGATTTCCTCATTGGCATCCGTATTTTGAAGAGATTGTTGAATTAAGCTCCTCCTCCCGGATTGGAATGTTAGCTAGTGCAGCAGCTAAGGAGCATGTGTATCAGCAAATCAATCGTCAGATGGTAAAGGGGAAGCCGGGAACGAAACAGGTTTTTTCAGATATCGGGTACATTGTGCTTGGTCAGATAATAGAGAGACTTGTTGGCGCGCCGCTTCACAAAGTTGCCCAAAAGATGTTGTTTCATCCTCTTGGGATGCGCAGTACAAGCTTTGTTGATCTATCCTTATTCAAGCGCGGTTCAATTGAAGCCGTGCCAGATATGGTTGCCCCAACTGAGGATTGTCCGTGGCGAAAACGGGTAATCTGTTCAGAGGTTCATGATGATAATGCTTGGGCCATGGGTGGAGTAAGTGGACACGGCGGGTGTTTTAGTGCCGCTAGAGATCTGCATACCTTTGCCTCTCATTTAATCGGTGCTTATTTTGGTCAGGATTCTTTTATTTCTCAGGCGACAGTTCGGGAATTCTTCTTTCCCTGGGTCGATCCAGAAGCGGATTTTACAGAGTTTGATGCAGAGGTACGGCAGTCTTCTCGCTTAGAAAGTAATAGGTGGCGGTACGGTTGGGAAGCTCCGCATGAAGAGAACGGAATGCTTGGAGCGGGGCTAAGTCCATTTGCTATTGGCCATGCTGGATTTACCGGTTGTTCACTTTGGCTTGAGCCAGAAGCCGGCGTAGATATAATTTTATTATCAAATCGAATTCACCCGACCCGAAACAACAAGAAGATCAAAGAATTTCGGCCGCTAATTCATGCAGCTATTGTTGAAGCTCTGCAGTAGTAGAGATTGTTACTGAGTCCTTTCCGCTTCTGAAGTCCGATAAGTCGCTTTAAGGACTCAGTAACAATCTCTACTAATAAATTCGAGAAAGACCCTATTTTAGCTTTAGATTTATAGATTATGAGTTAGGTCCTCGAGGACAGAAAAGAGTATTTCCTGTAGTAAAACGCGAGGAATAAAGGTGGGTGGGTTCCTGTGCGAGAGGAACAGGTCAGGACTTGGAGTGCGGGAGAGGAGGCGCACAGAAACCCACCCAGGATCAGTGAAAGAGCAGAGAAGACGGAGGGGCACGTGCGCCCAGCCCCGTCACGACCACAGCGCCATGGCTCGGAATCTTTTCCGGAACGCAGAGCTTCACATTCGGCTGATTGTCGGTCCTCTCGCCACTTGCGTGAACATCCAGTCTGGAAACGGCTGTTCGGGCGTGGGCGAGGAGGAGCTTCTGAGCATCGAGTTGTAAAGGTGCAAATCCGGAGAGCATTCCGATCAGAATCGCTGTGGGCAGCGTGAGGAGAGGAATTCAGGCCTCCTTTCTCCACTTGAAGTGGAGAACTCAGCTGCCGTTGTCGTCAGGTCGCGCCGTTGGTCGTGAGCGCGTCCGCCAGTTCGCACGCGTTGTGCTTCGGGACGGTTTGGCGCAGGAACATCGTCGGGCGAATCATGCCGAGAGTCTCCTTCCGGATGGATTACTCCATCCCTGACACGAACTCTCTGCCACCACTCCCAAGGAAGTCTTGGGTTTATGAAGACAGAGTCTTATGCATGCCTAAATGGCACAAATAAGACTCTGTCTTCAATGTGTGTCTGATAGTCTAAAAAACCTTATCTCTTTTCTGTCTCTCGATTAATATCGACAAGAATAAAGGGGTCTGACCCCTTTTATGGGAGTCAAAACGTCACCTGCTCGATATTAATCAAGAGACTAAATGAATCTACTTTAATGATTGTAAGAAAGAGCTGACTTTCGTCGGGAGGTGCAAATTAGTCCAGTAGAGATCATTTTACAAGATAGTTTTGAAGAGAAAATTTAGATTTATTACCCAAATCTGGGCCCTAATCGCCAGTTATGCTTAATTCCGCCACCTGTGGTAGACCTACGCGATGAAAACCTTTGATGAATTGACCCTAAGTGAGCCCCTGGCCAAAGCAATTAGAGATATTGGCTTTACTGTTCCAAGTCCTATCCAAGCTCAGGCTTTACCCATACTGCTAGATAAGCCTACTGATTTTATCGGTCTTGCTGCTACTGGTACCGGAAAAACTGCTGCCTTTGGAATTCCACTTTTAAGTAAATTGGATCCAAGTCTTCGTGCAGTGCAGGCGCTGATACTTTGCCCAACCCGTGAGCTTTCTTTGCAAATTGCCGAGCAGATTAATTTACTTGGTAAACATTTAGGAATTAAAGCTCTACCTATTTATGGTGGTGCTGGATATGGAGAGCAGCTCCGTGGCCTTAAACAGGGCATGCAAGTTGTTATTGGAACTCCTGGGCGGCTCATTGATCATTTAGATCGCGGTACTTTACAACTAGAAAATGTACAGATCGTTGTCCTTGATGAAGCCGACGAAATGGTTTCGATGGGATTCCGTGAGGATATTGAAAAGATTTTAAGTAGTACTGTTCGTTCAGAAAGCAACATCTGGTTATTCTCTGCAACGATGAGTCCGATGGTGCGTAGAGTTGCTGATGAATTCCTCCGCAATCCAAAGATGGTTCAGGTTAACCGAAGTGAGATGCTCTCAGCCACTGTTGAGCAATCTTACATAATTGCACATGAGTCTGATAAGCCTGACATGCTTTGTAAGATAATTGATGCTGCTGATGACTTTTACGGGCTTGTTTTTTGCCAGACTAAAGTTTTAGTTATTGAGCTTACTCGGCATCTTTCTGAGCTTGGCTATAAAGTTGATTGCCTCCACGGAGATATGAGTCAGGGCGATAGGGAAGTCACAATGTCTCGTTTTCGGGCTAAAAAGGTCAAAATTGTTGTTTGTACAGACGTAGCTGCACGCGGAATAGACGTTAAAGATCTAACTCACGTAATTAATTTCTCTATCCCTAGAGAACTTGATAGTTACGTTCACCGAATTGGTCGTACCGCCAGAAGTGGAAAGACTGGGCACGCCATTAGTTTGATTGGCCCATCGCACCGATACTTGCTCGGTAAGATTGAACGATTGACCAAGAGTCGGATTAAAGAAGGAGTAGTGCCTTCTAGAAGAATTATAGGTTCAAAAAAGATTGCCAATGTCTTGCCGAAACTTTTGGAAGAAAAATTCCACACACGTGCCGTTGAAGTAATGGATGAGAATTGGAAGAAGGCGATTTCCGAGATGGATAGCATGGAAGTAGCAGGAAGATTCCTGGCCATGATGCATCCAGAAGTTTTCGGTGAAGTTTCCCGTCCTGAGATGGTTCGTTCCGCTCCACCTGTTGAGCGACAACCAAAAGAACGTAACTACGCTGCTAAGCGCCCAAGGTTTAGACGCGGGAGTGG
>CAZYRE010000022.1:0-10719 GCA_964650155.1 uncultured Bdellovibrionales bacterium
TTAGAGCCGTTCCTTGCACTAACTCTTAATTTGGGTAAGTTTAGGGACCTAAACTGATTTGAGAAAGTGCTCAAGGATGCCTAAATATCTCGCCATAGTAGAGTCGCCAACGAAGGCCAAAACGATCGGTAAGTTCCTAGGAAAGGATTTTACAGTGCTGGCCTCATATGGTCACGTGCGCGACTTACCTACAAATGCTGCTGAAATTCCTGCTGAAGTAAAAAAAGAGAAATGGGCTAGACTTGGTGTAAATGTCGATAAGGATTTCGAAGTCCTTTACATAATTCCCAACGAAAAGAAGGATAGGATAAAAGAACTAAAATCAAATCTTAAAGAAGCTGATGAATTACTACTTGCAACCGACGAAGATAGAGAAGGGGAATCGATCAGCTGGCACTTACTTGAAGTTTTAAAACCAAAGATTCCAGTCAAACGGCTTGTCTTTCATGAAATTACCAAGGAAGCGATACAGCACGCGTTAGAAACTGCTCGTGATGTTGATGAGAATCTTGTTAAAGCACAGGAAACTCGCCGCATAGTTGATAGGCTCTTCGGATATTCTGTGAGTCCTGTACTTTGGAAGAAGATGGCTCCGAGGCTGTCAGCCGGAAGAGTTCAAAGTGTAGCGATGAGGCTACTTGTTGAGCGGGAACGAGAGAGAATTAAATTTAAGTCCGCTAGTTACTGGGATTTAAAAGCGTTACTTAAGACAACTAATGATCCTCAAAATTTTGAAGCTGATTTAACTCACGTTGATGGTAAACGGGTAGCTTCAGGAAAGGATTTTGATCCTGATACAGGAAATTTAAAAGCTTCTGACGATATCATCCTTATCTCCAAAGAACGGGCTAATAAACTTAGAGATAGCTTAAAGCTGAAAACCCCAGTAGTCGGTGAAGTAGAGGAGAAGCCTTACGTTCAAAAGCCGTCTGCCCCATTTACTACTAGCACTCTGCAACAAGATGCTAACAGAAGACTTGGTTACTCAGTAAAGCGAACTATGGGCTTAGCTCAGCAGTTGTACGAAAACGGATTTATTACATACATGCGTACTGATTCCACTACGCTATCTCAAGAAGCACTTGAGGGTGCTCAGAAAGTTATCCGGTCTGATTTTGGTCCAGAATTCTTAAGCGATGAAGTTCGCACTTATGCTACGAAAGTTAAGAACGCCCAGGAAGCCCACGAGGCCATTCGTCCAGCGGGTGCAGATTTCACACACCCTGACATCGTAAAGGCTCGGCTAGGACCTGATGCCACAAGATTATATGAACTGATCTGGAAACGTACCTTAGCTAGTCAGATGAAGGACGCTAACGGTACAAGAATCACAGTTAGAATCGACATCGGCGAAGCTCAGTTCCGTGCCTCTGGAAAAACAATTGCATTCCCTGGATTTTTACGTGCCTATGTGGAAGGGAGTGACGATCCAGATCAGCAGTTGGCTGATCAAGAGAAAGTGCTTCCAAAGATGGCAAAGGGAGAAAAGCTTCAGATTGAAAAGCTGGAAGACCTTGAGCATCAAACTCAACCTCCAGCAAGGTACACTGAAGGAAGTTTAATTAAGGAACTTGAGCGACGTGGAATCGGGCGTCCTTCAACTTGGGCAACAATTGTAGACGTTGTGCTTTCTAGAACCTATGCCTTTAAGAAGGGTTCTGCCCTCGTTCCAAGCTTCGTTGCTATGGCAGTAACGGCCATGCTTGAGCAGTATTTTCCACGACTGGTTGATTATGACTTCACTGCAAGACTTGAAGAAGATCTAGATAATATTGCCGCAGGACAAGCTGATAACCTAAAATATCTAAAAGGTTTTTATCACGGAAATGGCCATGCCGGACTTAAGGAATTAGTTACCTCTGGGGAAGAGAAGATAGATCCTCGTATCGTGTGTGGTTCTGCAATTGGAACTATGGCAGATGGCAAGCCTGTAGAAGTTCGTATCGGAAAGTTTGGACCTTTTCTAAGTGATGGGGAAAGGCGCGCCAGCATTCCTGATGGCGTTTGCCCTGATGAAATGAATGTCGAGAAAGCTGCTAAGCTTCTTGAAGATGCAGCTAGAGGCCCAAAGAGTATCGGGACTGATCCAGTAAGTGGCAAACCAGTTTACGTTAAGTCAGGTAGATTCGGACCATACCTTCAACTCGGCGATGTCGTAGAAGGGGAAGACAAACCTAAGATGGCTTCTCTTTTAGCCGGAATGTTGCCCGAGACTGTTGAATTAGAAACTGCGCTAAAATTGTTATCGATGCCGAAGAGTCTTGGAAAGCATCCAACTCTTGGGGAAGAGATCATTGCTTCAAACGGAAAATTCGGTCCGTACATAAAGTGTGGTGCTGAGACAAGAAGTATCCCAGCAGATGAGTTCTCCCTTTTAACTCTTACTTTTGAACAAGCCGTCGAATTACTCTCTCGCCCCCGAACTCGTCGTGGTCAGACTGTAACTAAGGCGGCACCACTTCGTGAGTTAGGTAAACATCCAGTTACCGATCTTCCACTCGTGATTAAATCCGGAAAGTTTGGCCCATATGTAACTGATGGAACTATTAATGCTTCCTTGCCACGCGGTGTTGATATTCAATCCTTGGCCATGGATGAAGCAGTAAACCTTCTAGAAGCTCGTGCTGCTAAGATTGCTGCCGAAGGGGATATGCCCGGCAAAAAGAAGAAGTGGGGTAAGAAGGGTGGAAACAAAGCTACCAAGACACCCGCTGAGGCCGACTCTAAAGTCAATAAGAAGAAGACATCTACTAAGAAATCTTCTTCCAAGAAAAAGGCTGTATCAGAAGAAAGTCCAACCACCGATAAGTAATATATATTTATCAAATCAAAAAGTGCGGAACACGTTGATACGCTCAACCTGTTCCAAGAAAGCGAAAACCTTGTAGCTACTAGTAGGGAGTAGCCTTTCCCTGATCGGCCATGTCGACGAAGCCTCGGCACAACTGATCGAGTTGGCCACCAGACTCTGCCGCGTGGACTAGTGCGATGAAGCCAGGACCGAACGTCCCAGCTTTCTGCAGCAGAGCTTCCGACAGTAGCTTTCCAGCTTTTACTGCCACGGCGAGTTCGCCCCACACGGAAGCGGGGAACTCCTCCGAGACCACTTGCAATGCAGGAACGATTGGCATTCCAGCGCCGTAAGTTACAAAGAATGCAAGAAGCTCACATTCCAAGTCTTGTAAATCCGGCACTAGATCTTGCAGTACGCTCTCTGGAAAGACTCGGGCTCGTTGAACGATGAAGAAGTATTGTGAAAGAGCGTGAAGGCAAGAATCGAGAGTACCGGTATTCTCCCCAAATTCGCACATGGCCTTTAGAATCGGGCTTGGGAGAAGTTGACTATTCTCCTCAGGATGTCGGAACGCAGCGCTCAAATACTCTCCCTCGCTCACAACTTTGATCGCGTTACAAGAGAAAGCCGCAAGCCGCTGATTTCTTACCACCTTACTTGCCAACTCTAAAGCTTGCAGGATCGGAACTCCTTCTTTCAGGAAGGTGCCCAGAAACATGCAAAAGCCTGCCAGCTCTTTGTCGGAGGGATTCTTAGCCCCATCCAAATTAAATTCGCGGTCGATGCGAACAGATGTCCCAACTGAGACAGTAATCCTGAAACTCACGACACAACCTCGTTGCGATCGAACCAAAAAATTAAGGGTGCGCAGATCGCGATGCGAACTCTTAAATGTGATATTTATACATTATTAATTAGTAGATCAACTTTATTTACTTCAATAACAATGAGCCAACCATTATACCTTGCTTAAATGAGGGCTAAGTACTTTTATCCTCAATATATTTGATGAGAGAACCCCTTTTACTCGATCCTAGTTCCGAGTATCCTAGGCGAGCTTTATTACTATTGAGATCTATATGAATGAGTACGCAGGCATTTTGGTCATGTTTCTTGTTGTCGCAGGATTTCTTCTGTCGATGTTAGTTTTGGCATACATCCTTGGACCAAAACATAAGTCAGCTACGAAGATGTTACCTTTTGAATGTGGATCTGTTTCTGTTGGTGGAGCAAATCAAAGATTCAATGTTCAGTTCTATGTTGTGGCGATGCTCTTTATCCTTTTCGATATCGAAGTAATTTTCATGTACCCTTGGGCAGTCAATGTTGAAGCCTTAGGATGGGGTGGATTCTATGCCATGATCTCATTTATGGCAGTTCTCTTCATCGGACTAATTTATGTTTGGCGCAAAGGTGCGCTGGAGTGGAAGTAGTTAATAGGGGCAGGGGATACTCACCAGTTTGATCACCTCACTGTTACTTATCCCACTACTAGGTTCACTCTTAAATGTTTTGCCTCTTACAAAGATGCATTGGGCCTTTGAGCTTAATAAGGAATTCTCTACCCTATATTTATTGCACCATATCTTAGGACTTGTTTACCTAATCTCAAGAGAGAAATTTAAGGAACGGAAGGGACTCTCTGGCATTTTTGCCGTATTGGTTGTTCAATATTTGGCTGTTTTGTTGGGCCCGATATCGTTTGACCATAAGAATGACTTTACTAATCCAGCGCAGATCCAGGTTGATTATAAAAGCCAGAGTGAGCCAATAATTTTATCTAACAACTTAAAGTTTGATCCGTTGCCAGATCTTAGCCCTGGTTCAGGGGTGACTGTTGGAAAACTTTTGGGACTTGAAAAGACACTTACATTGGTTGTGCTAGACGTTGATTATCCTTGGACTGCTGAAGGAATTTATAGACGAAAGGTTATACTAAAAAGATTAAATAATCTTTTTAGACATGAAAACGCACTCCTTGATGGACCAACAATTATTATCGGCGAGGTCAGTACAGGTCCTTATACATGGGACTATAAGCAGTTTTTTAAAGAAGGCATGTTCCGGCCCCTGCCTCTAACATTATCAATGCGTCTTGGCTTGGCCTTTATTGAACATCCTGTGGCGTACTTCAGAGATTTAAGAATTATGAGCTACAGGCGGAGTGGTAGCAGTGTTACTCTTGAGGTCAGCTTTTGATTCTAAAGTAAGAGGTTTTTTATCAAGACTATCACTTTGAACTTTTGGATCGGTTAACTCCCAAAGTTTTGCGTATTTTAAAAACGTAGATAAAGCTTCGTAAACAGCTACTATAAATCCAGCTTTTCCCTCTAGAAAGCCGCGCTTTATAAAGTAAAACTTGCAGAATCTGAATATTGGATTAGCCACCAAGTTAAATAGATTAAAGGACACGCCTTGCTGTTTTAGAGATTCTGCTGAGTGTGTGGAAAATCTGTTAAGCCTATTAATCTGATCAGCCATACTACTGTAGGTGTAGTGGTATAGATCCCCCTTAAGGGTGCCAACTCTTCCAGTAACAGTGGCCTTTTCATGTGGATCTAAGCCGCCCCAAGTAGTTCTAGATTTCCTTACGAATCTGAGTCGGTACTCTGGATACCATCCGCAATGATCCCACCACCTGCCAAGGAATCTAACGATTCGTGAAATTCTAAATCCTGCAAAACGCTCAATAGCGGGAGTACTCTCATTCAAGACTGATTCAATAGAGGTGCGGAGAGCTGAGGAAACCTCTTCATCTGCATCAATATTTAGTACCCAGTCATGACTGCATTGAGATAACCCAAATTGTTTTTGGGCTACATGACCAGGCCAGGCTCGATTAATAACGTTTTTAGTATATCGTAAAGCAATTTCCCTAGTCCGGTCTGTTGAGCCGCTATCAATCACAATAATTTCATCGCACCAAGAGATACTTTTTAAAGCACGTTCGATTTTTTGCTCTTCGTTAAAGCAGATGATGAAAGCAGAGATTGGATCTCGGTACTTGCCGAGGTTTGATTTTTTCATCTCAATTTGAAGAGCTAGGGCGATATCTTTAGCATCTAGATTTGGAGTTAGAGTCTTAACTTTTAGAGAGCTGTTAAAGGGCTGCCACCTACGTGGATGCATTGATTTGACTGAAGGATAGATGGCAATCCCGCGGCAATTTGCAGCAGAGGCAAGATGAGTAATCCCAGTTGAGGGACCAACAAAGCCAGAAGCGTTCTTTAAAATTCCAAGGAGAGTAGGAAAGTCAGCGAGCTTTTCGAACTTTACGTTTTTTCTGGCAATTAATTTTGATTGAAGTCTATCTAATAATTCACTTTCAGCAGGACCGCCTAAATAGATAACATCTCTATCTTGATCCTCATTAGATAAAATTTCACCTAACTTTTCCCATTGATACTCTGGCCAAGGTTTAGCTGAAACACTGACCCCTGGCATTAACACAATATAGGGAGTTGTATGAGCGTATGGCTTTACGTTTTTAAAATCTTCCAGCGTTAAAGATTCCTGGAGTTGTGTATCAACCAACTTAGAATCTATTAGTTGCATCAGTCGCCAGTTGTACTCAGCTTCGTTCATCCGAGCGTATGAACGTCGTACTACCGCACGATCATCATATAGAAAACTAAACCACCTTGCGGCATTTCCAATCTTTCTTGGGAAATTATTAGCAGCATAGTGACGCGCTGTACTAAATTTCGCCATTAAATCTACCACTGTATCGAAGTGGTGATTGGCTAAGTCTTCCCCAAATCCTATTACTCCATCGATAAAAGAGATATTTTCAACGAGAGGTCGAGTATATTCTGAGACGTGCATATAGACTGAGCAGGAAGGTAGTGCGCGTTTCAGTTGCTTTGCGCCGTGCAATGCAAGCACCACATCACCGATCTTATCTGGTCTAGAGATGAGGATCTTCAGAGAGGCCTCCTTAAAGTTCTATCGCTTCTTTCTTGCGGGTTCATCAATGGTTGGGAAGAAACCTTCGCTCCAGGCACGAGTCGTTCCGCTTTGTCCCTGGTAGTTACCACGACCCTGCTCACCATAGGCAATGTCAGGTGGTGATTCCATACCCATAAAGACTAATTGAGCGGATCTCATACCGGCATTTAACTTTCTTGGGTAAGGTCCAAGATTCTGGAGCTCAAGAGTAATCTGCCCTTGAAAGTTACAATCAATCCAGCCGCTGAGACTATGATTCAGCCAGAGCCTGCCTAAAGTGCTTTTAAGTTTGAGGTCAGCTACAACGTCTCTAGGCAGCTTCACGTACTCCTGAGTTGTTGCCAAAACCACTTCACCTGGAAAAAGAACGATAGAGTCTGCTGTAAACTCCTCGGGCTCTCTTGTTGGGCAGATCCAGTGATTCCCAATAGTGACATCATAACTGGCAGGGTTAACCTGTTCGGGATTGAAGGGAACGATTCCGCCTGCTTTGGCAAAGGCAGTTATCCAATGGTCAGGTTTAATCACGGCGCACTCCTAAATCAGAGAATCTGAAGGAAACGTTGTATCGGACACTGATAGTTTTAACAAGGAGTAGGGATATGTTATGGATTTCACATGGATGCAGATCTCCTATTTGGTTTGGTGGTAGTCATAGAAGATGATTCTTCCCATGGCCTACTTATAAAACGGGCACTCTCCGCTTTTGCCAGTGAGGTATTTGTTAATACCTCACTAAAACAAGGCCTGGATAAACTGGCCTCAGTCAAGCCAGATCTCATTGTTACAGATCTGCATATGCCCGATACCAAAGGTGTGGATCATGTCGGTACTCTAATGAAAAAGGGCCAAGGCGCCCCGGTCATAGTGCTGACTTCCTCAACATCTATTCAAGATGCAGTCAAAGCGATGCACCTCGGAGCAGCTGATTATATCGTAAAAAGTTTTGATGAAAATTTTCAAGAAATGATCGGATTGACTCTTGCGCGGTTACATACGGCTGAAGAGTTACGAAAAGAGAAGAAGAAACTAGAAGACGAGATGCGAGCACTTCGAGTGGCTATTGAAAATAGCCAAGACGGAATGGCAGTCGTCACAACTGACGGTGAAATTCATTATCGCAATTCAAGCTTTGTTGGATTTGTAGAAAGGGGCGGTGGCAAGTTGACGTCCCTGGCTTCTGTTTTAGGATCCAAATTTAAGGATCATCAAAAATTGCAAACAAACCTAAATCAAAACTTGTCTAAGCTTGGAGCGGGTTCTGTTTGGACATGTGAAGTTCCTGTGCAAGGAGAAGTCGATGTAGCTTTCGATCTGAGCCTTTCAATACTAGAGAGAAAAGAAGGACAACCAGGAAAATCAGTAGTGTGGGTTAGGGACATCTCCGAGAAGAAAAGACAGGAAAGGTTTCAAAAAGAGATTCTCTCTACAACGACCCATGATTTAAAAGGACCACTTGGTGCGATTGCATTATGCGGTGAGATGTTAGTGGAGCTTGTTAAAACTCCAGACAAGGCAAAGGAGTTAACTTTACGCGTAGTCTCATCTTCACGTGGAGCGTTAAATTTAATAGATGAGTTTTTAAGCGCTAGACGGATACAGGAAGGGACCTTTGTTCTACAACCAGCCAAAAAAGATCTTTGGAGCCTATGTGAGAATGTCGTTGCTGAGTATCAGCCAATCGCATTGACCAGAAAAATTACCCTGACCCTCAAAAAAGAGGGCACTGAGAGAGAAGTTTTAGTTGACGGATTAGCTTTCAGTCGAGCCCTTGGCAACCTTGTATCCAATGCAATTAAGTATACTCCAAGTGGAGGAGAGGCCCGTGTTACGGTAGCAGTCAGTCAAGGAGCGTTCACCGTTTCGGTTGCTGATTCAGGGACCGGGATGGAGCCAGCCGAGGCGCAACGGGTATTTGAGAAGTATAGTAGACTTTCAAAACATTCTGCCATTCAGGGCACAGGGCTTGGTTTATATGTAGTCCGGAATATTGTATCAGCCCATGGCGGCTCAGTTCGAGTTACAAGCGAACCTGGCCGGGGAAGTACCTTCACCCTTGAGTTTCCGGCTCAGCCCCCTGTGAACGAGAAGGGCCAGATACTCTGCCTCGATTTTGCGTAATTTCGCGGTTAGTTGAGGGATAGAGACCGACTTGTCAATTTTGGTAAGGAGGGGTAACTTTTCGCCTGGCTGATTTATTAAGGATATTTATGCGCCAATTTGTTACAGTTCTTACAGTGTCTCTTTGTCTTATAGGTTGCGCCCCAAGAGGGGAGAGTAAGACTATTGAAGAATTGGTTGCGATAGCACAGTCCCGTATCGCGGAAGCAGAAGTTAAAGGAGATACTCCAATCTCAGCAGAGGTTTCTGATCTCAAGACATCTTTAGAGAATGTTTTGACCGTGGCGAGTGCTGGTACACTTGTAGAAGGGAAGACAATGTCCTCGATTGGAGACAAGATTATTGCTTTGATACCAAAGGCTGGGGTAACGAGTCGTGCTTCATTATCTGAACTCTCAAAGCAGTATCAGATTTTAGGAGGCGGCGCTTCAGTTGGGGCAGACCAGGCAAAATTATTAGTTGCTCGTACACTACACACTGTAGCCAGTGAGTTAGAAACTACTCGATTCTCTCTCTAATTCAAAGCTCAGGAATTTAACTTCTGATTTAATCTTCTCACATCTAGTGAGTTGGCTAGATCAATTATGTGTTCTCGATACGCACAAGTAGTAGCGTGGATGTTCAAGATACCGCCTCTCGCGAGTTTAATAAGAAGGGAGCAGGCTCCTTCAGCGCGGTGATAATATAGTTGACCATTGCCGAATTTGCCACTAACAGACTCTTCAGAGTCTATTACAAGGGCAGGGGGTTGAAGCTGTCTAAATTCATCGAAGAGCCCCCAGGTACTTGCAGAAACTGAGCTTGGTTTTGGTAGAAGAACAGTTACTCCTAACTTTTGTTGCTCTGGTAGAGCTAAGATAAGGAATCCAACTTCTCCCTTTAGGTATCCCTGTTCAGATCTCGCATCAATGTGACCTCGTTTATATTGTCCAGATCCAGTTCCTAGCCATTCCAGGATCTGTTTCGCACCAGCTTTGCCTTTTGAAAATAGTCCCAGGTATTCACTCTGAGTTGTGTAGCCAGCTTGAATCTCTCCAGCGCGTCGCGTCTTTCTAGCAAAATCTCGGTATTCTTTTGTGGCGATTAGATCGTCTACGCTTTGTTGAGAATTAGTTTCCCCGGCAAGACTACAAGCCATGAGTAGGGATATAAGATATGCAATTCGTGATTTCATAACACTAGGATGTTATTGATGGTTTTAACTAAGAGGTGATATTTCAAGCAGGAGTAGTGGTTTCGTCCCCACGATTTGTGTGGAGACGCTTTCTAAGCCTACCTAATCTGCTTGCTGGCCCTTCACCGCGAGTCATACAAAATTCTGATATAGCATTTACTAGCTCATCATCTGAACCTTTGCAGAATGTTTTCGCTAGATCCGCAGCGCGCATGAACTTACGCATGGCTTTTGGTAGGTCACGCAAAGCCGTTTCAAACTGACGAGACTGTCTAAGTAGGGTTGCCACGTTATCAAGGGCAGCCATCATCACTGCAACCAAAGCTTCGTTTCTATCTTTAGCATGAAGTACGACATCAGCAATTGGTTCTCCCTTACAAGCCCAGATCATTGATTCATCGACACTGTCGATTGTGAAAGGTTTAACCAAGAAACCTTTAGCTCCGATCACAAATAGATCAAATACGTCATCAACACGCGGACTATTTGACATTGGGATTGCAGTTGTTTCCTTATCTGAATCAAGAAGCTGACGTAAAAATTCTGCTGGAGTTATGTTAGATTTTTTTGAATCAAAAAATACAAATTTATATTGTCGCTCTTTTAGTCTTTCTAACGCTTGTCCGTGACTCGGAACATCTGTGATAAATCCATATCCTAGAGCTTTAACCGCGGTGCGCAT
>CAZYRE010000022.1:10819-15544 GCA_964650155.1 uncultured Bdellovibrionales bacterium
GCCACAGTAAAATTTGAACTCTGAAGAAGTTTTACTGCCATTAAATCTGCCTGCTTTTCGCGGTCTATGTATTCATCCATTGAAGTAGGAACAGAGAGTTTTGTATGTCCAAGCAGTAAGTGGCCAATTTCGTGGGCGATCACAAAAGCAAATTCATCCGTAGATTCTACACGCTCTAGCAGACCTGATGTAATAGTTACTAAATTATCTTTATTGGCATGAGCATTTGGAAATTTAATTGATTCAATTTGAACTGATGGATATTGACCCAATGTTTGTTGAGTATCTTTTCCGACAAGATCTATAATTATCTCTTTAGCCAAATCTGACCATTGGCGTGGAGAAGCAACACGGCTAGTTGTTTGACTTTCAGTGGGAGAATTTAAAAAAGCTTTAAAATCTTTCTGATCAATGCACCAAGGGTTCGCTTGGGCCGCATTAGATACGACGAGGCTAAGAACAACAAAGAAAAACCTCAACTTCACTAAAACCTACCTGAACGTAAATACTCACACGCCCTGGTTAAAAAAAATTTTAAAAACAGTGGCGCTCAAACCTCTTTTCATTATACCTTAAATTTGCAATAAAATGAATAGGTTAGAATGATCATTCGCCTAGAACTCAACTTCATGCAAAGAACACGTAGTGGCAAATAGTAAAAAAACCTTAAGAAACGAGATGACCCGCATACTTGCGGCCCTGGATGAGCGTTGGGTGGCGGCTGCTAGTAGGGAGCTTTGCGTGAATCTCTCAACCCTTGTTGATAAAGATCTCGGGGAGGCACTTAAATGTGTCTTGGCTTGGACTAGGTTCTTTCCCGGGGAAGTCGACCTTTCTAGTTTTATAGTTCAACAATTAGATAAGCGTTCTGTATTTTTACCACGCTCACTGCCCGATCGGACAATGTCTTTTATCGAGATTGGAAAAAATTGGCATTTAGAAATTGAGAGTGGCGCTTATGGTATCCCTGAACCAAAAGATACTGCCGGAAGTTTTTATGATCTAAAAAATTCCCGAAAGACAATTGTGATTGTTCCAGGAATGGCATTCGATGCAAATGGAAATCGTTTAGGTCGAGGTAAGGGGTATTACGATCGATTTTTAAGTGATCCCAATATGGTTGGAGCTATAAGAATCGGCGTGTGTTGGAAGTTACAATTAGCTGAATCCGTACCGACTAATGAAGATGATGTCCCGATGGATTGGATCTGCCATGAGGAAGGGTTTTTTAAGGTTGGATCGTTGAGTGCAAGGAATTTGAAGGAATAAATCTAATGATAAAAGTGTTAGCACTTGGTGATGTAGTAGGGCGGCCTGGTCGGAAGGCTTTACAGGCTAAATTGCCAGCCCTCCGTCAAAAATACAAAATCGATTTTGTAATAGTGAACGGAGAGAATTCTGCCGGCGGAGCAGGGATTGACCACGCTTGTGCTAGAGAGATTAAAGATTCTCAGGCTGATGTTATAACTTTAGGCGATCATACTTGGCAGCGTAGTGAGGCAGCTAAGCTCTTAGAAGAGAATCCAAAGTGGATTATTAGGCCAGCTAATTATCCTCCATCAGCTCCCGGACTTGGGTATACAATCGTTGAAGTAGCGGGTGTTAAAATTGGTGTAATGAATTTGATGGGACGGGTATTTATAAGTCAGTTTTTAGACTGTCCTTTTCGGATGGCAGATTCCATTTTAGAAGGACCATTAAAAGACTGCCCAATTGTAATTTGTGATATGCATGCAGAGGCAACATCTGAGAAGCGAGCAATGGGTTACTACCTTGATGGCCGAGCCTCCCTAGTTTTTGGCACACATACTCATGTTCAGACAGCTGATGACGCAATATTGCCAAAGGGGACTGGATACATTACCGATCTTGGTATGTGTGGACCTGAATCTAGTGTCCTTGGCTTATCTACTCAGGTATCAATTGATAGGTTCGTAACCGGGATGAAGCATTCCTACGAAGTTGGTACAGGGCGGGTTAATCTGAACGGCATCGTTGCCCAGATTGATTCTAAGAGTGGAAAAGCTATTTCTATAGAGAGAGTAAAAGAGGTAGTAGAGCTTTAATTTATTTCTCTTTTAGGCCTTCAATCATTTCTAGGATCTTTCTGATGTTGAAAGGTTTTGCCAAGTAACGATCCGCTTTATGCTCGTAGTTTTCCATCATTTCATCAGTGTCAGTGTTAGCTGACATCATGATGACAGGAAGAGATTCAGTTTTTTGATTCCCTTTTAGTTGTTGTAGTACATCGATACCGTTCATGTCTGGCATTACAAGGTCAAGAATGACTAAATCTGGAGAATCTCCACCCTTTTCAAGTTTAGCTAAAGCAGCTTCACCTGAATTGATGATCTCGATATTATGGCCGTGAGCAGAGAGGAAATCGTTTACTATCGTTCCTACAACTGGATCATCATCAACAAGGAGTATCTTCATAACTAAATCTTTTCTACTATAACAACCAGAGAAGAGGCGTACCCCACATGAGAAGAAAACCAAACCATAGTTATAATCGGCAGGACGAGAAGTTAACTTTAATCACTAGAAGGACCTTTCTAGTTGGCTGTGCTGGGATTGTCTGTGTTGGCAGTGCGTTAGGTTGTAACAATAATCCCGAGAGTAATTCAGGTAAATTCGTAAAAATTGCCAATATAAAAGATCTACCCGAGGGGCCAACAACTTACCCGTTAGAGAGAGTAGTTTTATTCCGAGAAGGTGGCGGTGTAAGAGCTCTTAGTTTAGTTTGCACACACCAGGAGTGTCTTATCTCTCGTGACGGAGCAGGTTTTATCTGTCCATGTCACGGATCCAAGTTTGATGGAGAAGGAAAAGTTTTAACTGGACCAGCTGTAAAAGATCTTAACTGGCTACCAGTTGAGTTGGATTTGGATGGGAATGTAACCGTCCGTTTTAAACAAGGGCCTGCTTAATGGCTCGCTCAAGGCCGTCCATATCGAATGGTTTTTGGATTATCCCTGTAGCTAATTCATCCTCTATGGTGGCTCCGTATCCCGTCATAACTAGCATCTTAGCCGTACCATTTGCTCCCTGTAATTGTTGCAGCAGTTCATGCCCACCAATCCTGGGTATTACGTAGTCAACAAGGATTAAATCGAATGAAGAGTTTTGTGCTATATCGATAGCATCTTTTCCGTTATCGCAGCTTGTGACCGCACAGCCTAGCTCTTCTAGCATATAAGAGGTGAGTTGTCTGACAGTTGGTTCATCTTCTACTACAAGAATATTTTTACCTTTCAACTCCTCTGCTAATACCGGGGTAGCTTTAGGTTGTAGAGAACTAATCTCAGCTGGGACAACCTTTGACCACGGAAGATAGATAGAGATTGTTGTGCCGCGCTTGCCGTTGTGACTTTCTGCAGTTAGGAAACCATCGTGAGCTCGTACGATAGCAAAGACTATGGATAATCCAAGTCCTGAGCCTCTGTCCGTATTAGAAGGATCGAAGATTCTTGCGATTACATTACGGTTCATAGGAGAACCAGAATGGGTTAGTTTGAGCCTACAGAAGAGACCAGGGTGAACTCCTAACGGTAATGCAGCTGCTTCCTCGGCAACGACTTCTGTATCAAGTGAGAGGTTTATAGATCCTGTTTTTGTGGGATAAGAATCTCGAGCATAAATCATCAGATTTGTTAGAGCTTGATCTAGAAGAGCTCGATTGCATATTGAGCCGAGATTTTGATCTGATTTAGAAAAGTTAATTTCGTAATTTTCACCGACTAGTTTTCTAAGAATTGTTAATCTTTCCTGAACAAAGGCGCTCAAATCTGTAGCCTCGTAATTTTTGGAGCTACTTTCAACTAAGGAAAGAAGCCGCTTAACCATATCTCCAGCTTCATGTGTGTAATCTCTAATCTCTTTTAGTGATGATTTACACAAATTATCTAGTTTAGAATCCTTTTCGGCGAGGCTTGCTTTAGCGGCAATCGCCGTCAAGCAGTTATTAAATTCATGTGCGATACCACTCATTAGTGCGCCCATGGCTTCAAGACGTTGAGATCTCATCACGCCTGATTCAATTGATCGTCGAGTTGTAATATCTCGAATTGTTATCAGGACAGATTCGACTCCTGGCTCTGCTACCATATCTGCAGATGCCGAAGTTGGCCGAGCAGACATTTCATAATATCTAAACGTACCATCAGATGATTTGAGCTTGAGTTCACGAATTCTTGGTCCCTTTTCTTTAGTTTCGCTTACAAGATCTAGCAGAGCTTTATTCCAGCCTTGACTCATCTCAACTGTGTCCAGACGACGGCTTACATAATTTTCACTCTTAATTCCAAGCATCTCTACAAAAGGCCCGTTAGCGAAAGTAATTGTACCCAAAGAGTCGACTACACAAACACCCTCTCGTGAGGCTTGAGAAGGAGGTAGTTCTTCTGTCGATATTGGTGAAATCTGAGTCGGTCGTTTCCAGGTTCCTTTTGAAGAATCAACGCGGTTTGATTTTTGTTGTCTACGCCAGTGCTCAGTAGAGAGACCAGAGAATGTGTTAGTATCTTCCCGTTTTGAAAGAGTATCTCTAGAAAGTGAGTGAAAGTTATCAAGTAGGTATTTGGCACAAAGATACCCACAAGTAGTTGCAGCTAATTGAATAGCCGTAATTAATAAGACTAAGTGCCAGGTTGAAACACCGAACCCACCGTTTGTTGCATAAACCGTAAATACCGCGCCGATAGCAATTGCAGATAAAGCATGCCC
>CAZYRE010000022.1:15644-23503 GCA_964650155.1 uncultured Bdellovibrionales bacterium
CTGCTCGTTTGATTCTTGGTTTTAGTGACGCGACTCTGGACACAATTACACCCCAATTTTCCCTGCCTGTAACCTTTTGCCTCTCTGACTGGTTTAACGGCATAGTCTTTGAATTTATTTAATATTCTTATTAGGGGTTACCCTGTGGGGGGTAAAAATGGGACTCTAGCGGAGCCCCAATAGGAAATTTCCCTATATGTTTCAAAGAGTTTCAGAGATAAGGGTGAATTTTACCAATTGCTGGGTTTCCTCATTCATCTTACAGTCTCTATGGTAGGGGCTATAACCCTTAAGAGTGGTACTCAATCTATCTTTGTTCGAGAGACTATTTATGAAGATGAAGATCTTGGCAGCTATCGTCGGTGCATCCCTTGTTGGTGGCGTTGCCTTTGCTCAGGAAGATTTACCAGCAGACACAGGGCTTGCCAGTTCTGCTTATCATACTGCCCCAAGGTTTAGGGCTTCAGAAGAGCATCCATTTAGGTTACTTGCTTATGTTTTAAATCCGATTGGCTGGGTTATCCGTGAAGGTGTCACTCGTCCGATCAGTGCTTTTGCAGCTTCTACAGAAACAACCAGAAACGTAATGGGATTCCGTGAGCCAAATGACTGGAGGCAACCAGAGTGTTTCTCTGCTGATGACACGATTCCAGATTGCCGTTCTCTGATGCCGTTTAACTATGACGACACTTCTAAAACAAGTGATGCGGCTTCGATGGCAGAAGTAGGAGATAAGTTTGTTTACTTCCCAGATGTAAATTTTGATTTTAATAAGGCAAGCCTTAACGATCTTGGTCAGGGCAGGATCCATCAGATTGCAAGATTGCTAGAGAAGGAGCCAACGTTGACCGTGATGCTTGAAGGTCACGCTGATTATAAAGGTGCTGATGCCTACAATCAGAAGTTGGCTATGAATCGTGCCGAGACCGTTCGCAAAGCACTCACAGATTTAGGTGTAGATGGCGCAAGACTTTCGACTATGAGTTTTGGTGAGACCAGCCCAGTCCTAAGTGAGGAAACTGATTGGGCCCGTGCTGTTAATCGCCGAGTTGGAGTAAGACCAAGCGATAATTAACAGATTCAGTTTGGACTTTTGCGTAAAGGGGGCCTGTGAGCCCCCTTTTTTATTATATAAACTGCTAACTGCCACCACTTGCCATCCACAAGTGCCAGGACTAAGCTGCGATTCTTCAATGATCATTAAATTTCCTTAAAGCGTAGTTTTTCTTACGCCTGCTTCTTCTGATGTTTTACTTCAGGAGAAGCAGTGTGGTGGAACACTGTAGGTTCATTTCAGTTCTATACCTCTGGTAAGGAGGACACATGTCTAAGGCGTCTGTTCGTGAGCTCCTTAAGGGACTCACTCCTGGGGAGTGGGTACTCAGCAGTCTCATACTGATGATTGTTGCTTCCACGATCGTGGGGGCTTCATTCAACGGATTCACCGGAGCGTATCGAACCGGTGGAATGGCGGTGCTCTTTTCGATCGCGATCTTGTTAGTACTCCTCGGAGTCCTCAGCACCGCATCTACATTTTCGAATAACGGACTTGGAGATGAGGACATCGGATATCCACTCGGTGGATTCCTCATCGTCGTAGGAATGGCTTTCGTGCTCCTCGGTCTTGGCTTTTGTAATGAAAGCACACAGAACGGGGAGGTTGCCGTAATGGCAGGGAAGGATGACCGATACTCTACGATCGGTGCAGGATCCCAGTTTTGGAATCTTGCTCCACCCTGGTTCCCCCAGGAGAGGATCAGGTACGAGCAAGTTGGCTTTAACGCCAAAATGCGACAAGCCACAGAGTCCGGCGAACTCTTTGATGTTCGCATCTGGGTAGAAGCAGCCCCAGATCAGGAGCTCTTCTACGAACGTCTGGCTGCTGGTACTTCTCCGGAGAAGTTAGCATCCTTTGCGGCTGTTTCAGTAGTCTCACAAGAGGTGGTGAGTCGTATGCTAGAGCAACCTGACCAGTTGCTCGGAAGATCGGACGAAGATCTGACAGAGGAATTCCAAGGATTCATGGATGATAGGCTACGGCAGTACGCACTTCGTCCGAAGTTCTTCCGGATCCTCTCGTTAGAGAAGGTTCATTCTGGTTGAATCGGCGGGGCAATCCTTGGAGTTAAATCCTTGGATCCCCGCCTCACCACATTGCTTTAAATTTATTTCTTTTCCCCATCAATAGTGCCGCGGTAATCGGTCTGCTCTGCTAGGCCAAGCCATTCTAGAGCGGCGCGGATAGGGGAGCGGTGCTGAAGAACTACTAGCTTTCGAACAGTTTCGGATTCCGCCAGAAGGAGGATCTGTTCTCTATTGGAGCGTTCCTCCATCCTTTCGATACGCTCTTCTAGCCAACGGGATTGACGCTTAAGACTCTCAATCTCCGATTCCCGAATATCGAGCATCTTTTCAAGAAGAGTGACTACATTCTTAAGTTTGTTGTTCTCGGCTTCTAGGAACATCTTTTCAGCAGAATAATTTGGTTGAGAATACACTGGTTGTTCAACGTGGACCTCTTTCGCTTGAACGGCAGGTTGAGGAGTTGGCTCCGGAGTAGGTACCGCAGTTGCTTGAGGGACAACTTGTGGTGGAGGTTGAACCTTAGCGGGTTCTTCGTCCCTATCTACAACCCTAAGATGGGGTTTTGGTGATTCTGCAACTTTTGGTTCAGGGGTAATTGGAGGGGGAGTAGGTGCGGCAGCAACTTCAACCTTAGGTACGGCATTCCCAGAAAATGTAGGCATTGCTCCAATTGGGTGAACTTTTATGAAGGCGCTATCACTTACACCAAAAACTCTCTTTAATTGATTTTTGGAGAATAGCCTTAGGCCATCATGATCATGCTCGACCTTTAGGTATCCAGTTTCAATAAATCTGTTAAGCGTGTTTACAGAAACTCCGCAGATACGAGCAGATTCAGCATCAGTAATGTAATCATCAAGGGGAACCATAGCGATACGACCTTACGATAAGCCCCAAATCGGTTGGCCTTATTTTTACTATTTCAGCAGAGAGTTTGTACAGTGTGAAATTAACTTTATCTAAAGTTCATCTCCCGCACTTCCAGGATGCTTGTGGAGCCAGGATTACGTGCGGCAATTCCACCTGTCACTACGGCTCTGGAGCCATTTGATAAGTTCTCTCTTATCTGGACTTCTTTTAGTGCAGTTACAATCTCGTCTGTATGAGTTTCAGTAGGTTTGCACATAATAGGGAAGACACCCCAATAAAGACACATTCTGCGGCAGGTGTCTTCTCTACTTGATACGCCGTATAGCGGTTGGCGAGGGCGGTATTTTGCGGTGAGCCTTGCTGATGCGCCCGTCTCGGTACATGCGACAATCGCGTTAGCTTTGCACTTATCTGCCGCGCCACAAGCAGCAAACATGATAGCTTCTGCAACTGATTGTTGATGACCTTCACGAGCAGGCCAATGAAAATCTTCAAATTCAAACCGACGCTCAGCTTCTCGGGCGATATGATCGAGATACTTTACTGCCTCAACTGGGTATTGCCCAATCGCTGTTTCTTCAGAGAGCATTACTGCATCTGCTCCATTTAAAACGGCAAGGGATACATCAGAAACTTCAGCTCTGGTAGGTCTAATCGAAGTAACCATTGATTGAAGCATTTGGGTTGCCACAATCACAGGGATGCCGCGTTCATTGCATTTTTCAACCAATAATTTTTGTAGGATTGGCAGACGTTCGAGAGCGACGTTAACTCCAAGGTCTCCTCTGGCGACCATGATACCATCGGTGACTTCAAGGATTGCATCGATGTCTATAATCGCAGATTTTCTCTCTATCTTTGCGATAACCTTTTGATCTCCGCGAAGCCGAGAAATTTCATCTTTAAGTCTTTTGACATCTTCAGCGTTGTTCACAAAAGAGAGAGCTACATAATCAACGCCATTCTTAACGCCCCAACGAAGATCCTTCAGATCCTTTTCGGTTGCAGCAGGTAATGTAAGAGCGCTATCTGGGAAAGCGATTCCGATTCTGGATCGGAGTTTTCCGCCTTTAAGAGCTCTACAGACAACGTGATCTTTTTTAACATCAGTTACTTCAAAAACTAAACTGCCATCAGCGAGCAAGACAGGGTGACCTTTCTCTAGCGCAGTAGAAGGATCTACTGTTTCAATATAAATGCACTTTGATGAGCTCTTTTCGGAAGAGGGGCCTTTTAGAATAATCTCTGCATCATCAGAGATTATTAAATCTTTCTCTCCAACCTCAGTAATTCGGATCTTTGGTCCGGAAAGGTCCTGTAAGACGGCAACAAAAGAGTCAAGCTCCTTGGCTACAGATCGAATGCGTTGAAGAACTTCACCGTGTTCATCGTAATTCCCATGCGAAAAGTTCAGCCGGAATACATTCACTCCAGCCTGGATTAATTTACGTAGGGTTGATTCATCGCGGGAAGCCGGGCCAATCGTAGCAATAACCTTGGCTTTCCTGCGTGGTGGATATTTCGAGTTATCAAATACACTTTCTAACGTTAACATATAGCCTCAATTACAAATTAATTAAGCAGCTCTCTCCCTTTTGAAAGAAAGCTAACTTCATCTGCTGTTTTTAGTGCACGTAAAATTTGTTCAGGTGTTGCGACTTTGTGAGAGAGGAGCATGAGGAGTTCTTCTGCCAAGCTTGTTACTTGTAATGCTGGAGCATCTGTTGAAAATGTGTACCGAATTCCAAAATCATCAAGTGCGTTAATGAATCCCTTATACTCATCAAGGCTTTTTAGTGCGCCAGTCAGAAGATTTGATTTGACGCAGAGTTCGCAAGCAATATTCCGCTCTTTTATTAATTTCATACCGCGATCATCTTTCTTGTCCCGGTAAGCTCTATATGCGGCGATAGGATGAGCAACTCGTTTTGGATTTAAAGCTTCGACAGTTTTAATGAACGTATCAATATCAACATGGGTTGTTTCGCCCACGTGTATTGTGCGACCTAGAGAAGGATCGAGTGAATCAAAAACCTCTTTCATCTCTTTTAGCCTAGTTGGATCAGATAGAGGGTTTACTGATTCTGGTCCCGCTAAATCGACACCAATAATTTTAGAAGAGTGGTGTTTCCATTCGTTTATCTTACGAGCCATGACTTTATTAGCTTCAAAAGTCATATCTCGTCCGAAACAGAACAAGAATCCTACTTCGATTTTTCCTCTAAATCCCATCTCTACATCTTCGGCAGCAGCGCAAGCTGCGCGAATTACTCTATCTACATCATAGAGACCGGCGTGTTCACCTTTTAGAAATACAGCACCTGTTCGTTTGAGTGGATTAAATCTCAATTCAAGGCGAGCAATTCTAAAGAGGGGATGGGGGTCGCCACCTTCGCCACCTGGCCCAAGTTGTCGCATACCCCCAGTTCTGTATGCGCCATGAATAGCGATAATCACACTTTGTCTTAATGATTCTGGACCGGATTGAATGAGTTCAATTCGATCGTAGATTTGAAGATAGGTATCTAGATCTTTAACTCGGTCAGGACTAATTTTAATTAGATTAAGAAAGTCGTCGTAACCCTTCCCAATTCCGCGCACACCCTTTTCAATTCCCATCTCCCAGAGGCGGTAAAGGGGTACAGAGCCGCCCAGGTGAGCATGAAGCTCTGTGACGGTTTCTGGCCATTTAATCTTAGGGATGTCCTTTTCTGCCATATTGAAAGCCATTTCTAGGCTTGATTGAATGATGAAGGAAGTTATTAAAATGCTTCATGTTTTTAACAAAATTAAGGAACGGCGGCAAATACTAGAGAATTTTAGAAACTTGTCGTACCGGATATCCATCATAGACGTACTAGCGATTTTATAGGCTTTTATATGGCCAAGAGTAAGGCACAATTCCTAACAAAAACCACGTCTTTCGGTGGCAAGAAACTCGTCATGTACTCTATAGACGGGGCTGTTTGGTCAACCCGTAAGGAAGAGTTAGCAATTATTAAAGACCGTCTGGATAACCAGAAGATAACCTTAGAGGTCACTCCGAAAGAGGGTGAGGCTAAGGACGGTAAGGAAGCCGCAGAGAAGAAAGAAGAGAAGGTTGAGGAGGATCTCGGAGAAGATCTTGGCTTGGCCGATGCTGATATCGAAATCGACGATATTGAAGTTCCAGTAAAAGTTCTGGCTTCAAAGACTTCTAAGAAAAGTGCAAAAACACCAGTTAAGAAGAGTGCTCCCAAAACTGCAGCTAAAGCAAAGATTGCTAAACGTGGACGTGCCGTAAAAGGGCAGAATCGCCGTAAGGCCGCCTAGTTGCCCTGAACGCACCTTGTCTAATTTTATGTGATTAATATTCACAGATTGACCATATATATAATCGATAGTAAACTATATATATGAAGAAGATGAAGAAAATCTCAACTATCTTGCCCGCAAAATTACTTGAAGATGCCTGTGCTCTCTCAAAAGCAAACCAGACTGATACTTTGGTTAAAGCCCTAAAGGAACTCATCGGAAGTTATAAACGAGAGAAGCTTCTATCTTTGCATGGTAAAATTTCCATTAAATTTAATGCAGATCGGGACAGAGAGAGATCAAGGTTCTAGTAATGTCTAAAGCTTTTCTTGTCGTTGTTGATACCTCAGTATTTATAGATTTTTTTCGAGGCGATCCTTCCGACACTTTTAAAATTTTACTTTCAAACAACCAAATAATTCTCTCACATACGGTGAAACTTGAAATTCTTAAGGGTACCCGAAAGCGAGACGAAAAAATTGTAGAAACAGTACTGTCAGGATTACGAGAAAAGGACACATTTCCAGATCCAAATATCTGCTTAATGCTACTAAATAAAGCGAAAGGATCTGGGTTCTTGGGCGGAATTCCTGACTTGCTCATATTGGCTGATGCATATGAAACCAAATCAAAGTTATTTACATCAGACCAAAAACTTTATCGGGTAGCAAAACGACTTGGGATTGAGGTTTTAGACTAGTTAGGTGCGATAGAATCAATTCACGCAACTTTTTCTAATTCTATGCGATTAAAGATTGCATGGATAAATCTAATTTCTCTCAAAATATCAGAAGCAAAAAGTACATCGCGGCATTGGCACTAAAAAGGCTGAAGAGTAGTGAGCGGGTACATCTTTTGTCTGAATATCCTAAGGTTTCTGAGTGCAATGTTGATGAAATCTTCACTAAGTTGCAAATAACGGATAAAGTTCAAGATGAGCTTAGTAACACAATTGATAAGGCACTTAGTTCTGAGTTGAAGTTAATTTCTCTCTTTGATCAGAATTATCCTGAGAGCTTAAAAGAGATATACGATCCACCTCCAATTATGTTTCTGGCAGGGGAGACTAATCTGCTTTCCTCGCAATCACTAAAAATAGCTATTGTTGGCTCCCGTGGCGCAGATAAAGAGGGGATAGATTTAGCTCGAGAGATGGGCTGCGATTTAGCGAAAGCAGGAGTAATCGTTGTAAGTGGGTTAGCTTTAGGCATAGATGCAGCGGCACACTTTGGGGCTACAGAATCAGAAAAGGTAGGTCCCACGATAGCCGTACTAGGAAACGGTCTTCCAGAAATCTGGCCAGCGTCAAATCGGGATATCGGACGTAGAATTATCGAGCAGGGTGGATGTCTCGTTTCGCAGTTTGAACCAGGGGCTCCTCCTTTCCCGCAACATTTTTTAGATCGGAATAGAGTTATCTCTGGACTTTCCAAAGCGGTCGTAGTCATCCAAGCAGGAGAAAGGAGCGGCTCTCTTGTGACTGCTCGGTATGCGTTAGAGCAAGGTCGTGAAGTAATGACAGTGCCAGGTAGTATTAAAAACCCCAGATATTCTGGCTCTCTTAAGATTTTAAAAGAAGGGGCAACTCTTGTTACTTCTGCTAAAGATAT
>CAZYRE010000023.1:0-1154 GCA_964650155.1 uncultured Bdellovibrionales bacterium
TCGGCATCAATAGCGTCTTCAACTTTTACCTGTAAGAAGGTGCGGGCTTTTGGATCCATTGTTGTTTCCCAAAGCTGCTCAGGGTTCATCTCCCCGAGACCTTTGTATCTCTGAATGGAGAGTCCTTTTCTGCCGCGATCTGCTAAAGCTTTACCTACATCCTCGGCCCGTTCAAAAACTCCGAGGTCTTTCTTTTCAGCAAGATCTACAACTGTAAAAGGTGCTTTTCCTAAGGCTTCTGCCGAGACAAACAATCCTCTTAACGACTTATATTCTTGAGAGCTAAGTACATTGCTGTCGATGACTGTTAATTTCTTCACGCCGTTAAGACGAGTCGTGGTCTTTACGGCTAGGGTGCCATTCTTTCCTACGACTTCGACCTTGGAGCCATCGATTAGAATGTCCCCAATTTTCTTTGTGAGAATAGCAGCCAATTCATTAGCTTTCTTCTCATCGGTCAAATCTTCTGGTCCGTTAATTCCGCTTCTTGCAACCTCTACGATTACTCGTCTATCTATGCCGCCTTTAAAATCGGAAAGAGCAAGATCAACCTTGTTAAGCTCTGCTACTACCGACTTAAGTGCTTCATCCTTAATCGATTTCTTATCGCTGGAACGAACTTCAATATCTTTAATTCCGCCACTTGCTACGATCTCATCAAGGATTGAATTATCCTTAACGTACTGTTCACTCTTTCCACGCTTAACTTTGTAAAGAGGCGGTTGTGCGATGTAGAGATGTCCTCTGGCAATCAGCTCATACATTTGGCGATAGAAAAATGTTAGGAGCAACGTTCTGATGTGACTTCCATCAACGTCAGCATCAGTCATGATTACGACTTTGTGGTACCTAAGTTTTGTAACATCAAAATCTTCGCGGCCAATTCCAGTACCAAGAGCGGTAATGATTGTTCGAATTTCTTCGAATGCCAACATTGTATCAAATCGCGCTTTCTCTACGTTAAGAATCTTACCTTTTAGTGGCAAAATGGCCTGATTTTTCTTATCTCGGCCCTGCTTAGCGGAACCACCGGCTGAGTCACCCTCTACCAGGTATAGTTCACATTCCTCAGGATTTTCGTTCTGACAATCTGCTAGCTTTCCTGGAAGGTTTGATGAATCAAGTGCGCCTTTTCTTCTTACTAACTCACGAGC
>CAZYRE010000023.1:1254-12559 GCA_964650155.1 uncultured Bdellovibrionales bacterium
CCCTGTATGCCCTCTGACATACCTTTTAAAAGTCCGGCTTTGTTAGCGTATGAATTTACGGCTCTAGTAAGCGCAGATTTAAATCCGGCTAAGTGGGTACCGCCTTCATGTGTGTTGATGTTGTTGCAGTATGTATAAACATTCTCCTGATATCCCTCGTTATACTGCATCGCAACCTCAACCTGCACGCTGTCGCGCTCGGTTGAAAAATAGATGACCTCTTTAAAAATCGGATTTTTGGCCTTGTTTATGTGCTCTACGTAGCTCTGAATTCCGCCTTCGTAGAAAAACTCTTGGTTTTTCTCTTTCCCTTTTCTTTCGTCCTTAACCGCAAATCTAAGCCCGCGATTAAGAAACGCAAGCTCACGACATCTATGAGCGATCGTGTCGTAATTAAAAATTTTTGTTTCTTTAAAAATTGTATGGTCTGGGAAGAACGTAACCTTGGTACCACGGCCTTCAGCTTTTCCGATCTCTTTTAGGGGAGCAACTGCATCCCCACGGCGAAACTCCATTCCGAATTTTTTACCGTCACGAATTACTTCAACCTTAAGCCATTCAGAAAGCGCGTTAACAACTGACACGCCTACGCCGTGAAGACCACCGGAAACCTTGTAAGCATCCTTTTCAAATTTTCCACCGGCATGAAGTTTTGTCATTACAACTTCGACTGTGCTGACCTTTTCGGTTGGGTGCATGTCGACGGGAATGCCTCGACCGTTATCTTCGACGGAACAGGAGCCATCTTCATTTAAAATCAATGTAACTTGAGTACAGTACCCTGCTAGAGCTTCATCAACTGAGTTATCCACTACTTCGTAAACAAGGTGGTGGTAACCACGCTCATAGGTGTCACCTATGTACATACCGGGTCGTTTACGAACGGCATCAAGCCCTTCTAGGACCTTAATCTGCGAGCCATCGTAGGCTTCGGCACCTTTTTTGGGGGTTGGTAATGGGGCTGTTTCTGATGACTCCACTGGTACTCCTTGAGAAGCAAATATTATAAATGATTTCGCGTTCTTGGTAAAGAAAATGGCCTAAAAATCACAGGATAAATGTATAGACTGGGCAATGGGTTAGGTGAACCTACCGATACTGCCTGATGGCAAATTTGATTCCTAGAAGACCGATCAGTCCTATTAGCATAACCGAACGAATTTCCACGCCTTGTGCCATTAATACGGAGGCTGTCCCAAGAGTCATTATACAAGCTAAATCCCAACCGGTTTCAGACCAAAATTGAAACCAAAGAGGGTTTCCGGAAGCCTTGCTTCGCTTGTAGTTAATCGCGGAAACATAAGGGCTCTGCATTATCTGTCCCAGCATAAATATAAAATCTAGTGCAATGATTAGAGGAATAGATAGCGGCAATGTTGCTCTGGACAATAAAACTACGGCCAAAATTGAGATGCCCGTTGTGGCGACTTTTGTTCCACGTGTTCTATCAAAGTGTCTACCGACAACTGCCGTACCAATCATCTGAAATAAGATCGATAGACTCAACAGGAACCCAAAACCAACATAATCTGAAACTTGAAGGAACAGTGCTATTCGCCACAGAAAAGTATGGGCATACTCATGAATTCCTGCGGGTCCATAAAGAAAAAATCCGGAGCGATCTGTTTTTAGAGCTTTTTTCCAGCTGAATTTTGGAAAAGTAGCAGCCTCAAATTTTTTATTTATAAGTGGAAAAACGCTCACTAAAGATAGAGCTCCGGCTGCAAAAAAAGCAGATCTAAACCCAAGATTATCTACGATAAGGCTACTACAGAAGGGAGCTAACAGCCGCGCTGAAAGAAGCATAATGTCGCGATTTGCTACCTGCGTTCCAGCCTTTTCTGTTGATGAGAGAATTGCGAAATAAGTGTGGTACATCGCCCAATACGCCGTACTGGCAGTTGCTTCGTATAGGAGAAGTGCGACCATCAAGGGCCCTGGACCTGTAATAGACGCGTAGAAAAGATATCTGCCGCTAAATAAAATAATCGAAATTAAAAACAGACGCTTAATTCCGAAGTAATGACAAAAATCCATCAAGAACGGCCTAACTATTATGCGGATGGCGAAAAATAGAGCCCAGTAAAGTGCAATATCAGAAAGAGATAATCCGATTTTGTAAAAATAAACTGGCCCGAATGACTCAACAAAGCCAAACGCTAAGAACAAAAAGAAGAAGTGAAGATTGACCTTGAACACTTAACACTCTTGGTTAATTACGCTGGTCCTTCAGAGATCGTACCATTTTCCATCTTTAGTTGATGAATTTCCTTGGCAGAAACTGGCAAAACCTTTGCGTTTGTTCCAGATATTATTACTTGTCGGCCATGTGCAACGATAGCCTTAAAAAAAGATTCCCGCCGGCCTTGGTCAAGCTCAGAATCAACATCATCAAGTAATATAACAGGGGCTTCACCTCTAACCGTTTCTATTTCTTCTATGAGGGCAAGTTTAAGTGCGAGCACGATGCTTCTGGTTTGTCCCTGAGAAGCAAACGAGCGGGAATCAATTCCCGATAAAGAAATAAGCATGTCATCTCTATGTGGTCCGACTAATGACTGCCCCTGAGCAACCTCTCTTTCCCGAGCCTCCGATAGTTCCTCTAATAAAATATACTCTGATGGCTCTGGTTTTGTGCGAGCGCTTTTAAGAGAGAGCTCTAGGCTTTCTGTTTCTGGTGCATAAGCACTGTAAATTTTTGCTGCCCTAGAGGCCAAATTTCCAATTAGAGTCCTTCTGGCAACATCAATCTCAACGCCGTACTTAGCCAATAGTCTGTTCCAAGAATCCAACTCATCAAAAATTATGCCCTTTGGTTTCCCAAAAGAGGCTCTAAGAATGGCGTTCTTTGATCTTAGTGCGGTGTTATATGCGGCAAGCGTTTTAATTACTTTTCTATTAAGAAAGGCTACTGCCCGATCCATAAATTTTCTGCGTTCTGCTGGACCGCCCTTAACAAGCTCAAGGTCATCAGGAGTGAATGTTACCGATGCTAGGGCCCCGATAAACTCCTCTGCCGATCTAACAACTGAATCATTCAGGTATGCTTGTTTTGTTTTTTTACCTATTACCAAACCAAGGGATGTGCAGATACCGTCCTTTGATAAAACATCTCCGAAAACCGAAGCCTCCGTCTCTTCCCAACGTATCAGCTCACTAAGTTTGCTTGTTCTAAATGACTTTGCTGAGCTTAAGACAGAGATAGCCTCAAGAATATTAGTTTTCCCCTGCCCGTTTTTACCCACAATTAGGTTAACGCCAGGGGAAAACTCAATTGTGGCATCAGAAAGGTTTCTAAATTTATAAACCCTAAGGCTTTTTACTTGCATGTAAGCTTAGGTTAGCCGCATTGGCATAACGATAGCCATGCAGGACTCATCACTTTCTGGATAAAGCTTTCCGGGTCCAAGTTCTCCATGAAGCTCTATAACAAAACGTTGAGTTTCTTGAACTGCTGTTACAATGTCTAAGATGTACCTTGCGTTAAATCCAACAGATAGTGGATCTCCCTTATACTCAACCTGTATCTCTTCTGTTGCATCACCAAGTTCCGGTGAGTAGCTGGAGATTCTTAGAGTACCGTTACTGAAATCTAACCGGGAACCTTTGGCCTTGTCGGTAACCATCAGGGAAACGCGGCGTAGTGCCATCGCTAACTCAGATCCATTAACGATCGCCTTTACTCCTTTCTGTTTTGGCATCACCTGTCTGTAGTCAGGGAACTCTCCGTCAATAAGTCTTACTGAAAGTTTTACTCCTGGCACCTCAGTGATTATGAAACCATCTTCTATTCCAACAGCGATCTCTTCACTTGGGTACTCGGTGATAAGTTTATTAATTTCAAGAAGTCCTTTACGTGGAACCAGTACGGCACCCTTAAAGCTAAGTGCTCCAGCAGGACGAGTTATCATCGCAAGTCTGTGACCATCTGTTGCGACTAATCTTAAAAGTTTTTGACCATCGGACTCGATAACCTCAAAGTTCACTCCGTTAAGGTTAAACCGAGTTTCATCCATTGAAACGGAATAAATAGTTTTTGAGATTATTTCGCTAAGCTGCTTTGCTGGAATCTTAGCTTTTGGCGAAAGCCCTTGCCCTGGGAGGCCTGGAAACTCCTCGGCGCTAGCACCGATAATCCTTGTCCGAGATTTACCGCACACAACCTCTAGGCGCTCTCCTTCCCCTACCTTCAAGGTTACATCAGCATCTGGTAATTCCTTGACTACATCGTAAAGAACTTTTGCGTTAACGGTTGTCGATCCTGACTTTGAGACATTTGCTGATACCTTGGCAGATAAAGCGATCTCAAGATCTGTTGCTGAGATGTTCAACGATCCATCACTCGCACTGATGAGTGCGTTGCTAAGAATCGGCATCGTTGTTTTTTTCTGAACGATCGACTGAATGCCAGAGAGTGCTTTGTTAAGCTCTGATTTTTTTATTGTAAGTTCCATATATCTACTTCTTATTATTAATATGGATATATATAGATCTAAAAAATAGTAGCAGTAATAGAGGGGAAAGTTTCTGTTGGAACATTAACTAACCGCCTATTATCTATAACTATTAAGATACCCAAAACATCTTTGAAGATCCGGTACAACTTCATAACAACTAACATGAGAGGTGCTTGATCCATAAATCTTCTTATCTTTACACCACTCAAGTCACAAACTATCAACAACTATTACCGGAAAAACTTTAGTAATACTAGATATATAGATAACTTTTCAACAGATAGCCAAAATAAACATTTAGGCTAAAAGCATCGACTCTATCTTACCAAGTATTGCCCTAACCTCAGCATCCGCAGCTAATTTCTTTCCAACAACATTAGCAGCATGGATCACGCTCGAATGATCTCTTCCACCGAAATGGTGTCCGATATCAGGATATGAGCAAGTCGTATGTTTACGACAAAGATACATTGCAATGTGACGTGGGAATGAGTAGCTACGCGATCGTTTCTTCGAGCTAAGATCTAACACCTTAAGCCCGAAGTGATTGGAAACCACACGCTTAATATCATCAACCGTTATGTTAGCTGGTTTTGCCTTAAGCATTGGCTTAAGTACCGACTCAGCAAGCGCGAGAGATATCTTCACTCCCTGCAGGCTACTAATAGCGCACAACCGAGTAAGAGCTCCCTCAAGCTCTCTAACGTTAGTCGATATATTATTTGCAACAAAGTGCGCTACATCCATCGGGAGAGAGAAACCATCTAGAGCTGCCTTCCTGTTAATGATAGCAACTCTGGTTTCAAAATCGGGAGCCTGAAGATCCGCAATTAAACCCCAAGAAAAACGTGTTTGTAACCTCTCCTTCAGCCCCTCGATCTCCTGTGGCACGGTATCAGAAGTAATAACTATCTGAGCCTTGGCACTATGAAGCGTATTGAACGTATGGAAAAATTCCTCCTGAGTTCTCTCTTTTCCAGAGATGAACTGAATATCATCGATGAGGAGAGCATCAAGGTCGCGGAGCTTTCTCTTGAACTCTTCCATCTTTCCTATTCGGAGAGACTGGATAAGCTCATTGGTGAACGACTCCGAAGACATATATAAAACTTTCGCGGCCGGGTTTCTTTCAAGAATTGAATTGCCTATCGCATGTAGTAGATGACTTTTACCAAGACCAACACCGCCGTAAATGAATAGTGGATTATATGCTTGTCCGGGAACCTCTGATACCTGGCGTGCCGCGGCGTGGCAGAATTGATTACTGTTGCCCACTACGAAATTAGAAAACGTATATCGAGGATTTATATTAGAGCTAAATGAAGGTGCTTCTACCTTGGAAGGAACGGGATCCTGTCTAATAGGCTGCTTAATCTCAACTGCCTTTTTGACTACAATTGGTTTGGCTGGGGCCTCATCGTTGAGGTTTTGAGAAAGGGCCAAATCGACCTTAAAAGAAACCTTAACCTCTCGACCAACTTGTTCAAGCAAGATCTGGGAGATCTCTTGCCCATAAGTACGCTCAATCTTCTCTATTAAAAACTTAGATGGAGTGCCGACTACTAATTCAGAGGAACCCGGATCAAACGAGATAACAGAAAGTGGTTTTAGATAAGCTTCGAAGAGTTGTGGATCCACGGTAGCTTTAAGGGCGGCAATAACTACGCCCCATAGTGCCTCATGATCCTTTCCACCAGAGAACGAATGAGCGTATCCAGCCTCTACCGGAGGCTCATTCAGAAATGACGATTGGCGAACAAAGGTTTCCTCGTGTCGCACAGGCTTCTATATCTCTTTAGTTTATTCGCAATCGATGCTCAGTTGAACATCTCTGCATTGAGTGGATTAATTCTAACTTCTTATACACAGAACAAATATAAACAGAACAAACGTGAACAAAGTTGATCATACGCGCGGGGAGTGACGGTACTGAAAGGGATCGAGAGTGACAAGAATTTTTTCTCAAATTCTTTTTTCTTCAATTTCATCAAGTAAAATCGATCGAATTTGTCATCTGAAAATTCTTAGTTAAACCTGCCTAAAGTAGATTCGAAAAATTGGTTACGTTTGAAGAGCTAAGTGATCATTTTTTTGATCAGTTAGAGCATAGAAAAGACAAAGAACAACGATAGGTTGAGTAGTGTTTCGACTCGCTTTCAAGAAAATTAGAAATTCGTGTGCTCTGCAAGTCGTGCAAATAGAGAAAGTTTGCTATTTAAATATGAACATTGGTTGATAATCATGAAGTGGTTAAGTCTAATAGAATTAAGAGTTGTAGCCGCTGGTTTAATGTTAGCCGCGGTCTTTTTGTGCTTCGGCGAAGGTCAGGCAGCAACACTTTGTCTTTCTGGTGCCCTGCTCTCAGTCGTCTCGCTACGTACGTATTCAATCCTCTCTCAGAATATATTAAGCGGAAGATCTACATCATTTGTTCTCATCGTCGTTGCACTTAAGCTAATTGGGGTTTTGGTTGTGTTGGCCAACCTAAGGTCTAGCGGTATGATTGAGCAGATAGGGTTTATTGCCGGATTGTTTAGTTTTATCCCCGGAATTCTAGTGCCAGGAGGAAAGTTTAGGGTGAGTTGATTTATATACTCAAACGGTTTTTGCCTAGTTCTTCTAACCTGCCCGAAGCCTTTACAATTTAGGGTAATTCTGTAATCTATTGCACCAATTTGAGACTGTTAAAAGAGCCCTATGCAAGGACACTTTACCTGGTTCCACAGCTTACCCGAGATGCTTCACGGGTACTCAAAATATTATCCTGACACAGAGAAGCTATTTTTAGCTGGAGCGCTATCCCTGTTTCTTATCTGGGCGGGAAAACATGCGACAAAATTTCTTCGTCGCTCAGAAGATATTGAGACAAGAATAGTACCAGGCAGCGAGGGAATTCTTTACAATATCTTCGATATTCTTATTGAAGCTTTTGTTAAGTACCACGACTCCGTACTTGGTAAAGATAACAGGAAGTATGTTCCTCTTACTGGAACAATTTTTGTTTTCCTTCTTTTCTCGAACCTTCTTGGGCTGGTCCCAGGGTTCGCAGCTATTACTACCTCTGTTTGGATAAATGTTGGGATCGCCTCGGTTGTTTTTTTCTGTTTCAATTGGTATGGAATTCGCGAGCATGGGGCACTGGGATATTTTAAGCATTTCCTAGGGCCTGTGTGGTGGCTCGCTCCGTTTATATTCTGCCTTGAGATACTGAGTACGTGTCTAAGGGTTTTGACCCTTAATCTTAGGCTCTATTGGAATATAACGGCCGATCACATTGTGCTTGATACATCAATGCAACTTACGAAAGTTGTTGTTCCAGTGGCATTTTATGCTCTTGGAACTTTCGTCTGTTTCATGCAGGCCTTTGTGTTTGCGACGCTCACCATGGTCTATATCCTCTTGGCTACACAGCACGAGGAAGAGCACCACTAATTTTAACGTTAATAGTTTAGTAACCTAAAAGGGTAAACAATGAAAAAGTACGCTTCGCTCCTCGGACTCTTAGTGGTCTGTGTTCTTTTCGGTTTCGACGTTGCATTTGCTGAAGAAGCAGCAGGCGCAGTGGGCGGACATGATTGGTTAGCAATTGGCGCTGGCTTGGCCATTGGCCTCGGAGCTGCTGGTGCTGCTTCCGGTCAGGGAAAGGTTGTTGCTGCCGCTCTTGATTCAATCGGACGCAACCCATCTGCTGCTGGTAAGCTAAATACTCCGATGATCCTTGGTCTCGTATTCATCGAGGCTCTTGGTATCTTGTCTTTCGTTATCGCGTTCTTCTTGCAAGGGAAGATCTAAGCTAGCGAAGATCTCCGAATTTAGTTCGGAGATAAAAACAAAAAGCCCGTCTCTTAGTCCGGTCATGAACATCCTTTAATGCCCGTCCTAAGAGACGGGCTTTTTGTTTTTATCGATGGTTGTTAGAAGATTTTAATTGCGTTCAGGCGCCATAGCTGATTAAAACATTGATTGACTCTGCCGAGTTCTTTCAAGTTCGTATCATGGAAAGCCGAGGAAGGTTTTCGAACGCATGAGATACTGTCTCATCTTCGATCAACTCGAGAAGATCGCGCATGCTGTCATCGCCGCAAAGGTACCGCTGGGGAGAACCCCGGTCTTTGCGCTGGTGAACAACGTCGGGATCGCCGAAGCAATGGTTCCAGGGGGTGATAGACTCACCCCCGATGTCATGAGAGGTTGGAATCCTCGCACGCCCGAGTCCGCACTCCAGTGGGATCAAGCGCTGAAGGTCTTCTTCTGCCTCACGATGGGGCAGTACAGATTTCAGCCAGGAGATTCCAGTGGTGAACTGCTCACCCGGGACAGTCGTCCCGGAATGAGAACACAGTCTGATCCTCCGGGAGTCGGGACGTACAACGACGTCAGCATCGCCTTGACCCTGAAGGACGGCCTGCTGTACGTCGAGATCGTGGACTGGGGGAAGAGGGTCAGCACCTCTGCGCCTGTGTCAACGATCGAAGCGCCCGCAACAACTCCGGTCACAGCAAGAGAAGTCTTCGCTACCGCCACGAGCGAACTCGTGCCGGCACCAGTCTGAAGGATGTGCTGTTTCTAAGTTCGACATGTAGTTGGACTGCAGCACACAAGAAGGTCATCATTCGGCTTTGTAATGATTGGAAGATTCCCGGCAGGGTCTTCCCCCTTAATTAGATTTGTTGCCAAAATTAGAGCTTAATTATACAATAATAGTATGAAAGCTAATACTATTAGACTCGAGAAGGAAATACTCTCAGAAATAGAGAAGATAATAGAGCCAGATCAAAGCCTTGCCTCATTTGTTAGAGCGGTACTTCTTAAGGAGATTAAACGGCACAAAATGAAAGAAGGAGCGGATCGATATGTTGAGCTGCTAGCAAAATCAGACGAGGTTCGGGAGGAAGAAGCTGAATGGAGTGCCGCTGATTTAACCTCTGAAAAGAGCGAATCCTCGGGAAGGAAGAAGAAATGAATCGAGGAAGTGTTTATTGGGTGAATCTCGAGCCCGGGACTCCTCCAGAGTTTGGAAAAACTAGACCTGCAATAATTGTTTCTAATTCTGAACAAAATGAGAAGCTCTCAACGGTTGTGGTAGTTCCCCTTTCTTCAAGAGCGCCGGCAATTTGGCCTTTAAGAATGCCAGTTGTGATTTCAAGGAAAGAATCTTTCGCCGTTATTCCTGGAATTAGGCAAGTCAGTAAGTCTCGACTTACAAATAAAATCGGTCAGCTCACCACCTCTTCCATGAAAGAAATTGAAGAAGCTATCAATTCATATTTAGCTGACTAAAAAACAGGTAGCGGACAATCAAGAGATTCGCAGATTGCACGGAGAAGCTCTGCTTCACCCACAGTCACTCGACCATCAAGACTCATAGTGCGAACGCAGGCCGAGATTATTCGTTTCTTAAGACCAGGCGAAGCCTCGCCAAGTTTATCCAAGGCCTGCGCTACTAATCGCGGCTCGCATAGTGATGGTGATAAGTGAGTAGCGCCGTATTTTGCTGCCAATTCTTCTAGTCCGGCTTCAAAGCATTGCGCCGCGATAAGCTCTCTATCTGTGCCGGCGTTTGCGAGAGCTGAGAGCAACACAGCAATTTCATTTAGTACAAGTTCAATAGAGTTGAATGATGTGTGTTTCGATGGAAGTTGAAAAAGGTGTCGCTCAACCGAGTGATGTAAAATTGTAATCAAAATAAATTCAAAATTAGAAAGCTTAGAGTCAGCCTGTATCAGTTCGGTCAAGGCTTTATTGAATTGTTGATATCCTTCAGGAGTTAGTCGTTTTAAGGCAGGAGTTGCAAGATCTAAAAGAGGGAGTCGTTGTGGTAATTTTATTTGAGAAGTAAATGGCTCAATTTCAAAAAGCTTTTTGAGAGTATCGGTGTGGATTTGTCCTTCTAGAAGGTCCAGTTCTTTTTGTCTTAAAGTTGGTTCGGGAGAAAGAAGTAGTAAAAGTATAACTGCTTGTGCCCCATACAAATCATGAGCCGCTTCCTTAATCCCTTCTGGCAAAGCCCAGATTAATTCTTGTGCTTTTGAGTAGGAGTTGCTGGTTAGGGTTCCAATAGAATTTACAATAGAATCAGGTGTAATTGAGATATGGGAGACCTCTTCTTTAGGTCCGCTTACTAATCTTGAAATTGCTTCTTCCCCGACATTCATTTGGAAATCTGAAGATAGTTTTGGAAATTCCCCTTGAAAATGCGGGTCTAGGCGGGAAATTCTGGTTTTTAAAGGTGGATGGGTAGAAAACAAGGAAGAGAAGAACCCAGAGAGCCCTTCTGAAAAGAACATATGACTAGCTTCCGCAGCTTTGCCACTTTGAATTTTAGATCCTTTTTTAAATCCGCCAATTTTTTTAAGTGCACTTGCGATTCCATCAGGATTTCTGGTGAACTGAACAGCAGAAGCGTCCGCCAAGAATTCACGTTGTCGAGAAATAGCGCTTTGAATTATTCGGGCAAAAAAGGCCCCGACACTCCCAATCACGACTAAAGCAAACCCAAAGGCCAGAAGTTGGGCAGTACCGCCACCACGACGATTGTCTCCAGAATCATACCCGCCTGAATAAGAATAACTTGAGGAATACCGTCTTCGTGGAGATATATCTAATAGAGTGCGCCCAATAATGTAGATTCCTAGAATTCCCTGTAGAACCCCAATTAAACGGATATTTAAGCGCATATCAGAGTTAAGTATGTGGCTAAATTCGTGTGCTATTACTCCCTGAAGTTCATCGCGGGATAGTTTTTGAGCACACCCTTTTGTTATCCCAACGACGGCATCTTGAAGGGTGTATCCTGCGGCAAAGGCATTGATTCCTTCTTCGTCGTTCAAAATATAAAGAGTTGGAAC
>CAZYRE010000023.1:12659-18511 GCA_964650155.1 uncultured Bdellovibrionales bacterium
CAATATCGAGGATCGACGTCGTGCGGCATCTTGATATGCGAAGAAATCCATCTTCGCTATTTCCTAGAAGGAAACGCGAACAGGTTCACGCTCAGCTTGATTTTGAATTTCAAGCAGAGCCGCTGGCTTAAAAGCAAAGAAAGAGGCCATTAAATTGGTAGGGAAGCTTTCAATGGCGGTATTGTAAAAGGTAACAGCATCATTGAATGCTTGCCGAGCAAAAGAGATCTTGTTTTCTGTGGAAGATAGCTCCTCTGTTAACTGCATCATGTTCTGATTTGCTTTTAGATCAGGATAACTTTCGGAAAGGGCCATAAATCTTCCAAGTGTCGCGCCAAGGGTTGCTTCAGCCGAGCTCATCTGAGTAATTCCTTCAGCAGAAATGTTTGCGCCAACTCCTCGATTAATTTCAACCGCTCTGTTTCTGGCGGAGATAACAGCCTCAAGGGTGTCCTTCTCGTGCTTCATGTAGGCTTTGGCTGTTTCTACTAGATTTGGAATTAGTTCGTAGCGGCGTTTTAGTTGAACATCAATTTGAGAGAAGGCGTTCTTGTATCTGTTTCTTAAGGCAACAAGCTTATTGTATCCGCTTGCTAAGATAACAACGACCAAAACAATAATTCCGATAGCGATTAACATGCTTTGCATGGTGGTTCTCCAAAGTTGAGCGAATGGGAATACACTAGTCCGGGTTTCCCCAGGTGTTAAGATGAATTATTTGGGTAAAAGACCTTAAAAAGTAATAACTAGAACTCTGTTAGGAAGCCTCTAATGGTGTGCTTCTAACCACCGCTCAGCTTCTATCGCGGCCATACATCCCGATCCGGCAGCCGTTACAGCTTGGCGGAAAACGTGGTCCTGAACGTCGCCGCAGGCAAAGACGCCCTCAATGTTTGTATATGTGGAGTTGGGCTTGGTTTTTAGGTAGCCGTTTTCATCCATATCCAGTTGCCCCTTAAATAGGGCTGAATTTGGAGTATGTCCAATTCCCAAGAATACGGCATCACACTTAAAGGTTGAGGTTTTGTTAGTTTTTGTATCGGTGAGGACTATGCCTGTAACGCCGCCTTGCTTAGTACCATGAATTTCCACAGGGATCTTAGACAGCATTAATTCCATCTTAGGATTTGCACGTACCCGATCTTGCATAATTTTTGAGGCACGGAGCTCATCTCTACGGTGAATCATGTAAACCTTCTTCCCGAAACGAGTTAGGAATGATGCCTCTTCGCACGCGCTATCTCCGCCACCGATTACTACAATATCTTTTTCTCTAAAAAAGGCTCCATCGCATGTGGCGCAGGTTGACACACCGTACCCCATTAATTCTTTCTCGCCCGGAATATTTAGATATTTGGCGGAAGCTCCTGTGGCGATAATAAGAATATCACAGGTGTAAGAGGCTGACTGTCCTTTTAGCGTAAATGGTCTTTTAGAAAGGTTTGCTTCGGTAATTGTGTCAGTTTTGATCTCTGTTCCAAACCGCTTAGCTTGTTTTTCCATGTTTTGCATGAGGTCTGGGCCCATTACGCCATGCTCAAAACCAGGGAAGTTTTCGACCTCTGTTGTAGTGGTGAGCTGTCCCCCTGGTAGTGGTCCGTGAATGAGTAGAGGCTTTAGGTTAGCTCTAGCGGTATAAACAGCGGCTGTTAATCCTGCTGGGCCAGAACCAAGAATTATTACTTTTGAATGTAAAGGTGCGTTCATTTCTTTGATCTCGAAGGTAAACTTGCAATAAAGTACCGCCCATTAAGTGGAAGGTAAAGTGCCTAGCTAAAGAGTCACCTGGAGCAATGTATGTCTGAGAGAAAGATAACAAAAGTACTGATTGCTAATCGCGGCGAGATTGCCCTTAGGGTTCAAAGAGCTTGCGATAAATTAGGCCTGAAGTGTGTTTGTATCGCCTCAGATGCCGATAAAAATTCCATGGTAGCCAGAGAAGCCCATGAATTAAAAAGACTTGAAGGATCTACTCCTCAAGAGACCTATTTGAATATTGATAAGTTAATTAAAGCGGCAAAAGAGTCTGGTTGCGATGCCGTTCACCCAGGATATGGGTTCCTCTCTGAAAATGCAGACTTTGCGGAAAGGGTTATCAAAGAGGGGATGATATTTGTTGGTCCATCACCCGATGCGATTAAAACTTTGGGAAGTAAAACTTTGGCCAGAGCTGCGGTTACGGCTAAGGGGGTTCCTACAACACCTGGATGTAAGGGTGGACTAAAAGATGAGGAGATTATTAAAGCAGCTGAAGAGATCGGGTTTCCGATTATCATAAAAGCAGTAGCCGGTGGCGGTGGTAGAGGAATGCGGGTGGTTAATTCTGCTTCCGAGATGAGGGAAAACCTGCCCCGAGCCAGGGCTGAGGCCAAAAAGAATTTTGCTAGTGATGATGTTTACATTGAAAAATATATTTCTCAACCTCGCCATGTTGAGGTCCAAGTTTTTGGAGACAAGCACGGAAATGTAGTTCATTTTGGAACGCGGGATTGCTCTACTCAGAGAAGGCATCAAAAGTTAATTGAAGAGGCTCCAGCGCCATTTCTGACTGATTCCTTAAGAAACGGAATTCATGAAGCCGCAGTAAATGCGGCGAAATCTGTTGGGTACTACAATGCAGGAACGGCCGAATTCCTTGTGTCCGGAGATAGGTTTTATTTCTTAGAGATGAACACAAGAATTCAGGTTGAACATCCTGTAAGTGAAGAGATATCAGGAACCGATCTTGTCGCACTACAATTCTCCGTTGCGCAGGGTGGTAAGGTTCCCGCCCAATCAGACATTAAATTTACCGGGCACGCGATCGAGTTTAGAATTTATGCCGAAGATCCGGAGAAAAATTTCGCACCCGCTATCGGCAAGGTTTCTAACATTGTAAGATACAAGGATTCATTTGTTCGGGAAGATTATGGAGTTGAATCAGGGGATGAGATTACCCCTTACTATGACGCCATGTTGAGCAAGCTGATCGTAAAAGGTGCAACTCGCGAAGAGGCGATCGCAAGATCTGAAAGAGCACTAAAATCATATAAAGTTGAAGGGTTAAAAACTACAATTCCATTTCACCGATGGATTTTGAAAAATAAAGTTTTTAGAGAGAAGGTAATTGATATTGGATATATCGAGCGAGAATTCAAAGATGCAACAAAACTTATCAACGAAGCGTTAGCAGCAGATGTGGTCGATCCTCTTTTCAAGGTGGGACCAGAAGGCACAGAGGTTGTAGATTATCTAAAATATAAATCCGATGCGTTTGCTGAGGAATACGTTCTTGAAGTTCTTCATAGACGAGATGGAGTTTTTGTAGTGACACCAAAAGACTCTTCTGGTCGGCGAGCTATAAATCGGTATTGCCGTTCTTCAAATGGACTTCGCACGGCAGTGCGGGCGGTTGTTACTGATGTGCTAGAATCCGTGCCACCAGCAGAGATTTTCAATTAAGTGGCGGAGAGAGAGGGATTCGAACCCCCGGTAGGTGTTTAGCCTACACACGCTTTCCAAGCGTGCGCCTTAAACCACTCGGCCATCTCTCCGCAGGAAGTGGTTTATAGCAGATGATTCATTTAAGAGAAACCGCTACGGACACCCCGTAATACTGTGATAATCAAGGGTATCCAAGGGTCTATTGGAAACCTGAGGGATAAACCCTTCTTCGCAAGCAAGGGACTGAAATTGTGAAATCTTGGTTGAATCTAAGAGATAATCAATTGCCAGCACCTTCTTTCCTGCCTCAACATACTCACCCAAGTAGTCTATTGTTTCTGTCTGTGGGTTTAGCTCGTTATCCTCATCTTCTTCCCCGAAGAAGAAGGTATCCTCTGCCCCTATTCCCTGGATAGAATCTAAGTACTGCGTTCGTAGCTTGGAAGGGATCTCATCAATTATGGCTGACCCGTTTTGAGGTACGAGTATAAAATTAGTTTGCCCCCTGCTCTCTCGAGCATACTTGCCCAGTTTAATTACAAACTTAGCCATGTCTTTCGCGGCAGATTTTCTTCTTTCAGGCGGTGGTTTTGATTTCCAATATTCATATCCATCTATGATGTCTAGATAAACACCATCAAATCCAGCATCGATTATCCTATCTAGATATCCTTGTTTAGGTCCAGAAGCCTTACCCCATAATATTTTTTGCCATGCCTTTAACCAGTACTTTACTTTGTAATTTCCACACCAGTTTGGGTTTGAATCATCAAGCCATTTTGGAGCAGACTCGGTTCGTGCTAGTTCGCAATCTGCGTTTGAATCACTCTCTATCCAAGAGCTTTTAAAGTAATATCTGTAATCTTCTGCTTCGCCGATACTTAAATATGCTAAAACTTTTTTCCCAGCAGTTTTTAGAATAGCGATCTCTGACGATGAGTAAGCTGCCTCGTCAGAGCCATCAGCTGAATAATCCATTACGATTAGGTCGTAAGGGGAAGAAGCGAGTTCAGAAATATCAGCATTCTGTAATTGATATGCAAAGGAGGTAACTCCGTCTAAAGAGGGCTGTGCAAGAGAGGGGCTTGTTAGTGTGAGCGTTAGAAAAATGTAAACTAGCTTTCGCTTCATACTACTTTTTATCGAAGTATGAGGCGAGAAAATTAATAAGAATAACCTGTAGATTATTAGTCGGTTACGATTACACTCGCTCTTATCGAAGGATGAGCCATAAAAGTGAACTTATACCGATCAATTCCAGTGTATCCAGCGGTCTCTTGGCCACAGTTTTTTGGCCTATAGTTCGACATTAGGACCCAATTCCCTGGATTCCAAATGTTATATTTTTTAGTCACACCAGAAATCCAATTCTTTTCGCCATCAAGGCTACGAAGGTTGCCGTAAAGCCCGGCTCCCTTATTATTGGAAGTGCCCGGATTCTCCATGTAGACAATCGCTTCTGAGTTTCTTACCTGATCGCTTTTCTGTGTCTCGCTTTGCATTAACACTCGGATGCGGCAGCCATCTAAGTCCCCACACTCATCTTCAAGATAAACATCTACGCACGTCCAAGAGGTATTATTTGGATTAAAAACTTCAAAGATTACAGGATCGGAACTTTGTGTGCCGCCTCCATTAGTTCCAGGAGGACCTTGTGGGCCCTGTGGTCCAACTGGACCTTGAGGTCCTGCGGGTCCCTGTGGCCCAGGAATTCCGTTGCCATTTGCTCCAGCTGGTCCTTGCGGACCCTGAGGGCCGGTATCACCCTTGTCGCCTTTTGGTCCGGCAGGACCTTGTGGGCCAGGAGTTCCGTTTAGAGTATTTGTAATAATTATGCTTCCAAGCGCGTCCTGTTGAGTAGCAATAGAGCTAATTTGGCCTTGTTGAAAAGCTACTTGCTTCTGAGTTTTCTTAGCGACCTTTAAGGCTTTTTTGGCGGTATTAAGAGCCAAGGTTGAAGTACTTTCTGCAAGTGCTGTTTGTGAGAGGACAGATCCGCACACTACGGATAATACAAGGAATGATTTAAGGAAGTAATTCCAGGAGCTTAACTGCATACAACTCTCCCAATTAATATAACCCACCCATTACGAGCGGTTTCTACCACGTGTAGGGATGAGGATGCAAATTATAAGGAGGCAGTTAAGTGTAAATAAAGGCGAGGGCAGAACGCAAAAACGTTAATATTGATAGTTGTAAAAAGAAGGAGGTGGTGGAAGCGCAGAGCCATCTTCCACCACCCCGTCTCTTCACAATCCGACCCCAACCCTTGCTCGATCAGGCCACCAGAGCTTCCGCGGCGACCTCCTCCTTGACGAAGTCGAACGTCGCGGAGGTCAACGTCCAGGAATCGGCCGTGCGCTTCTCGTGATGGGCGCGGTCGTGCTTCACGTGGGTGAAGCCGACTTGTCCACCGGTGATGCGCCTCG
>CAZYRE010000023.1:18611-22449 GCA_964650155.1 uncultured Bdellovibrionales bacterium
GATGCTGAGCTTCATTCGTCCTCCCGCTGGGGGTTAGTGAGACTCACAACAGAGGGGCTTGCCAAAGACCCCATACCCCGTTGTGAATTAGGGGGCAGGGCTTGCCAACTAACTCACAACGGAAAATATTTGGTCTTTGGATAGTTAGAAAAATTCGTAGAGACACTCTACTGGTAAAACCCTATGCGCTACTGCGCCTCGCCTTTACTCACCTAATAACTACGAAATGAACAAATAGATTCTCAATAAGTATCTGATATCTGTCGACTCTGTAAAGATGAGATCGGCTAGAATCTAGATCTCCGTTATAATGAGTTTTAGGTTTTATTGGAATCACCAATGTTAGCTAGGTTTTCTCTAAATGCCCTGATACTGCTCTTAGTCATGAAACCCTTTGCTGCGCTATCGCAAACTCCCTGTCGCGGAGTGGGTTTAAGTCAGTTCGGCACCGAGCATTACGACAAATTAGTCGACATGAATGTAAATTTAGTTCGGTATACTTTTGTTTGGGACGATCCAATCGCTGCTGATGCTTCTGATTCTACCACCTACAACGCTTGGTTAGATGAAGAATTAGATTTTTTTGATGATGTCTTAACTGAACTGGAAAGCAGGAATATCTCTGTCGTTTTAAATCTTCATACCCCTCCTGGTGGATTTGCTTCTAGGACCGGAGAAGTAACTCATAAAGTATTTACTGAACCATGGGCTCAGACTGAGATCGTTAATGCTTGGCAAAAAATCGCGACACGTTATTTAGGACGGTCCTCGATTTATGCCTATGATTTACTAAATGAACCAGCGCAGTTTAGTGCCACAGTGCCCACCGGACTTAAAAACTGGAACGCATTAGCTAAAGATATCATTGAAGCAATAAGGGTCATCGAGCCAGGTAAAAAAATAATGATGACTTCTAGGTTTGGCGATCCCAAGCATTTTAATAATCTAGAATTTTTAAACTACGATAATATTGTTTATACCTTTCATTTCTATTCTCCGTTTCAATATACCCATCAGGGAATTGCTAAAGATAAGAAGTGGAAAAAGAAATCTTATCCTGATCCGAAAGTTGGTTTAAATAAGAAAAAATTAAAAAAAGCGATGAAAAACGCCTTTGCCTTTCAGGCTCAGCACGGCGTTGAACTTTACGTAGGAGAATTTGCTGCGGCTAGGTGGGCTCCCGGTGGAGATAAATACATTAACGATGTGATAAAAATTTTTGAATCCAAGAATATCTGTTGGTCTTATGAATCGTTTGGATATGTTGATGTTTGGAGCTTTGAATACACCACAGATCGGGACAACAAAGAGAAAAGCCCAACCCCTACAGCAAGGGAAAATATATTAAGAGGATTTTTTGAGAAGAACGGATGAGGATTTTATACTCTAGGTAATTTCATCTGTTTTACTTTGGCTCGTAGTGATTCCTTGAATTTTTTAATTGAAGTTAACATCCTTTTGTCAGAGGCCGTTCCACCTGCGCCGATTATTTGAGCGGCTAAAAGTCCGGCATTCCATGAATTTCCAATGGCGACTGTTGCAACAGGAACACCCTTTGGCATCTGCACAATAGAGAGTAGAGCGTCCTGCCCCTGTAGTGCACCTATCGGGACGGGTACTCCAATCACGGGTAGTTCTGAATAAGCTGCCACCATTCCGGGAAGATGCGCGGCTCCGCCTGCGCCAGCAATAATTACCCGGATTCCTTTGCTTCTTGCTTCCGTAGCAAAGTTAGCCATCTCTTTTGGAGTGCGGTGTGCTGAGATTACGGAGATTTCAAATGGGATTGAGAATTCTTTTAGAGCAACCGTAGCATCTTTCATAACGGCAAAGTCAGATGAGCTGCCCATAATAATGGCGACAAGAGGAGTATCTTTTTTGGTCTTACTCTTTGTTTTTTTACTTTTGGCCATGTTGACTCCTTAGTTCCTCAGTCCACGCCTTTTCGCAGGCTTTTAAAGATTCTAATAGTGCTGGTAGCTGGCTAATGTTGTCAACGACCCCGTTTATGTGTCCAAGCTTTCTTTTCGGTTTGATCTCACTTTTATTATACCAATGAAGGGCAAGGTTTCCTGAGGGTTTCGGTGTGTTTTCTTTACTATTCTGACAAGTCATCCCCTCGGGTCCAAGCAAGTTTAGCATGGCAAACGCAGCTGGTGTTTTTACTGAACCAAGCGGCATATCAAGGATAGCTCGCCAGTGATTTTCAAACTGTGAAGTTTCAGCAGCATCTTGAGTATAGTGCCCAGAGTTATGCACCCTAGGGGCCACCTCATTGATTAATAGTTCGCCGTTCTGATCCTCGAAGAATTCCACGCCAAACGATCCAACAATGTTTCCTGCTTTGGCAATTTGCTGAGCTATCTCGCAAGCCTTTTCCTCAAGTGATTTTGGCACTCCCAGCGAGGAAGCTGGTCCAGTAACAAGGTAACAGATACCATCTTGTTGTTCTGAAACGATTAGGGGATACGAAATAAATTTACCGGAGATAGATTTACATCCAATTATAGCTAACTCTCTTTTAAAATATATCTTCTCCTCGGCATAAAGATCCCCGCCTCTTTTTAGCGCGCTTTTACAAAATTCAATTGCCCGCGAGGAGGACTCTTTACAAACTAATACTCCTTTACCATCGTACCCATTTTTGGCGGTTTTTATTACAAATCCATCTGGAAATCGTTTTGCTACTTTATCTAGCCAGATAACAGGATCAGATCCATTTTTAAGAGAAAGAAAGGGAGAGGTTGGCAATTTGTTTTCCAACCAAAGATTTTTTTGACAAAGTTTATCAGAGAGTAATCTTATAGTTGTTAACTCAGGAAAAATCTTTGCCTCTCCCTTTTTGTGTTCTCCAAGAAGATCTGGAAACGGGAAAAATTCGCTCTCGATCGCAACAACTGAAACCAAAGATCTAAATCGCGAAATAGCATCAATGTCGGTTTGAGCAGCGATAATAGATTCTTTAACCACAGATAGTGCTGGCTCATCTGGAGAGGAACAAAAAACAATGGGATTAAGTCCAAGTTTTAGCGCAGCTTCTCCAAGCATGAGACCCAATTGACCCCCGCCGAGAATCCCCACATTGATTTTTGAACTATTCATTTCGAGCGCCAAATAAGAAAGAACCTCTTTAAATTATCTCTCAAAAGAAGTCTAACTATTTGATTAACCTACTCGAAGTTCTCTCAGTTTACAGATAAAATTGGGGCTTCTATACTCCCTGTCCGTTCAAATGTGGGGTTTTGGCGGTCGATCTTTACTTAAATTAACATTCGTAGATGTTTCTTTTCACCGCTCCGGTGAGGGTGCTCCATTCCTTATGGGTCCCTGATTGGAGTCGGTGGCGAAGAAAGGTTTTGTTCACCTATCTTTTTTATCGATTCCATTTTCTCAATCCTCAACCTCTTCCTCCCGAAATCGGGAAAGGAACAGACCAATGGCAACCATCAAAGTCCCGGGGCCCAACGGCACCTGGGTGGAGAAGGAAGTTTCCGACGAGATGCTCTCCCAGATCGTGGCACAGGGCGGCGAAGCCCCGGCCGAGACGATTCCCGGGGGATCAGGCAACGACGGCGGGAACGGTGATGGCACCGCGTCCAGCATCGACGAAGCCGAAGTCCCGGTCTCGCGGGACCCGGTGGTCGAACCCGCAGCCGATGCCGCTCAGGGCGACAACGGCGGTGGCAACGAAGCCGGGAGCCAGGACCAGGCAGCCGCAGTCATCGAAGGTGACGGCGGTGGTGGCGTTCCCAGCAGCGACGAAGCCGAAGTCTCGGTCTCGCAGGACCCGGTGGTCGAACCCGCAGCCGATGCCGCTCAGGGCGACAACGGCGGTGGC
>CAZYRE010000023.1:22549-23298 GCA_964650155.1 uncultured Bdellovibrionales bacterium
GCCGGGAGCCAGGACCAGGCAGCCGCAGTCATCGAAGGTGACGGCGGTGGTGGCGCTCCCAGCATCGACGAAGCCGAAGTCTCGGTCTCGCAGGAACCGGCAGCCGCAGCGGACTCGGCTCCCAAGTCGAGCGCTGCGGAACCGAAGATCCACATGATCTCGGTGGCCTGTGGCGAGTCGGCGATTGTGGTAACTCCGGCCGGGACCTTCCACCTCAGCATCGCGCCGAACGGGGTCATGACCCAGAGCTTCAACGGAGTCGGGCAGTAGCCCGAGGCAGGTCATGAGTAGAAAGTGGCGAAGAGGTTATTCTTATGCAGGTTTGTTTGTTTCCTCGGCAGATAGATCTGCGTCAGGTTAATCTCTTCGCCACCGGGCTCTGCCCATTCTACGAATAGCATCTTCATCCTACATGCAAAGTTACTTCCGACGTTGGAAGTAGGAGGCGGAAAAATCTGTGAAAATATTTACGGAAGATATTTTGAAAAATAAATAATTATTGCAGGCTTTCTATATTGACACCGTTTTTGGCGAACATGACTAAGAGAAAATAAATTATTCCTGACCGCCTCCCTTGCCTTCATAAGCTTCCAAGGAAAATAGATCTTAAAATATGACCTAAATTTTGAGTGTTGATGTGAGATCTCGCCACTCTGCCTCTGCCAAGCCCTTCAGAAAACCCATGATATAAAGAGAAAATAAATTCTGGAGGAAGTTTATGAGTATCGAAACATTAACCAACGAAGAGC
>CAZYRE010000024.1:0-21894 GCA_964650155.1 uncultured Bdellovibrionales bacterium
CGTGTACTACTGGCAATCCAGGGTGTGGAGTGACGTGTCCATAGTAAGGTTATTTGAATGAAGCTAGGTCGATTAAAAAATGAAAACGGAATATCCATAGTGCTTGGATGCGTGCTCATTTTTGTTCTGGTTGCCGTAGCCGCGATGGCCGTTGGACTCGGAGTCGTTACCTCTTCAAAAAGTAGGATTCAGAACGTAGGGAATTTAGTTGCCTTAGGTGTTTTAGAAACTGTTACCAGAAACGCTGGGAATGGTGGCGCTACAGCAAGAGCGCAACAAATCGCACAAGCTAATGCTTTACCAGGAATGAAGCAGTTAGGCACGTTTAGGGAGGCTCCAGCAGCGGGGACTAGTGGACAGATTGATTATGGCAATTGGTTTTTCGCAGATCCAGACGGAGCTGGTGGTCCACTTGATCCGTGTGGCAGTGACTATCCTTGTTACGTTTCCGCAGGTGCCTACAATCCCGCAATTAATGCAGTCAGAGTTACAGTTAATAATCAGATAAATAATAAGATTTTTGCTCCATTTACCGGTGCGCTTGGTTATGGTGGCGGGCAAGAGCAAGTTACCGCGACAGCTGTGCTGGCCGGGCAGTGTACGGTAATGTTGATGGATACTTCCCTTTCCATGACCTACCAAACACATCGATATATTCAAGGAGACATTCCAAATTCTTCATTCGCTGTCTATCCGTTTGGTGGCCCTGTAAATTGTGCAGCTCCTGCAAATAGTATGGAGCAAAGCTATTGTAATATGGCACCCGTAAGAAGTGGAGCTATAGATCCTACTGTTCACTACAAAGATGATTATCGTCAGAGGAGCTCTCTGCAAGGTCCAGTGCTAGTAGATACCTTCGTAGATGATATTAATACACCGAGTCTCTACGCCGGACCCGAGCCTATGCGGACGCTATTTTTGGGAGCCAATGCTTCTCTTAGAGATTTATTTGAAGGCTCATCAGGAAGTCTCTGGCGAGGACTAGGTTTTGAAAATGGAATAACTCAGGGAATTGTTTCGGGGCAAGTAATACCAATCAATGGGTTCGCCACTAATCCTGGTGTTTTAGTTCAAGCTACTAATTTAGATAATAGAGGAACTTTTCAAGCTGGACCTGGTTACAATCCTATAGCGCAAGGCCGGAATCCAAATTTTCTAGACTTTGGATGGTATCCAAGAAGATGGGCAACGGGTGCCACTGAAGAAACAAATATAATTGAAGCTTTCGATGTAGCAATTGCTTCTTTGCAGAATCAAGCGTTAAGCGGAGCATGTCCCACATTTTTTAAGAAAAATATTGTAATAGCGACTGATGGAGTTGGTAATTGTGTAAAGACTGGGTCAAATACATATACGTGCTCAGATACCTTTGCTGGGTACGTGAATTATAGGAATCAGTTGCTAGGAATGATCTCCCAAGAACTACAAAGAAAGAATATTTCTGTAACAGTACTTTACGCGGGATCTCATGTTGGCCCGCACTTTAAAAATATAGTTGCACCAACAAGTTTTATACCAGGAGACGGAACAAAATATTTTAGTTTGGAAGAAGCCCTTGCTAATGGGTACGGCGGATATAATTCACCGCCCGGACAGAAAGCATTTTCTGAAAGACCAATTGTAGATGGAGGATACCCTGCCTGGTGTGCATCAAATTGCAGCTCTCTTCCAGGGGGATGTAATAACACGACCTGCCAAAATCAGTATGCTTACAACAATATGGGCGCAACGGATGTTGAATTTCGTGAGCCGCTCTCTGTTATGGCACAACTAGCGATGAACACTGACGGGACTATTTGTCCTTTGCTGCCGCTTGATCCAATTTCAAGTCACTATATTGACCATGATAACGATTCAACTACGCCGAAAGTTTTAGATGAGGCTTTTCATACAGGACCGTTTCAAACTACAGCAATTACAGAGGAAGATCCCACACAACAGGCTATTAGATGTATCAAGGACAATTGGAAGAACAAGTTTTTTCTGACTGAGGATGATCCTGCTTAAGAAAGAGGATGTAGGTAAGAGGGAAGAACATAAATTCCCAAACGTTGAGCAAGATTGCGTTTGATAGGTGAAAGAATAGGCCGCCCCACATCCAGAGCTTCTGGTATTTGCGATCGTACAGTAAGAACCAAGCTGTAAATTCAAAGAAGATAACAGCCTGCATTAAGATATCATAAAATCCCATGGGAAGGTTTTGTCTAACTAGCCAAAACGAGACAGGCGTAGTCCAGTCTCCCATCAGGGCCGTTTGAATTACCTCTCCACCACTCCATGCGCCTGAGTAAATTTTAAAAGCAGCCGTTCCCAGATACATGATGCAAATCTCTAGGCAGATAAGTTGCTGCGTCCAAAGGGGAACATGTTGAGGTGGTGATAACCCTTTGCGAGAGCGGAGCCATGCCTTTAACGACCAAGCTTCATCGCAAGGACTAAAGACTAATATGATTGCAAAGATCATTATCACTTTATCAAAGGAGCAATTGGTAAAGTGCATGTAGAGAAAATAATAGTACGCCCAGAAAATGGAAAAGATAAAGATTGCCGGACGGGCTAAGTATCCAACAGTAAATAAAAGAAGAGAGATAGTTGTTAGGATGAAATACACATATGCAGTTGAGAGAGAAGCTGGGCTAGTCAGTAGCCCGATCAGATCGTTGATAGAATTAACCCCGTCAGTGGGCGCATCTAGTAAGGGAAGATAAAACCCTTCGACTGAAAAGAATGTGCGGATGTAAGGGAATAGGGGCACAAAATGCCACAGAAGATAACTGCCAAATAGTAATCTAAAAAGTCCAAGATTATTTGGGCTACCGTACGGTAGCAAGAACTCATGTATCGATTTAAGGAAGCGCTTCATTAGTTCCAAGCCTCCAAAGCAACGCTGCCTTTATCCATGTTTGCATCCCAACCTTCTCCGCTCTTCTTCCATTCGTAACGGTAGAGGATGACCTGAACTATCTCATTATCTGGGTGCTTCTCGTTATGAAGTCGTTGGATCGTTGAAATTATTCTTGTGTGGTACTCCCGCATTTTTTTAGGATCGCCACGGAAAGATTGAAGCCATAGCCTACGATTAGCCTCGCCTCGAATCTGCGGAAAATAGTCGTATACTTTGAGATCGATCATCTCAGCAGTTGGAGTCTTAGGAGGTGGATTAAGACGTACTTTAGAGCCATAAGCACGGTAGCCAAAGTTGAAGTTGCTCCAACGATCAAAGACATCCCAGATTCTAAAAAGCCTTTGTGGAATCCAATGATTCGGTAAAAGACTATTGGTCCCCTCAACAATTGGTTCAAAGCGTAGATTAAGAGTTGTATTTAGAGCATCAATATTAAAATAGAAGAAAGCGATGATTGCTAAGTGCGCCCCAATTGTTTTTAAAATCCTCATAGCCCACATAGTAAACACTTTGGGGTATCCATAACAGACGGTTCTGCTACCTTGTCGACCATGATGGAAGGAAAATTAAAAGACGGAAAGTTAGAATATTGGCTACGGCGGGTATTCTGGATTATCCCACTCATGTTTTATTGGTACTCGGCCTGCCCATATCCGGGCTGGATTGATTCTCCGATGATTGTAAACAAGGTCTACACGGTTGATACGAGCACATGGGTTAACTCACACAATTTATTTTTCATTTTAGGAAAGCTCTGGACCTGGATATTTCCATTCGGAGAGCTGCATTACAGATTAAACCTTCTCTGCGGAGTATTTGCCGCAGTCGGGGTTCATTTTCTATTTTTAGCTGGGCTTACTGTGACTCGCCATCTTTGGGCAAGTTTGCTTGGAGCTTTGGCCATAATGGTTTCCCATTCGCTCTGGTGGCACGCCACAATGCTAGAGGTTTATACCCTTAATATAGCTTTCATCGGGGTACTCATATACTTAGTTGCAAGGTATGAAAGAGAAAGAAATCTAAATCTTATTTATACAGCTGGATTTTTGTGGGGCGTTGGTTGTTTGAACCATGCCTTAATGGGGTTACTAGTTTTAGGATTTTTCGGACTCTTTTTTCTCTCGCCTTGTCGCAGAGATTTAATGAAGCCAAAGGTTATAGGGCTCTTTTCTTTCTTTGTTTTTATTGGTTTTCAACTCTACCTGTTTCTATTTTTAAAAGAACTAAACCAAAATGTAATGGCCAAAGGGGAGTTCTCGTATGGTGTTCTATGGGATTCCTTCAAGACTCTCGTGGATAACACTACCGGTGGGCACTTTAAAAAATCTATGTTCCCAGAAAAATTGGGATGGGAAAGAGAGATTAATTGGCGTGTAAACTACATTTTTCTTTTACTAATGAATTTCCCCTCAGTGTTTTTCCCACTTGGATTTATCGGTGTTTATGCGTTTAAAAAAATAAAGGAACAAAGGGCCACATTTATATTTGTATCTCTTTGCTTAATCGCTGAAATTGCCTGGTCGGCAAATTATTTAATCTGGGACATGTACGCTTTTGGAATGCCTGTTTGGGTCATGTTTGGATTCCTAAGTATAGTGGGCTTGGCATATGCATTAAGAAGTAAAGGGGTGCTTAAAAAAATTACTCGCTTTGCTCTGCCAACCATAATTGTTGGGCCAATTCTCTACGCAACTATCCCAACTCTCGCTAAGTCTCCAGGATTTTGGTCCAATTATTTTGGATCGTTTGTTACTGTTTCAAATTATTGGGATGCCCCAGAGTATTTTGCTAATCCATATAAGCGGAATTACGACTTAGTAAAGAGGCTCGCTGATTCTATATTTGCTAAGCTGCCTCCAGGCGCGCATCTATTTGATAGCGATGGCAAGGGGCATTATCCATTCTCTCTATATTATCAAAAAGTTTTAGGGAAACGTCCTGATTTAAATATTTACCTATTATTCTCTCCTGAGTTTGATGATGCAAAAGCGCTCCAGGTGGCACTAAGAGCAAGGCGATTCTTAGAGAGTAATGCAGCAGTTTACGTCGCCTCGTTATATTGGCCAGAGAGGTTATTTTTGAACCACTTATACGCTAACTTGGCCAATAATAAAGCTGTTACTCCAGATTTTGCTGGAGGTTTATCAATTGAAAATTTTGAGAAAACATTTCCTCAATACGAACTGCAAAAAGTGCCACTTTTAGAGGACGGCACAGCCTTTATTTACAAATTTGTTAAAAGAGGAAAGACGGCTGCTCCAACAGTAGTTAGTGGATCGTTTAAACTCGAAGGAGAAAATTTACGACTTAGTAAAGTAACAGGGAAAGGTTGGTATTTGGCTCAAGCCCTAGGAGATGACTGGAGTGGCGGCGGACACCTGTTGTGGTTGGATGCTAAGGAAGGGGATGAAATGCGGCTCGAAGTTGATCTGCCCATTTCATTTACGGGAGAAGTGCGAGCTAAATTTACCAAGAGTTATGATTTTGGGAGTGTTGTTGTAAACTTAGAAAATGCACCTGGAGAGCCAAAAAGCCTTGATCTCTATGCACCGAAGCCATCAGTCTCTGACGAAGTCGTATTAGCAAAAGGAAAGATGACCCCAGGTAGATATATCTTTTCCATCAAAATAATTGGACGCAATGAGGCTGCCGAGCCACGCTACGGTGCGGGTTTAGATTATATTATGTTTAAAGAAGAAAAATAGGGCAGACCCCTTTTCCTATTATAAAAACCAAATTGTTTTGTAGATAAGAAAAGGGGCCTGACCCAAATTTTTCGGAAGAAACTATCCAAATAATTCGTGCCTGTCCCTCTATTTTATAATTACATGTCCTAGGCTTGAAAGAGGATCTGAAGAGAGGTTGTAAATATTTATAGAATCGAAAGGTGCCAGACTGCTCATCTTGCGAATGTCTAAACCGCCACCTGGAGGAAAAGTTCCATGGAAAATTTCCTCGGTTATTAGCTCATCTCCATTGAATATTCGCACAAGATACTCATTGTTATGATCAAGGCTCATCTCAATCTCACCTTTTGCTTGAGGAGAGTTGTAGAAAACCCGCACACCTTGAGCAGGAATAATTGTATTACCTACCGCAGCCCAATGAGTCCCAACTTTTTTAGGTGAAGCGATCTTAAGTCCATCTACAGAGGCCATGCTCTCTTTTGTATATTGATGAAGTTGAGGATTAAATCTTCCGACCATGAAAGACAGAATCGTATCGAACCGCTTTTTACTAAATAGATCATCTTTTGTAACAACAGAGATCGCCTCGTACAGTTCGGAAACAATTGGATTTTGAAAGCTTAACTTTCCATTTTGAATGGTCTCTTTGTACCCGACTGGAAGAACTCTAAAATAATGTCCAGGACGTGCGCCGGTGTAGACAGGAGTAAGCCTGGAGAGTAATGGATCTGCCAGCCCATAAGGATCGATTATGTGGATTGCTGGACCAGAGAAGAACCCGATCATCCCGACCGATGCATGTAAGGCGACCTTTTCTCCCCTTAGGCTAGCTTCACGACCGATACTAGCAAAGTGATGACTTGGCCAAGGTTCTAACTTCTTCCAGTTAAGTAGTCCTGTGGTTTGATAATAGAATTGCTTTTCATCAGCTATCCCATTTGGATCAATTTTTCCACAACATGATTTGCTCCCTTCAAGTAGTGGTGGGAATGGTCCCAGGAAACTTGCACCGATACAGAGCGTGGCAAGTGCATACGGGATGCGGTGTCCCGCAGTAAGAAGAGTGTATGCGAGTAGAAGCAAAGAGACCCAGAATGGTGGCCCAAAAAATCGGCCACTCATAAAATCTCCACCGATATATAATATATAAGCTAAGTAAGCCACGATTCCCGCGACCGTGGCATAAAACTTTATCGATCGAAAAATTAACGCTGAACTGATCGCGACGATAATCGTCACTACAGTGAGAGGTTCTTTATCAAAAGCATCAATGAAATAAGCGATGCCATTATTAAAAAGAAAAGATGATGAGATTTCTCGAGGCAGTTTTGCTAGAGCAGTATTAGGGAAAAGCGATCCGTAGTAAACTAATGAAAAGATCTCCCAGGCAAGAAGAGGCAGGAATCCTGGCAAAGCTTTTATCCAGTCTCCTTCTTCTTTTGCCCGTCTTAATGAATCAAGAAGAGGTAAGATCCCTAGTAGAGAGAGGTCGTGTCTAGTTAGCATCAGAACTGAAAATAGGAATGTCATTCTGGATAGGCGATTACTGCCAAAGTACTCAGAATATAAAAGTCCAAGAATTAAAAATGAGAGTGGATTCTCTAACCCTGAAACTGAGTAAAAAACAAACGTTGGGACAGACAAAGCCGCAGCAAAAATAAATGTCGTAACAGGTACTGTTCGTTGAGAGGGAAGCACTGCCCACAGCGCGAGGAGTGAAGTTACAATCGAAATGATAATCGTAGTAAAATACTCTTCCTGAGTTATAAAGTATGGAATTGATAATATCAGTGTCCAAAGTGGACTTGTGAACGCCTGAACACGTTCATCAATATTCCATCTTAATCCAAATCCATTGGTAAAATTATCTACTGTGCGAAGTGTGATGTAGGCATCGTCAGATAACCAGGCGTTTCGTGCCAACACCACTGCGGCGAGGCCATAGATGGCCCCAAGAACAATTTTGTGTTCACGCGTAGTCATGACTAAAACCTAAGTACTAGTAATAAGATGATCTTTCAGCTCGGAAGTTTGATAAAAAGGCCGCAAAGGCCAGGTTTAAAACAGCGGTGCGAGTTTAGGGCCCCAAATATAGCCATCTGAAGGCTCTGTTACCCTTAACCAACGGCCAGAACGACCAACAACGCTGACCTTTTCGCCCTTAACGAGTTTTTTAACTTTAGGGCTCATTGCAGACATATCTTGGTGGATAAAGGTTGGCTCTTCGGCCACAACCCATTCTTCAAGGGATGAGGCTCCATTATTGAGTCTCGTTGTTGGCTTTAAAGAATTAACTTGTCTAGGACGACTCGGATTTTCTTGGAACTGAGTTGTTTGACCACCCCCGGACCTTCGCTCATACCTCCTGATCGCACCTTCAAGATTCTGGCGGATAGCTTTTAACCGCTCCGAGGATGAGGGATGTGAAGAGAAGAACTGAGGCAGTCCGCTATCAAAATCAGGGTTGTTAAGGTTTTTTGTCCAAAATGCCAGTGCTATGCGCGGATCAATTCCAGCTTCAGCCATTAAATGCATACCGATCAGATCGGCTTCTAATTCCTTCCGTTGTGATTCAGGATTCACAATAAGTCCACCTACAGTTTCCTGAGTTAAGGAGGCAGCTAGATTAGCAACTACATCGATGCCACCGTTATAAATAATAGCATTCTGTGCGACTGCACCAACGACTTGCGAGAGTAGCTCGGCGGTTTGCTCCCCCTCAGATTGTCTAGCATGCTCTGCCAGAACGTGAGCTACCTCATGGGCTACAACAACAGAAAGCTCATCATCGTTAGGTAATGAATCGAGCATGCCTGACCAGATAAACACATGGTTGCCTCGAGTGGCTGCTGCATTTTTAACGTCTGGTGAGGAAAGTACATATACGTGCCATGGATCTCTATTTGCACCTATGGCAGAGGTAAGACGATCAACAATGCGCCTTGCTCTTTCAATCCGAGCATCATTCTCATCAAGCGGAAATTGTTCGGTCAATTGAGATAAAACATCGTGGCCGTACTGTTCGTCCTCCTGAGTTAGTACTGGTGGAGTTGGAATGGTGCCAACTGGAATCGGCTGCCGCATCGGTGCGCACCCGATTAATATCAACAAAAGGGGACTCTGCCATACCCATGAAGATTTTGAGTAGTCGGATATTTTATTTGGCACGTTCAGTCTCCTCTAAGTACTGCGCAAAAAGTTTATAGTTTCGGCAGCGTCCCCAAGGCGCGGAGGTAGGACTTGGGTTGGCGTTTGCAGAAGAAGCGGTACTTGTGAGTGGATTCAACATGGTCAACCGAGAAACAATCCCATCTATCTTGGCCTGCCTTATTCAGTGTGGCATCGATTGCAGCTGGTCCACCAACCGCGTCCACCTCAAAAACTTTATATTCGACGGTGAAAAGCTTATCTACTTCATTTTTTGCCATATTTCCTAATGCGGCAGTGTCGGTCTTAGAGATCCCTAACTTGTCAGCAACCCCTTTAGCTTCGTTTAAAGCCTCAGTTAACTTCTTTGTTACATCCTGGGTAGAGTTTTGCTGGCCTTTGAATTCCTTCTTGATCGTCTCAATCTGGTCGCAGCCAGTCAGGATAAGGCAGGTACAAATCGCATATAGAGTGGATTTCATTTGATTTTCTCCTTAGGTCGGAAGACTATAGCTTTCCAATATTAATCTGACCATAAAGTCTAAATATGCGGCCAAAATAACAGCCATCTTTGACACCGCCTTGGCCTCATGAGAAAAGTATAACCCTATGAATATACCGAAAAATTTCCAACTTTGTTACTCCCCAGAGGATATCGATAAAGGGGTAAAAAAACTAGGCGGTGATATCTCCAAGTGGGCCGAGAAGGTTTGGAGTGATTCTCATACTGATGTTGTAGCTGTTCCCATTTTGAGAGGGGGCATCTTCTTCTTCGCCGATTTGGTTAGAGCAATCTCCTGCTCAGTCGAGATAGCTCCGGTTAAAGCATGGGGATATGCCACCGGTGAAAATGCAAAGCTTCTAGATAAAGTTAAAGTTGACGTCAGCAGCATTCCAGCACGAGGCCGAAGGATCCTTCTTGTTGATGATATCTGTGATTCAGGCAGAACGTTAGCTGAATTAAAAAAGGAGTTAATGGCAGCGGGTGCCTTGGAAGTCCGCTCCGCTGTGCTGATTAAAAGAGAGCTTGAAGAGCAAACCTTTGATCCGGATTGGATCGCCTTTTCGTATCCTGGACCGGAATGGTTTGTAGGATATGGTATGGAAGATTCAGAAAGGTGGCGGAATTTAGCTGGCGTGTACATAATTAAGCAGTCATAAAAATCTGAGACAGTGTAGTAAATGCGTGAAGTAGGTAGTACGACGAGTGAGCCAGGAATCGATTATTCTATCGATATGGTTAACGTGTCGAAACGTTTTCGTCGAAGCACTCTGCGCAAAGGAAGTTACACTACAATAAAGACAGCGCTTCTAAATTTTCTTCTTGGTCGTTCTAAGGGGGAAGGATCCTACACTCAAGCAATTACTAATTTTACAGCACGTATTCCCAAAGGCGCTTCTTTGGGAATCATTGGGAAAAACGGATCAGGTAAATCCACCCTATTAAAACTTATCACCGGCATTTATCGTGCTGATTCTGGGAAAATTTCAGTCAATGGCCGCGTGGCAGCCCTAATAGAGTTAGGTGCAGGATTCCATCCTGATTTTACAGGAAGAGAAAATCTTTATCTCGGCGGTATAATGCACGGACTTGCCCGAGCTCAGATAGATGAAAGATTTGAAGCAATTGTTAAGTTTGCTGAGCTTGAGAATGTCATTGACGATCCGGTCAGAACCTACTCTTCTGGAATGTACATGCGGCTTGGTTTTAGCTTGGCTATTCATACAGATCCCGATGTGTTGATTGTGGATGAAGTCCTTGCCGTTGGGGATGCCGCTTTTGTTGCTAAGTGCAAAGATAAAATTAGTGAATTAAGAAAAGAGGGGAAGACTCTTCTCTTAGTAAGTCACGATCTCAGCGCAATAGAGAGATGGTGCGATGAAGCAATTTGGCTTCATCAGGGAGCTGAGATGGATCGCGGGAATCCAAGACGAGTGATTGATAAATACCGCTCATGGATTGAGAAGGGTGAAGAACAGGAAGTTTTAGAAGAGCGCTCTCATGAGCATCCAGTCGATGGCACAACAGAGTCAGTTTCTGAGAAACAGATAGCTGGACGATGGGGTAGTCGGGAAATAGAAATTACCTCTATGCGTTTACTTGATAAAGAAGGCCGTGAGCATGGCCTTTTTCACACCGGTGACGGTGCTAGTATCGAGATTGACTACAAAGTTAATGAGCCCACTGAGGATGTCGTTTTCGGTGTGGGAATTAACAGAGCAGATGGGCTCGTTGTATTCGGAACTAATACAGACATTGAAAGAGTAGAGATTCCGGCACTTCAAGGAGTAGGGTCTGTAAGTTTTAAAATTGATAGCCTAGATCTTATAGAAGGGGCTTACAGTATAGATGTCGCTGTGCACAGACAGGACGGTTATCCATATGATTATCATCAAGGTGGATTGAAATTTCTGATGCGGTCCGCTTGTAAATTTGTCGGTGTTGTTGCTCCGAAACATACTTGGAAGATTTCACCTCAGACGCTTATTAAAAAGGTGGCATCATGATCCACGCACTTAAGCAGATCTATCAATTCCGCTCTCTTTTGTGGGCGCTTGTTACACGGCATTTAGCAATTAGATACCGTGGATCAGTTTTAGGTTTCTTCTGGTCCCTATTAAATCCACTATGCTTAATGTTGGTGTACTCTTTGGTTTTTAAATATTACGTGCGCTTGCCTGGGGTAGAGCATTATTCAATATTTATGTTTACTGGGCTTCTACCTTGGCTCTGGCTTACTAGTTCCTTATCGGAATCAACCTCTTCAATAGTTGGTAGCGGGCACCTTATTACAAAATCTATGTTTCCGGCTCATATCCTTCCCTTGGTGCCAGTTGTTACTAATGGCATCAATCTGATCTTATCATTACCACTTCTATTCATCTTCATGTGGGTTGGTGGTATGCCGTTTCACTGGACATTGATTTTCTTGCCAGTGTTGTTTGCAATTCAATTTCTAACCTTACAAGGCATTGGGGTATTTTTAGGGAGTCTCAACGTTTATTTCCGAGACATCCAGCATATCTTAGGAAATGCACTGACATTTATATTTTTCCTCTGCCCAATCTTATATACTCCGCAAACTGTGCCTGAGAAGTTTCAATTTTCACTCACTTATAATCCTTTTGCTCAACTTACCATGGGATATCATGCTTTGATTATGGATGGAGTTTTGCCCTCATTATTCTCAATTTCATTTATGGTCGGATTTATGCTTCTTGCTGTAATCTCAGGGTATTGGATCTTTAGTCGGAATCATGAAAGTTTTGCGGAGTTACTCTAATGGCTGAGCGTGCAATCCATCAGTTCGTTCACACGCTGAGCTACGGAGATGCTATATCAAGTGAGGTTCTCGCACTGCGTCGTAGCTTTAAAGAATTCGGTATTGAGAGTGAGATTTTCTGTATCAACGTGCACCCTCGCTACAAGGGAGAGGCGCATGATTACCGTGACTTTGTTAAACAAAAAGGGATTGATTTTAACGGAACAGTAATTCTCCATTATTCCCTAGGTTCTCCCCTTAATGATCTTTACAGAAGCTTGTCTAAGGCAACCCGATCACTAATTTATCATAATTTAACCCCGCCACATTGGTTTGAAGGAGTTAATCCAAGAATTGTCTCGGATATTAAGCGCGGTCAAGAAGAGTTACCTAAGCTTTGCAAGGAGACACACCTTCTAGTAGCAGACTCAAAGTATAATGCGGGCGAACTAGAAGCGCTTGGATTTAAAGCAACTGTTTTAGAGCTCATGATCGATCCAGCCAGATGGGACGTACCCGCAAATCCTGGAATTACTTCTCTTCTTAAGAATGAAGGCGCGGTTAATCTTCTCCACATTGGCCGATTTGCGCCAAATAAGAAAATAGAAGATATCGTAAAGATTTTCTACTTCTTTCACCACCACGTGAATAGAAACAGTCGACTTTGGCTTGCTGGAATCGACATCGATACCGAGTTGTATTCATTTGCGATTAAGCGTTTAGTTGATGAATTAAGGCTTTCCCATGCAGTGACATTTGCTGGATGCCTTGATGATACTGAGATTAGAGCTCTGTATGAGAATTCTAGTGTATATCTCTGCATGAGTGAGCATGAAGGGTTCTGTTTGCCTGCTATTGAAGCCATGCATTTTGGGCTTCCAGTAATTGCTTATGCGAGCAGTGCTTTGCCTGACACAATTGGCCAGGGTGGAATATTAGTAAAAGAGAAACGACACCCTGAAATTGCTGAGCTCGTTAATAAAGTATGTACCGATCATACCCTCCGCGACTCTTTAATAGCCAAAGGTAAGGATAGGGTGAGAGAGCTGCAGTTCGATAGATTCAAAGAGAATGTTCGTAAAGTGTTTGCTGTAGGTTTAAATAATAGCTCTGAATCAAGATTAGCGGTCGCTTCATAAGGTAAGGATGGAACAGGTGGCGACTTTAGTACCCGGAGATCGAGCGGTGGCATCTGCACCCATGAGGGTTGGTCTAGATGTAAGCGCACTAAATCCAAATTTCAAAGCACACTCAGCAAGAGGAATAGGAAGGTATGTTAGAGAGTTAAGCAAATTTCTCTCTACTTATGCCTCTCAAAATTTAAGTGTTGGTGAGTTTGAACACGATCAGATTGTAAATCGAAGTAAACTAAAACCATTGCTAGATTGGGCACCCTTTGGGCGCACGACCCTGAGGCAGCAGATTATTTATCCGATGCAGCTTTCTAATAAAAAAGCATGTCCGTTCGATGTTGTGCATTTCCCAGCACATATGGATCCACCCGCTTGGGGGATGAAGGATTACATAGTGACTGTGTTAGATCTGATTCCATTGGTGATGAGTGATCTTTATAAGGCGATTAATCCATCGTGGCGGTTTAAACTAGCAAGATTTTTGGAACTCCAAGCGATTCGAAATGCCAGCCTTGTAATCGCTATTAGTGAAAATACTGCTAAGGATTGTGTAAACCTTTTAGGAATCAAGCCTGAAAATATTATCGTGACCCCATTAGGAGTAGACCCAAAATTTTTTGTAGATCCACATAAGACAGCCGCAGATTCTTCAGTCCTAAATAAATTCAATATTCCTGAGGGACGAGAGATAGTCCTTTATGTTGGCGGAATTGATCCAAGAAAAAATATCCCAGGACTTATAAAAACTTTCAGGGGGATCAGGGATTCTAGAGGAGGCAAGCCACTTCTTGTCATTGCGGGTAGAATCTCTGAAGACAAACAGTATCCAGAACTTCTCAAACTTCTAGATTCAGAAATGGTTAGATCTGATACCGTAATGCCAGGATTTGTTACTGATGAAGAATTGGGAAGTATTTACAGAAATACAGCGCTATTTTTATTCCCTAGTTTTTATGAGGGTTTTGGCTTGACCCCACTTGAAGCAATGGCAGCAGGTGTACCTGTAGTAAGCTCTAATACCTCATCAATGCCTGAAGTATTAGGGGATGCAGCCCTCTTGGTAGATCCTGTCGATACAAGAGGAATGGTTGAGGCGAGCCTCTCGGTTCTCAGCAAGCCTGAGCTATCCAAAGGTTTACGATTAAGTGGCCCAGTACGAGCACGAATGTTTACCTGGCAACGCACAGGCGAGGAGACTCTTAAAGCTTATCAGGAATATTTTAAAAGACTTCGATGAGAAACGGTTATTCTGTAAGACGAGATCAGTTTATCCTGCTTCTCCTGGTTATCCTAGGGACAGCGCTCCGTGTTGATTTCATGATGCATTCTTCCCTTGATGCGGATGAAGCCATTGTTGGGATAATGGGTAAGCACATCCTGGAAGGGAAGACCTCTCCAGTTTTTTATTACGGGCAGCATTACATGGGCAGCCTTGAGGCGTATCTCGCTGCTTCGATGTTCCAAATTTTTGGTGTTTCTGAAATTGGTTTAAAACTCGTTCCCCTGTTCTTTTCAATATTATTAATTCCAATTGTGTATGTTTTAGGGGCTGTCATCGCTGGTCGCACTGGCGGACGGCTATCTGCGTTATTTTTAGCAGTGGCTCCCGCGAGTATGCTTCTTTGGAGCTCCAAGGCTCGGGGTGGTTTTGCAGAATTAATTTTTATAGGTGCTTTAGCAGTCCTGTTTTCTATTAAGTGGTTTGCTTCAGATCGACCAAGACCATGGCTAACTGCTATTATTTGGTTCACTCTTGGTATTGGCTGGTGGGTCAATAATCAAATTATCTTCTTCATCGTCCCATTAGTTATTTTGGGTGGAATCCACTTACTCCAACTTATAAAGTTTAGAGAAGTATCACTCATCTCTCACCTTGTCGCTGCAAGTTGGGCGTTTGTATTGGGCGGTCTTCCATATTGGATATACAATATTCAATATGATTTTGTTTCATTTGAGATGTTTCGTAGTGCAGCCCCGTCAGATCTCCTTACTCACGTAACAGGACTTTTTACCAAGGCGCTCCCAATGATCTTTGGAGCGATTAGATTCTGGAGCGACGATCCGATCTTTCCTGGCGCTACTTGTATTGGGTATATCCTTTACGGGATACCGTTAATTTGGGCACTGGGAGCATTTGGACGAGATAGAAACCCCCGTCATCGTGAGAGAGTATGGGCTCTTCGATTAATCTCCCTTTTGTCATTTTCTATTTTGATTATTTTTACAACTAGCTCCTTCGGATACCTAGTTCAAGCTCCAAGATATCTACTTCCTTTGTACGTTCCGCTAATGATTATTACCGGAGCCTTCGTTGCATGGTTGTTTCGAAATGTTCCGGCAGTTGGTTTTAGTTGGGTTGTAACACTACTGAGCTTTAATTTGGCATCAGCATATCTGGAGGTGAGAGCCGTTGGAGGTGAACCGCATGTTTACGCTGGAGAGAGAGTTTCTAAAGATCACACAGAATTACTGAAATGGCTTACTGATAATAAGATAAATCATGTTCGTACAAATTATTGGATCGGGTACAGATTAGCTTTTGAAACTAAGGAAGCGGTAACTTTCTCAATGTACCAAGAGCCACATCAGGTTCGCATCCCCGAGTATGAGACTGGGCCAGCTGATTCCCCACTTATCTTGGTGCCAGCACAGTCGGAACGGGTTGAAAACGCATTGCGAGTCTTGGGCACTCATTTTGAGAAGATTCAACTCTCTGGTTATGTAGTGCTTTCAAATTTTAAGAGTGATTCGACAGTAGGCGCACTTATTCCTAGCTCTTCAGTTCAAGCTGTTGCTTCAAGTCATCCTGAAGCTGCCCCGCTTGCTGTTGATGATAATATTGATACCCGTTGGGGTTCCGCTGCTCCCCAGAGAGCCGGAATGAGCTATAAGTTAATATTTTCTACTCCTGAAAAATTAGCCGCACTTAAATACAGTCTTGGTTCTTGGTGGCATGACTATCCAAGAGGGCTTGAAGGATATGTGATTGATTCTAGCGGACAAAGACGAGAGCTTTTCTCTCGAAAAGATTTCGATGATATCTTTTACTATCTGGATCATCCTCGAGAGGTCGTGATTCAGTTGCCAGATATCTCAGTTAAAGAGGTGGATCTCGTTTTAGCAGGTGAGGACCCTGTATTTGATTGGTCTATAGCAGAGCTTTCTTTTTATAAACGGCTTCCTACAGGTGACACCGCAGCTCAGGACTGATAAACCTATTTCATGCTCAAGAGTAAAAGTTTTAAAATTATCGCTTCAATATTGGTTTTTGGCTTGTTGTTTAGCCAGGTCGATCTTTCCCAGTTGTTTGCCGCTTTTAAAGGGTTAACTCCGTCTTCGATCTCTTTCCTGATGCTCATTTCTTTTATCTTGCTCTATATAAGCGCCCTTAAATGGAGCTATTTTTTAAAGGCGTTTGGCTCTCCAGTTTCAGTTATTAGATTATTTAACCTCTATCTTCTTGGTTACTTCGTGAACCTCATTGCGCCATCCTATATCGGAGGCGATGCCGCCCGCAGTTATTATATTGGAAAGGATGTTGGCCAACATAAAGCTTTTGCGGCAACTATTTTGGAGAGGTACACAGGTCTCGTCGCAATGCTCTCCCTCGGTGTAGTTTTTGTATGGTTTGTTGATTTGGTCACCTGGCCTATGAAGCTTGCAATTTTTGGTGCGGCGCTTGGACTTGCCGTAGCTACAGTTTTTGCGCTTTCCCCAAAACTTTTAGACCTGCTCTCCAGAGTTCCTCTTCTATCAAAGTCAGTCCCTCATCTTCGGAAGATTCAGGAGAGTTTGCATCTAGCCAAAGGTGATCGATTTCTTTTGGCGAAGTCGTTAGCCCTCTCCTACCTTTATCATACCTTCACTGTGGTAAATGTTCTTTCTGCTGCATATGTTGTTGGCTGGATGGATCCACCAGTTCGCGAGTTATTCGTCGCTTTACCTCTAGTTTTATTAATAAGTGCTTTGCCCCTTACTCCAAATAGCTTAGGAATTCAGGAGGGAGCCTATTACTATTTTTTAAGCGGCTTAGGGGCTCCTGGTTCTACGGCTTTAGCGATAGGGCTAATCTTAAGGGCAAAACAGTATGTTTTGGCAGTATTGGGTTGGTTTGTATTTATGGCTGTGGGAGGTCAATCGAGAGGTAAGTTAGGGGCTACAGCTTCCCACCCTGGCTAGCTGTTCTGATTGATGGCTCCTGTGTTTCAGGTGTCGATTCTACGGTTTCAATAACAGGCAGTTTAAAAAGTTTTGATAAACTCTTATCTTTCCTTACTGCGCATTTAGCACGCCATAGCAGAGTCTGATCTATCTCTCCGCTGCAGCCTCGACAGGTAAAGTTGTCCCAATTCAATGCGCCAGCAACATCAAGGCAGGTAGTATAATTTGAGCACATGTATCTCCTACGCGGAGGAGGGAGTGGGGCCTCGACACCACCAGTGTCGTCACCACTTATTATTTGAAAAGGGCCCGGCGTACCGATCATAAATTCAACGAACGTCAACAGTAAACGGGAGCATCTCCGGCGTGGAGAATCCCAACTACTGAACAGTAGTCTAGCCGCATTAGAGAGTTTGATCAAATCTCGTAGGGGGTATGGAAGTGTTTAGTGAAAATGTATTTTATCAATAGAACGCCTACTTTAGTTGAATCTCTAGGTAGATTAGAGTAGCCATTAATAATTGTAGGGCTATTGCTTTAGGCTCCAATTTCTGTTCTCGATCTATTTGATTAAATATAGGTGACCTTTTGACTTTTATCCGGCAGAGAGAAGAGACTGGTTCTGGACAACCAATAGTTGCATTGGTTGAGAATGATTTCCTTGATCCTTCACTCGCTCATTTGTGTAAAGAGCCCATACCTGGATACCGTGTAATCGTTTTAGAAGTTAAATTGTCTGATGGAGGTAGCGATGCTGTTGCTGCCGAAGTAATTCGATTTTTTGATGCCGTAGCTATTAAGCAAGCAACATTGCTAGGCGTGGGATCCGCTGGAACTGTGGCCCTTTCTCTATCATTAGGTCAGCGAAAAAGAGTAAGAAGGCTGATTTTAATTGATAGTCCAGTCAGACCAGGCCTTACTAGAAGGGAGAAGGTAATGAGCTGGCTAGAGCACCGCTTGCCTCTTGGCTTGCCTCTGCGACGTGTTGCCAAAGGTTTCGATGGCCGTTCATATCTTCAGCGCATCAGATGTCCGACCCTGGTCGTAACTACTCCAAGTGCTACCGCAGATATTAGATTGCAGGCTGAGACTGAGGGGACTGCGCTCGCTACTGCTTGGTTTTATGATCTATCGTTAGTGCAAGAATTCCGTGAAAAGTTAAGAACTTTCCTTGATGTTCCAGCGAAAAGGCCTCAGAAGAATAGGGATATAGCAATTCCTGCTATCTAAGCAGGAACCTGATGACTTTCAGGCATAGGTTCGAATTCAATCTTCGATTTTTCTTTCAAGACAGCGATAGTCTCGTTGTATCCAAGTTCCATGAGGGCCCTTGAATAATCAGGATGCAGAGCGATGTAACTCATAACTTCGTATGCAAGTTCTTCGCCAAGCTTGCGCTTGATTAGTTGATAAACTGGCCAGGTCGCTCCTAAGGCCGCGATAAAATCTCGTGTGCTTTTACCACAAGCGTCTTTTAAAAGAGGACCAAAAGGCTTCTGATTTTTCAGAACAAATGTTTCTGGCGGTCTGATGCAGAAAGTCTTCATTGCAGCAGGCACTTCCCAATCTGGGCGAGTGTCATGTGCTTCGCCGTAGCGATCTAACCACCAATGACGGCCAGATATATCAACGACTATAACCCTCTCCGCACCCATTCTAACAATCGGATCCACTGGGACGTTTTGCGAAATACCACCATCAACAAATCTTACTTGTCCGCCGTCAACGTCAAGTGAGACCGGCGGTAATACCGAAGGAAGCGCAGCAGAAGCAAAGCCATGATGCGCCGTAAGTTCGTCGACGTGACATATCTCGAATGAAGCGCCAGACATCATCTCTGTGGGCACTCGATTCTGGGCACTAACGAACATAAGGGGTTTTCTTTCCTTCCCTTCAATTGTTGTCATTACTCCTACGGCTTGGAGTCTTGGATCCCTGGCTACTGTAGACGTACCGCCATGTTTAACGATGGTTGAGTTAATTCTATTTACGAGCGGTTCGGGATTAAAAATAGCTTCGTCTGTAGCGTGCGGTCCTGGATTACGTGCGTATCTGAGGATAGCTATCTTGACGGAACGGAGAAAAGTCGTTGTGGGGGAGCCTTTGAAAGAGTTTTTAAAAGTTCGCTCGTTCCAAAGCTCCTCAAGTTGATCAACTGAGTAATCGTAGCCATGTTTTATAGTAGAAGCCACGACCAGGCTATTAATCGCTCCAATACTGCTGCCAACTATGTACGAGATTGGGGAGGCTTCGAAATCGATAAATTTTGCCAGAGCTTTAAGTACGCCAGCTTGGTATGCGGCTCGAGAACCACCACCAGATAGAACGAAGCCTAAGGGCCTAGAGCTGTTACCAAGAAGATTTGCTCTTCCAGGATGAAGGAAAGAGGGATCTTTTGTAGAGTTCGACTTATCTTTCATGGACAAACTATTGCACTACCTACCTCAAACCGACGCTAGACATAAAATGCCTAGTATCTAAACTATCGTCTAGAAGGCCGATATTCTTTACAAAATTATGATGCGGGAGGAGTAAGAACGTTGCGGATCCTGGAATAGCTTCCAAGATCCGCTAAGGAATGAGCTACTTAGCGAGAAGAAGCGCGTAAACGCTTAGCTAAGCGGCTTGTTAAGCGGGCAGCTGTTTTCTTGTTCAAGATGCCTTTGCCAGCAGCTTTTGCCAGTAATTTCTCTGAGGTCAAAGTTTGTTCCTTTGCGCTCTTATCCCCGCTCTGAATTGCGGCACGAGCTTTTTTAACGGAAGTACGAAGAGCGGCTTTGGCTTGCTGGTTGCGAGCACGACGCTTAATGTTCTGTCGGTTTCTTTTGATAGCGGATTTATGTGTTGCCATATTTAATTAATCTTACAAGTGTTCAATATTAAGTTACAAAACGTTGCATCTAGCCTCTACTTCGTTAGCCGACGCAAGGAGGCAATTATTACCATGTGCCCTTGATATATTCAAGTAGAGCTACTCTTTAGCCTTTTGCCAGAGGGTTTCAAGTGCTTCCAGGGACATATCTTTCATCTTAGATCCCGCCTCAACTTCGACTTTCCGAAACCTTGTCTGAAATTTGCGGCAAGCGCCACTTAAGGCCTCTTCAGCATTAATACCTTCTTTCCTGCCGTATTGGATAAGAGAGAACAATAGATCCCCGAACTCTTCTGCGGCTTCTCGACTTTTAGGGGATGTTTCTAGATACTCGATTACTTCTTCCCGAATTTTGTCTTTTACATCAGAAGACTTCTTCCAATCGAAACCTATAGCGGCAGCCTTTTCGCCTAGTCGTTGTGCTCTCGCGCATGCTGGTAGTGCTTTCGGTACAGAATCAAGGACACTTTCATTAGCTTTTAAATCTTTTTTCTTAATCTTCTCCCAATTTTCTTTTACCTCAGCGGCTGTTTTGGCAACAGTATCGCTAAACACATGAGGGTGTCGGGCTACAATTTTTGTTGAGATACCTTCAATGACGTCACCAATATCAAAAGATTTTGATTCAGAAGCTATCTGAGAATGGAGAAAAATTTGAAGTAGGACATCTCCCAGTTCTCCGCACAGCGCAGCTTTATTTGAATCAATCGCTTCTAGAGCCTCGTAAGTTTCTTCGAGCAGGAATGGTTTTAAACTCTCATGCGTTTGCTCAATGTCCCATGGGCATCCACCAACGGGATTTCTAAGTTTAGCAATTATTTCTCGGAATTTAATAAAGGCTTCAGCTGCTTTGTCCATTTCTAAAGAGTACCCGGATGATAGTAGGACTTGCAAGTAATCACCTTTAGTTTAATTCAGCGGACGACTCATTATTAAACGAACTTATAAGATCTCGAGATCTATTCCATTTCTTAGATCTTGCAGCCGCAAGTAGTGTCACACTTATCGCCCCTGCTTTAAGAAGAGCTTTTGTTGCGGCTGTAGCAGTGGCACCAGTGGTGATAACATCATCAACAAGCAACACTCTTTTATTTGCCACGTGCTTTTTATAGGCGGTAAAAGACTTTGCTACATTTTTGATACGTTCGGTGGGTGTCAGCCCAACCTGTCTTGCTGAGTATCCTTCGTGCTTTAAGGCTCGATACGATATGTCAATGCAGGTCATGTTGCTCACTGTTTTGGCGATTACCCCGGTGTGAGAAAATCCTCGGTAAATCAGATGCTCTTTAGCAGGAGGTACTGGAACTATCACATCCCACTCCTCAGTAGGCCACTTGTGCATAATTAATCCGCCCAATCCCTGGCCAATAAACTCACAAAGTGCCGGACTTGGAACATACTTGGCATCGCTAATAATTAATTCTGCCTTTTCATCGTAATCCCATAAGTAAGCCATCTGTTCGAAAAGTAGAGGGGACTCTTCGCAGTGCTCGCATAGTATCTCTTCAGAGTACAAGGGCATTACCGAAAAGCATCCCTCGCACCTACATGAATTCTGCATAAATACAGGGACAGGCACGCATTTTGAGCACACTAAAAAAGGTGTTTTCCCAAAGCAGAACATGCACCTTTGCGGAGCCAAGATATCCGCAGCATCTTTTATAAAATTTATTCCCATACTCCTCTCCCTTACATCTGTATATCGCAGCGGTAGGGAGAAAGTTGC
>CAZYRE010000025.1:0-2765 GCA_964650155.1 uncultured Bdellovibrionales bacterium
GTCCAAGCATCCGCGGTAACTTTTCGGTTCACGCTAGATAGAGGAATAGATATGCCCAAGGCAACACCAGCTAATGTCGTGTGAAGCCCCGAATTATAAACAAGCGCCCAAAGAATTAATCCTGCAATTATAGCTACTCTATTTGTCCAAAACTTTGTCCGACCCAGGATTACAAATAAAACAGATGACAGTAAAAATCCGATTAGGTAAAGAGGCTTGATAGTACCTCCGTAAAATAAAGCGATTATAATTATGGCTATCAGATCATCTGCTACTGCTACGGTGGTAAGAAAAAGTTTAAGCGCAAGCGGAACTCGGTTGCCTAGTAGAGATAGGACCGCCAAAGAAAATGCAATATCTGTGGCTGAAGGGATAGCCCAACCCCTAGTCGCGCTAGAATCCCCCCAGTTTACTCCGATATAAATCAAAGATGGAACAACAACTCCACTAAATGCTGCAATTGTAGGTAAGATCAATGCATCCTTTCCGGAAGCTGCCACTTCCTTTTTAATTTCTAAAGCTACATGCAAGAAGAAAAGACACATAAGCACATCGTTTATAATCCACTCTAAAGAAAGCTGAGGAAATCTGGCTAAAAAATGGCTGTGAAGTAGTGCCTCATAAAAAGGCTTCATAATGTGATTATTCGCAGAACCCATCCCAGCTGCAGCAAACGAGATTAATATAAGACCTGGAACCAATGGGCTAAATCCACCCTCTTGTTTATTCGACATGGCCACAATTCTCCTGGCTAATTACAGCTATATTATATGCATTTAGCATATAATATCTGCGCTACGCAAGTATTAATATGTGTCTACCACATAGAATAAGGGTGGCCGGAGAAATAACCAAAGAATTTTAGAGAGAATCATTCTGTCTTAACTGCTTTAGGGTAGCATTCATATCTTTAGGCATTGGAGCCTCATAAGAAATAACTTGACCTGAAGGAAATTCTGGGAATGTTAGTACTGAAGAATGAAGGGAAAGTCTTCCCATAATTGGGCGCTCATTCTCTTTACCTTTATACCCTCGCTTAAACTCAGAAAGTAAAAATTGCTTTCGCTTACCATAAAGTGGATCCACAACAAGAGGATGACCTAGCATCGCACAGTGAACTCTAATTTGGTGCTGCCTACCTGTTTCAGGTTTAAGTTCAAGGAGCGAGAATCTTCGAAATCTTTCAACAACTTTATATGTAGTAATAGAGGACTTCCCTTTACTCTCATCAATCTTCATCTTGCCAGCTCGACTAGCATCTTCCCCAATTGCGGCCTCAATTCTCCCTTCAAGCGGCATCGGACATCCGTCCACTATGGCCAAATAAACTTTCTGAACTAATCGTTCTTCAAATGCTTTTGACAAGAATTTGTGGCTCTCTGGTGTTCTGGCAAAAACCATCACTCCACTAGTATCTTTATCTAACCTATGGACAACAAAGATCTCTCCATATTTATTTCGTAACTGCTTCTCAACATTTGGAAGATCTACACCGTAACGATCTGGAATCGAAAGTAAGCCACTAGGTTTGTTGATGACTACATAGTCTGGGGACTCAGCAATTATATTAAGCGGAGCAAGACGCGGCTCTGTATTAGTAGGGATTGTAATAATCTCATCTTCCATAGTTGAATCTGCTGAGCTTAGTCTCATTGAAGCTAGAAGAAAACACGCGGGGCCACGACCTGTTGCATCTTAATAACAGTAGGAATCTTCAGTGCTTCTAAAATGGGTCCACTCATTCGGTATTTTATATCAACAGCAAAATAAGCACCGAGCAACACTGAATGTCTAACGTACCGAGTGACGGTGTTATGGGTTGATGTATTTAAGTTAGCTGACGGTCCTGGCCCGTATTCATGATTAGGACCGTAGTAATTCTGCCGATATGTCCCACTGAGTGAATTCGGAAATCCAAAAGTTGCATCTGAGTTAAAGGCAGCTATTCCGTTAGACTTTGCTGCTAAAAAAACATCATAAATAGGAGCTTTGTTTGGCTGTGGAGCAAATGTAGGGGCTAAGAATAGATCACAAATATTAGCATGCGCAGGAAACCCGCCTGACAATTGAAGTCCACCATAGCAATGAGCGTTTACGGCATTGTAATTTGGATTCCCATTTGGGCTTGTGGAAGAACCCCAGCTAGCAAAATCGACCACATGCCCATCTTGTTCATTAATATGAAAAAATGCGAAGCCTACCTCCAGTCTGTAGTTAGAAAGATTGGTAGCCGGCTGTAACCCTAAAGATGAAGTAATCCTCGAATGTAACTGACTGGCCACATTCTGCACGGCGGCATTAAGCTCATCGACTCTTGGTCTGGTAAAGAAACCCTGGTCACCAGTGTTTATATCAATTGTTGGAATACTTACTTCTGGCAAGGCGTTAGTCAGCAATCTTTTAGCTGCCATCTGAACATACATGTAATCTAGAAGCCCAAATACGCCTAGTAGAATTGGGAAAAAAATGGCGAGAATGATGACCGATTCAAGCATCATCCATCCCTTAATCTTTTGTGAATAATTAGTAACTGTCACCATTTTTTAATTAGCTAAATATGCCATCCGCTCAGTTAGAGGTAAAACAGTTAAAAAGTCGGCGGAAATAGAATCTGCATCGGGCACCCGAATGAATTCAACTCTGACATTATTGTGTCCATTATTTTCCCAGTTTGTAAGCGCATCATTCAGTATGTCTGCATCCCAGAAGAAATCCTGACACTGCGGGTCCCAATCTGCACAGGCCGGATGAGTCCAGTACTGTCG
>CAZYRE010000025.1:2865-15617 GCA_964650155.1 uncultured Bdellovibrionales bacterium
AGATCAACTTGCCTGTCGTTGTGAGCACGTCTAGCCCAAACAGCTTCTCTGACTGAAAGATACTTTGCCGCGCCAGAATTAAGGGTTCCGGTTACTGGATCTACAAACTTAGATCCGGGAGGCATCCCATTATGTGACATCACATTCTGATTAAAATCAGAATTAAAGTATGGAAATGCATGTCTCATTTTGGCAGGTGGTAATGTTGATTCCAACGTGGCAACACTTTTCCCCTGACGCCAAACATTTAATTCTTGTTGAGCTTCTTCTGCCGCAGCTAAGCAATGAACATCATTCCAAGTGTAAGGAATATTTTCGATTACTCCTTCACCCTGGTTAATACCGGGATAGCCCCCTTTTGTTACCGGCTTTACGGTGAAAACTCCGCCATTGAAATTAGGTCCAGTAAAAACACCCACTGAATTAAGATCAAACATTGAAAATGAATAGTAGAGTCTTATTGTGGCCTCTTTAATCGCTGACAGTACGGGATTGAAACACTTCTGAGTTCGAAGATTCGCCACTAGATTTGTAGGAGCCGGTGATCCAAAATTCTTAAAAAATGTAGCTGGCCTCCAGTGAGGTGATTCACTAAGCAAATCTGTAGCAAAGAACTGAGTGTAATCTCCTGTATCAGTTGTCATCTTACCCCAAAATTTATTATTGGGAGTGTAAGTTTCAGGACGCATGTAATCACTGGTATCAAAATAAATCGCGACATCTTTAGGTTGTACTCGTGCTACGGAGGTGAGCTTAAGAGTCAATCCCTGGCCAGCATTAAAATGATCGGCAAAAGGAAGTGATACCGGTGCATTGATCGTAACACTCAAAGAATCAGATGAAGCCGTAACTGTCGCTACTTGTATTCCATACCTTTTCACGAAGGCACTGTTATTTTGAAGAAAAATCTTTGCACTATTAATTGCGGTAGATAAGTGAGGGAGCTGCCTAACTCCTGCAAGTGCCGCCGAATCAATGACTTTCTGTTCAGCCGCACGACTAGCATAAACAGAGCCAACATCAATTCCGATAGAGAAGATGGCAAAAAATAGTGGAATGAGAACCGCCACTAACAGGATGCTTAGACTGCCACGTTCAGAAGAAATCATATCTGAATTAGCTAAAAAGTACTTTTTGAGACGCACGATTCTAGTTTCAATGCCTCCGGTAATCAACAAAAGAAAATTGACTTGAAAATAGCGATATATACAATGTTTAAGGCTAAATTTTGGGTATATGTTTCAAAAGAAATTATCTTCAACTTCCGCGTTTTCAACCCTTGAGTTTGCTCTTGGGATAGCCACCATAATCTCACTTACCTTGCTTATTATTGATTCTGTTAATTTAATGAGGGCAAACGTTTCCATCGCAGAAGCGACAAATGAGGTGGCGGATTATGTTGCGAAACTCGGGTTGGCTACTGACACAACGGGCTCAAGTGCTTTTAAGGAAACAACAGCCGTAGATCATTTTAAATTTGAAATTAATTCTGTTTTTCCAATCGCAAATTTTGGATGCGGTGGTTCGCATGGTGATAACTGTGTAGCCTGGAGCTTAACCTATCCAAATCCATCTACGGTAGCAGTCGCCATTGAATACGATGTTCCAATGATCGTACTCGGTGGGTATAAAACAGCTAAATCTTATGTGACACGTCCACTAGAGAAATCTTATAAACCAATGGCATTATCAAATATTAATCAGGCTACTTTCGGCCATTAGGATTTCCACATCGAAAACATAAACAGCACTCCAAAGGTTCTTAGTATGAGTGCGGTTATTGCTATTTTTATGTGTAAGGCGCGTTGTGCTGGGGTAGCGATACGCTTCACTAAGCGGAAGCCTAAATAAAGAACTGGAAAATATAAAAGTAAGGCAGCGGTTGAAAATCCAATATGGATCTGTTGAAAAATATTTAATTTAAACTGCAAGGCTGTTCCTACAGCATCCCTGGTGACTTGAAGGTAAAGGACGAGGAGAAAATCAAGCGTGATGCCCAAAAGCACAAAAGGGATATGCACAGATCGATCTTTCCTCTTAGCAAATCCAAAGGCTAAACAGAGCCAAGCCATTAGAGCGATGTACATATAAATAGTCATTAAAGCACCCTTCCTCGCTCTTATATTACCAAGCAAGCTATACGGCAAATAGTTTTAATGATTTCGTATAGTTTAGGTTTCGTCCCCAATTTCAATCTTACGGGATTAATGCTATCTACTTCGGACTACAGTTTTCATCACCTTACTTCTTTGGAGATTAGAATTATGACCACCGAATCGCGCGACCTTATCGTTTTGGGTTCTGGACCAGGCGGATACGTTGCCGCAATTCGCGCTTCGCAACTTGGCCGTAAAGTTACGATAGTAGAAAAGTCAGAGCTTGGTGGCGTATGTTTGAATTGGGGTTGTATTCCAAGTAAAGCCCTACTTCGTTCAGCTCAATTATTTCATGACATAAAGCGTGCAGGCGAATTCGGCTTCGAGGTTGGTAGCGTAAAGCTAGATTTCCCAAGTGTAGTTCAGCGCTCCCGTGATGTTGCCGCAAAGATGGAAGGTGGCGTCAACTTTCTGATGAAGAAAAATAAAGTTGAGATCATTAAGGGTGCCGGTTACATAGAGAAGGGAAACAAACTTACCGTTACTGATGCAAGTGGAAAGAAAACCACCTACTCTTACAAAGATATAATCATTGCGACAGGTGCTCGGGCTAAAGAGCTTCCAAATCTAGAAGTTGATGGCAAAGTTGTTCACACCGCGAGAACCATTTTAAACCACCGCATCCTACCTCAGAAATTATTAGTAATTGGGGCTGGTGCCATCGGAATGGAGTTTGCTTATTTCTTTAACTCTTTCGGAACAAAAGTAACTGTTGTTGAAATGCTGCCTCAAATTCTTCCGGTAGAAGATACAGAGATAGCAAATGGTCTCGAGAGAGTCCTCACAAAACACGGATTAACCATCCGCACAAAAGCAAAACTTGAGGGACTAAAAGCTAACGGCAAAACTCTCTCCTGCTCCATCATGTCTGACAAAGGTGAAGAGAAATGGACTGGGGATGCTTGTCTAGTTTCAATTGGAGTTAATGCAAATACTCAGGGAATTGGGCTAGAGAACGCTGGGATTGCCCTCACCGATAAGGGCTTCATCAAGATTGACGGAATCATGAGAACATCCGCCCCAAACCACTACGCTATTGGAGACGTAGCTGGGCCTCCAATGTTAGCTCACAAAGCAAGTCACGAAGGACTTATTGCTGCAGAAGCAGCAGCAGGAAAACATCCTCATGCAATGCGCTACGATAATATTCCTGGCTGCACATACTGCCAGCCTCAGGTGGCATCAGTAGGATTTACAGAGCAATACTGCAAAGAAAAGGGTATCAAGTACCGCATCGGCAAAGTTCCTTTTAGTGCTATCGGCAAAGCTGTTGCCATTGGTGAGCCAGATGGAATGTGCAAGGTGATTATCGATGATCAACTTGGCGAAGTGCTTGGTGTTCACATACTTCACTCTGAAGCTACGGAACTGATCTCAGAGATAGCAGTCATCCGCTCACATGAAGGTATCGCTGCTAGCGTGGTTGATACTATCCATCCTCATCCAACACTCTCAGAGAGTGTTATGGAAGCGATGGCCATGGCGATAGGCAGACCAATTAACACTTAAAACGGTGGGGTTGTGGAGAGATCGGCAGATATCCCTACTCCCCCTTCCACTCGTATTCTTGAACTAGGGCTCAAACCGTATCGTGAGGTTTGGGAACTTCAAAAGAAGCTTCAAGCAGAACTTATCGCTGGAAGTGGCGAACAATTTTTAATTATCTGTGAACACAATCCAGTTATTACTTTAGGAACAAGTGCTGAAGCCTCAAACGTCCTTGCTCGTGAAGATGAATTAAAGGCCAGAGGAATTGATGTAATAAAAATCGAACGCGGCGGCGATGTGACTTATCACGGTCCCGGACAACTTGTTGCTTATCCAATTCTCAATTTAAATTATTATCGCCGCGATGTTGATTGGTACCTACGACAGTTAGAGCAGATAATCATTGATACTATGTCAGACTGTGGAGTTACTGGAATACGCATCGCTGGTAAAACTGGAGTCTGGACCTCTCCTACAAAAAAAATCGCCTCCATTGGAGTTAGACTTTCACGTTGGTGCACTATGCACGGCCTAGCCCTAAATATCAGGAACTGTTCTGATGGATTTAATCTGATAAACCCATGTGGCTTTAGAGACATTGAAATGACTTCATTGGAGCAAGAATGTGCAACTACTATTGAAGCAAAACAACACCTCCTCCTTCACCTAACTCAATTTATTAATTCAGGGAACGGTCGTTAAAAAATTGTAATTGGTTGTTTTGATGCAGTGTTCTGGTATATATAGCCTATGCGGTCTTTTATGAGCGATATCAATCCCTCACTAAATTAATAATAGTAGTCGATTAAGAAAGAGTTACTACAGAGTCACTCCAATCAGGGTGGTTCGCCAAGAGACTCTTCAAAGTTAGATTTGGTTTTCTTTCCTTCCTTGCACTTTTCAAGTGCACTTTCCCCAACTGGAGAACGCCATGAGACAAAGGGATCAACAAACGATCGAGCAACGGGTCATCGAAATCGTCTGCAATCAAACAAATTCAACTCCTGACGATGTCACGAGTGACACCAAAATTCTTCAGGATCTCATAGCTGACAGCCTGGATATGGTGGAGCTAGTAATGGAGTTCGAAGACGAGTTCGACATCAGCATCTCCGATGAAGAAGTCGCAAGGCTCATCACCATCGAAGACATCGTCAAGCTGATCGAATCCAAGGGCAGACACTGAACTTACCCCACCAGAGAGGAGGTTTTACCTTGGTGCGCGTTAACCGCTCCACTTATCGAAAGGTCACTTTCGAAGAGTCTCTCTGATTAATTTTCATCTAAGATCAGTGAATTAACTTCTCTGAGATTCTCCAATGCCATTATCCAATACAACAACCATCACAAACAGTGCGGTAAGTTGCCCATTGTAGGCCATCTAATCCTCTAACAACATCACGAATAGCATCAGTAACGGCACGAAATCTTTCAAGAGGAATTTCATCTTGTGCTCGCATCTTCTCTAACACCTGAAATGGATCAAGCTCGTGATGAATAGTTTTCCGGAGTTCTGTTTCTGGCATAAAATCCTCCGCGATTAAAACCTTCTACGCCTCGCTCAGATCTTGAGCAATCTAGCACTAAGAACTTGAGCTATACGATCATGATCAACACTGCACCTCTTTGATTAGATACCACTTCTTTGATAATCTCCAGTTGGGTGATACGCAAAGTAAATCAGCCTAATAAGGCTATAAGTACAAAGGGCATGTGCTGCCTCTGTCGTGTATCCCTTTGGGGACATTTCCCCCCGCTATTTTAACGGAGAATTTGTGAAACCGCTCAATCTTTCTCTGAAAGAGCCGCTACAGGAGTCGAATTTTTTAACTGAACTTATAGAAGAGATCCGACACCAACTTCCAACTCAAGGTCCTATCGGAACTTTTATCCATCACAATACTCTTCATTCATTTGAAGACGAGAATTTCGAAGCAGCGGTTGAACATGCAGGGCAAATCTATAACGCCCAAGCGTATCTAAACCTTAACCAGTACCGTTCTCTTCTTGCAAAAGGTCGCATTACGCAAAAACATGTTGAGGCAGAGCTAGCCCCTTATCTAAAAGATCAAACCAAAATTTTACAGGGTAAAGCAACGCGTGCATCCCTCCGCGAGGCTATCTTTTTTTCTGGTATAAACCTTGAGGACGAATCTGTTATTGATTGGAGAAAATGCGAAGGACTTCTTTCTTTACGTGCGGATTTAACCCCACAAATTAGAGATTCACTCATCCAAGATACAATGCTCTGGATCCGTACGGAGTTATCCACCGGCAAATCATTTCCAGTGCAACTTGAGAACCTAGAGATTTCTGAAAGCGAGCTTACCTTGTACCTGGGATTAAAGAATGCTCTCACCAAGGGGAAAAGAATCGGTCCTGTTGAGGCCGAGAAATTTACAGCTGCACTACTCTGGTCATTTGCCAGCAAGAAATCAAAACTCGTCAACCCACCAGAGAACTCTACTCTCTGGCACCATAGGGATTTACTTCTAAAACTTACTGGATATGACATTTACGAAATGGTCAGTCCCGCACTGATACAAGTTAGTAGTGCCTTTACCGACCAAGGAGTTAGTAGTTGGTCGTTACCAAATAGAGAGCTTGGATTTCTAGCCGCCTCTAAAACTCTCTTTTCTCAGCCGAACATTCCCTGCACGCGCTGGATGCAGAAAGCTCAGGCTATTTTTAGTTCTATGGATCTTAAAGCTAGCACGGCTACAACAGTAATCGAAAATCTTCTGGCTAAACTTGGAATTCCAACTGACAAGTATTACGAATTTCTTCTTAACAATGCTCTCAGCATCAAAGGATGGGCTGGAAACATCGCCCTACTGGAAAATCGTCCAGAACTAGTAAGTAAGCGCCCTGTAGCTGGATCACTCAGTGAATTTTTGGCAGTACAACTCGTTTTACTTACAGCGGCAATAGAATACGTAGTAAACATATCTAAGTTGCCAGGCCTTGACCTAGATTCACTTCTGCAAACTCCAGTCAAAAACTACAATGATAAAAATCCGCTAAATAATATTTCTCTTAAAGCTTCCGTTGTTTTTGAATGTTGCCAAATACTAAACATCAGCCCCCGTCAGATCAAACACCACGGAGTAGAGTTAATATCTGAGATCTTTTCTGAACTTGAGAAGTTCCCAACTATTCTTCAGCAACGAATTTGGCAGCAGTCATATGAGCGCTCATTCATCTCATCTGTCGTATCTTCTTTGAAAAATAAAGATACTAACATGGAAACGACTAAAGCCAATCACGAGCGAAGTCAGATTGTATTCTGTATTGATGAAAGGGAAGAATCCATTCGTCGACACCTTGAAGAGGTTAATTCCTCAGTAGAAACTTTTGGATCTCCTGGATTTTTTAGTCTACCACTGGCCTTCCGTGGGGTTCACGATCTGCACCATCAAAGTCTCTGCCCCGGTGTAATGAAGCCTACGATCCTAGTCTCCGAATATGATCTAACAGCTTCAGCTAAGAAACGACCGAATGCAATTCGTAGGTTTGTGGGACTACTTAACAGAGAGGCACAACTATCAAGAGCGCTAGTCCGTGAATCATTTATTTCAGCAACACTCGGTCATTTCGCTCTTATTCCTTTTATTCTGCGAGTTCTTTTACCTCGTCAGGCTGGCAAAATTCATGAGGTCTTCCACAACCCTGAAGTTGAAGAATCGGCTTTCAGAATCACTGCGGCTGATAATAATTTATCAGATGAGCAGATTAAAAATGTAATAGTCGGCGCTGTCCAAGATATATTTGAGACTACGGTCATTGCTAAAAATCCCGCTGAACTAATCATAATAATGGGCCATGGATCCTCTAGTCTTAACAATCCACATGAATCAGCTCATGACTGCGGCGCTTGTGGTGGCAATAGAGGTGCACCAAATGCTCGACTATTTGCTCGATTTTCAAACGATCCGGAAATTCGCCAATTACTAAGACATCGCGGCATTGTAATTCCCGATAGCACTTACGTAGTTGGAGCCTATCACGATACCTGTGATGATACGGTAACGGTATTTGATCAAGAAATGATTCCTACTTCGCATAAAGCAATAGCAAGCAAATTGATCCGCGATATTAATAAAGCAACAGCAAGAAATGCTGCGGAGCGAGCTCGTCGTTTTCTAAATTTTCCTAAAACTTTAACTCCTGAGAATGCAGCTATTGAGATGCTACATAGAGCTGAAGACTTTGCTCAACCTCGTCCTGAATATGGGCACGCCACAAACGCAATTGCCTTTGTTGGTCGGCGTGAAAGAACCAAGGGTCTTTTCTTCGATCGACGTGCCTTTCTCTCTTCCTATGACGATTCCACCGATAAGGACGGACAGATACTACAGCGGCTATTCGGTGCAATTGTTCCCGTCTGTACTGGAATTAACTTAGAATACTACTTCTCTTACGTAGACCCTATTGTATATGGCTGCGGGACAAAGTTACCTCATAATATTACCGGATATAATGGCGTAATGGATGGCACAGAAAGCGATCTTAGAACTGGCTTGCCTTGGCAAATGGTTGAGATTCATGAACCAGTTCGTTTGACCATGGTAGTAGAAACTACGCCTGAAAAATTGTTAGAGATTTTAAAGAGAATGCCTAAAATACAGGCTCTCTTTGAACGACGCTGGGCTTGGCTAATCGCTGCTCCTCCAAATCAGAATAGATATTGGTTCTTCAGCCAAACTGGTTTTACAGAACTGAATATCGAAGAAAAACCTCTTAAGATCTCCCCAGATTCACTTACATATTGTGCAGATCAGAGAGACCATCTTGATTTTATTAAGATTGAACCCTCCATCTCCAGGAGGATACATATATGAAACTACCACTTGAAACTATAACTTCAGTACTACTCGTAACTTCCGTTGCAGCTCCATTGCTTGGATTCTCTATCCTAGCTTTACGTGCACTATTGTTTAATGGAGGCAACGAAAGAGTCATAACAACAGTCGCGCGGGCAAGCTTTCTATTCTCCATATTTTCATTACTTGGGTTAGTCGGCATCCTTACTTGGGGAGGACTAAGCAGTAGTCCAGAACTTACCATACACTGGTTTAAGTTAGGCCACACTCACTACGAAATAAGCTTTTCTTCAGATAACTTTTCTCTTTCATTTCTTGCCATCGTTGCAATTTTAGGTGGGTTATCAAGTACATTTTCTGAAACTTATCTTCATCAAGAAAAAGGTTTTGAACGATTTTATATTCTACTTCTTCTTGCAACATTTGGTATGAATCTAGTGGTAGCGGCCAACAATCTCAGCTTAATTGTTATAGGTTGGGAATTCTTGGGGATCGCATCTACATTGCTTATAGCATTTTTTTATACCAGACGTGGCCCACTAGTTAACGCTTACCGTGCTTTTATTGCTTACAGGATTGCTGACGTAGGTTTTCTACTGGCGCTCTTATATGCTCATTACAGTTTTGGCGAATCAAATATTGTACGAATTATCACAACGTTCTCTAATACCTCCACTCTACATGCCTCCCCAAGTGAGATCGCTCTAATTTTTGGCAGCCTACTTTTATTTGCGGCAGTTGGAAAATCCTCTATTCTCCCCTTCTACCCATGGTTGCCACGCGCAATGGAAGGACCAACTCCTTCAAGTGCTCTTTTTTATGGTGCTTTTGCTACTCATGCAGGACCGTTTCTACTGCTCAGACTATCGCCTGTCCTAAGTCAATCATTCAAGCTATCTGTAATCATGATAGTACTTGGTACTCTATCAGCAATCTTTTCAATGTTTGCGGGACGTGTGCGACCAGATATCAAAACGTCCCTGGCCTACGCATCTCTAACTCAGGTCTCTTTCATTTACATAGAGATAGGTCTTGGCTGGTATACTTTAGCTACAATTCATATTGCCGGTCACATGTGTCTAAGAACCTATCAGTTCATGAGAGCACCTAGCGCTCTACATGATCAACATGTTCGAGAAGTGCTTGGTGTAGAAAATCGTGATCTTTCTTTCTTCTACGATCGAATTATTCCTGAGAAATTTCAGACCTGGTTATATCGTTTAGCTTTTGAGCAAGGAGGGATCGTTTTATTCTATGAGCATTGGGTAGTGCGCCCACTTGTTAAAATAGCAAAGGTCTTTTCTCAAATCGAAACAAAAACTGAAAGGATCTTGGAAAAATCCATGGTCATGGGATTTCACCGGCCTACTCATCGCTCTCCAGAACAGAGGGAGGCATTATGACAACGCTACTTTTAGTATTACTACCACTCTTTCTTGCAGCATCACTTACCTTTGCTACTGCTAGCTTGCGTTTGATCTTGATGTATCTCTTTGGATTACTGCACCACCTTCTAGTAGTACTCCTTTACTTTGGGTGGATACCCCTAACTTCAGAGCCTTATTTAGGTTTGAAAATTAGTCAGTTAGGAATGACTTTTTTACTTGGATATACTGGGCTGCAACTAGTATCGATTTTGGCGCTTCCCAAAAAGGAAGCTACTGTGCCGATGTTGCTCGGAATTACACTACTGTCGATCGGAACGGTCTTAACAATTGTTGCAGCTGATCCCTTACTATTTGTATCCGCATTCATAGCCACGCTATTTGTTCCTTATGTCTGTTCTTACTTACAGAATCGAGATTGGCGCGGAACTTCTGTCTTCCTATTTTTAGCAATCATAACTTCTGTGTTGGTGTTAATTGGCGCACATGACGCCTTTCAAAATGGTGATTATCGATTAAACATTTGGTTATTAGTTGCAGGTATGCTGCGTTTGGGTCTTGTGCCTTTTCATCTATGGGTAAGACGTATCGTTATTAAATTTCCTCTTCAATGGAGCATTCTCTTCTTTCTTTCATATCCAAGTGTGGCATTATTTATTCCCCTCCATCACCCAATTACAACGAACTCAATAAATCCACTCTTTATGCATTTAGCCTGGGCAAGCGCACTTTATGGTTCTGCTCTCGCCTGCATTCAGTCCGATATTAAAAGATCCCTGTATTATTTATTAGTGAGTCTATTCGGATCGATTGCACTAGGATTTTCAGTTTCTTCATCTTCTTCTGCTTTCTCCGGTGTGCTTCTTTTCTGGATGTCGTCTGGACTTTCATTTGCTGGCTTTGGTTTAGTGATCCAACTTTTGGAATCCCGCTTTGGTCAGATAACTTTTAGTAGTCATCATGGATTGATTGAGCAGGTACCTAAACTTGGAACTCTATTCCTCCTCTTTGGACTAGCAAGTATTGGATTTCCTGGGATGTGCGTGTTCATTGGAGAAGAAGTTATGCTGAATGGTATATTCGAGCATAGCGGTTGGGCATCCATCCCAATACTTCTAGCTTTATCTTTGAACGGTGTAACAATTTTAAAATGGTTCTTTAGTATCTTTTACGGCGCTTCAACTATCTATGCCGGAGAGATGGAATTACTAAGGCGTGAACGCCTGGCTTTCTTAGTTCTTTTAGCAATCATTATCGGCACTGGATTGTATCCTGAGCCACTTTTTGAACTCGGTAATATCGCCTCAGAAACGATCCAACCGATTGCAGTGTCACATGTTTCCTTAGAGTAGTTGTAAGGTAGTTGTATGAATATTACGAGAATTCCAAAAGAAATATATCATGAAATCTTAGTCCCTAGCCTAGAACATGTAGATTTTAATAATCCCTTCCCACATGGTGGCGCGACAGATGATCAGAGACGATTCTCTGGCCATAATATTAAAGCAGTAGAGGAATTTCAAAGACTTCAGGATGATCCAAGGATTGGCCTAGATCATACTCGTCAACTACCTCCCACAATAGGAATTAGCTGTAGCAGAATTGATCTACCTGCGGCTACTCAAGGCCAGGTACCTGGAGAGATTTTTGTTCAAGCAGTGCGAGGAGGCAGAGCTTCTCCAAAAATGGTGCAGAGTGTCAACTACGGTCTCTTACTTCCTTCAAAAAAGAGACCGCATATAGATACCGATTTAATCCCTGTTACTAAAAATCAATATCCAGAGAAATTTGTATGTGGGGTTGTCCACGGTTGCAATGCTAACGGACAAGAATGCAGGGGTCGTGCCTTCTCAGAACTCGAGGAAGCCCTGGTCAAGGGTGGCGATCCTCTAATACATATGAAAGACCTTAAGGGGGAGATGCTGCAACGAGGTATTATTTACAAAGATGTACCTGGTACTGCGCAAGAGGATGTTGACACAATCCACGCTCACAACCGCGCTCGCATGCTCCTTTCAAAGATTCCTGATCTAGTTGCTGGACTGGCCGAAGGGTCAGTTCTCTTGGGTGAAGGAGTTTACCAAGAAGGTTCTGGTGATATTAAATGGACGCGCTTCTGGCATACCGCGAAGCTTCCTGCATACTCTGGAGTTTTACCAGCAGTCGTTGATGGCCTCTATGAAAAGAAAGAGTATCTAGACGGATATCCTCAGCATATCCAAACTCTAAATTCTATCGTACATGGGAATCGTAGTTTTCAAGGTAGATTTGCTAAACCTGCTAAAGCAGAAGCTGTTCTTCTTACATGCGCTGATAGTCGGGTAGCCAATGTATTCGACTCACCCCTTGGTTTAATAGAGTCTATTCGTGTAGCTGGTAGTGTTATCGATCCTATTATCCTTCGGAGTTTTAGAATTGCTTGCGAGAACGCCGTAAGTAACGTGGAATCTAGAACTCGCCAACTCCCTGGTAGGCCGAAGGACAGTAAACCAAAGGCCCTAGCAATATTTCTTGGCCACACAAAATGTGGGGCTGTAGAACATACATTGGAATGTATTTCAAAAGGAGATCCTGACTGCCTCCAGGATGCTAAATTTGGAGCTTTGTCTGGAGATATCGCTCAAAGGTTAAGATATTATACTCAGGAACATCCTGACTATGAACATACGGATAAATTCCTTGCCGCCGCAGCTGATGCCAACGCTGCAGGCTCATTAATTGACGCTCTCTTTCAGCCAGACAATCCAGACTCAGCTACTTTGAGAGAGCTGGTACTGAACGATAAACTCGATCTCGTCATCGCACGACATTCAATCAAAACCCATGTAGTCCAGATGAATCCACCTATTGGGTCTACCGAGCTAAAAAGATTAATGCCGTATTTTTAAACTCAATCAATA
>CAZYRE010000025.1:15717-21881 GCA_964650155.1 uncultured Bdellovibrionales bacterium
CTAACAGCCGCGATTATCTCCACCTGTGTTTCAAGCGTAGCCGTACTCTTTCAGTCAGAGGCGGCAAAACACTTATCCTTACTTCAGCTTCTCTGCATGTCTCACCTACTGGGAGGAATCGCGGCATACTGCTTGATGCGAGCTCGAGGAGACCACATTTATTGGGGGAAGATTTGGCAACACAGAACTGATTTATCCAAGATCTGCATCCTCAGGTTTATCTTGGGAGGCACTTTATTCTGGATAGCAATGCAGATGACGGTTGGTATCAAAGCCATATTTTTTACTAAGGCAGAACCGTACTTTGTTCTGCTCTGGGCTTGGTTATTTGATAAAGTGGTAGTCCCCAGAAAGCACCTTTTTCTACTCCTGATTCACTTTGCTGGGGCAGCAATTCTCTCTGGTGGTCTCGAGTTTAGAATCGGAGAGGCTCAGCTAGGAGACTTATTATTAATTCTTGCTGTAGCCTTCTTTGCATTTTCTTACAGGTATGCAGCCAGGATATCTAGGGAGATTCCTTCACTACAGTTATCCTCAACAGCTCTAACTGCGGTTGGTCTTCTATATCTTCCTGCTATGATCCTCTGGGCTCCCTTCGCACCTTGGTCGGAGTCCTCTGTAGGATGGATCAATCTTCTAATATCAATCCCTCTCTGGAATCTTCTTGGCTTGCCTCTCTGGTTTGTTGCACTACGAGAACTCCCTGGTTGGTTAGTCTCCGCATTAAGGGCACTTGGGCCATTGCTTGCAGCCCCAATCGCCATTTTGTATTTTGGACAATCACTCAGCCTTGTCCAGGTCTTAGCAGCAGCCGTCGTGCTAGGAACATCCTTCTTGTTAGCAAGAGAACGTCGGTAGTGTTTTAGGCCTAAATTACGACTGCTCTACCGCCTTGCGTTTTGGGTAAGTAATGCTAACTTTAGTCCAAGTTTTGAATATATAAGAGCCCTTATGAAGATAGACATGCTCATGCCCCAAATGGGTGAATCAATAACAGAAGCCACCATTATCAAATGGCGGAAGAACCCGGGGGATAAAGTAGCCAAGGATGAGATTATCCTTGAGATCTCCACAGACAAAGTGGACTCTGAGATCCCTGCACCAGCATCAGGTATTCTGAGCGAAGTCTTATTTAAAGAGAATGACGTAGTTCCCGTAAAACAGAAGATTGCAACTATCGATACAGAAGGAGCAGGTGCAGCCACCTCAAAAGCTGCCCCAGCTCCAGCTCCAAAACCAACTCCAGCGGCAGCACCAGTTGCCCAACCAGTACATACAAACGGCAACGGGGTTCATCATAGCTCTCCCTCAAGTGATAAATTTTACTCTCCAGTAGTAAGAAGCCTTGCTGAGCAACATGGAATATCCCTATCCGAGCTTGATGCTCTTGGTGGTTCCGGTGCTGGAGGAAGAGTTACAAAGGATGATTTCTTTGCCTACTTAAATTCACGTGGTGGCGCTTCCAGTGGTGGCATGCAAATGGTAGCGAGCTCCCATACTACTGCACCAGTTGCTCAACCGGTAGCTGCTCCTATGCCAGCAGCTCGTCCTACCCCTGTAGCAGCTCCTCGCGCTGAGGTTCGTGCTGATGCTCCAGCATCTGCAGGATGGCAACCTGATGGAACCAAAGTAGTTATTATGGACAACATGCGCGCAGCTATCGCTGAACACATGGTTATGTCCAAGAAGACTAGTCCGCATGTTTATTCTGTTCAGGAAATTGATGTTACCAATATATCTAAATGGCGCGCTGCTCATCAGAAGGAATTCTTAGAGAATGAGGGATTCAAGCTTAGCTTTACTCCATTCTTCCTCGAAGCAGCAGTTCGCGGGTTGATTGAGTTCCCAGAAATCAACTGCTCCGTTGACGGTAAAAAAATAACATTAAAGCGAAACATTAATCTTGGCTGCGCCGTTGCTCTTGGCAAGAAAGGATTAATTGTTCCAGTTATTAAGCGAGCCGAGGAGAAAAACTTTGTAGGAATCGCTCGCAGCTTGAACGAACTAGCTGAGCGAGCTCGTAACAAGAAGCTCTCTCCTGATGATGTTCAAGGTGGAACCTTTACAGTCACAAATCCTGGGGTGTTCGGAACAATAATTGGGTATCCAATTATTAACCAACCTCAGGTTGCGATTCTTAGCTTGGGTGCTATCAAGAAACGCCCAGTAGTGATTGATGACGCCATTGCGATTAGGGATATGTGCTACATAACCCTTTCATATGACCACAGAATTATTGATGGATCACTTGGCGGATCGTACATCGCGTTTATCCGGGAATACCTGGAAGGCTGGGACAAAGATCGTCCTCTTTACTAAGTAGGAATCAAGATGCGCGTTATCACTGGCACAGCACGCGGCCGTAATCTGCTGGCTGTGCCGGGTGACACAACTCGGCCTATTTTGGACCGAGTAAAAAAACCCCTCTTTGATATTCTACGACCAGACATACCTGGTTCTTCTTGGTTAGATCTCTTTGCCGGAAGTGGTGGAGTTGGAATCGAGGCTCTAAGTGAAGGAGCAGCCCATTGTACGTTTGTTGACCTAGAACCAAAGGCCATCACTACTATTAAAAAAAACTTGGAGAACACCGAGCTTGCAGATAAAGCCGAAGTTTACAACTCCGACGCCTTTCAATTCCTTCGTCGCGCTCGCCGTGCTTATGATTTTATTTATGTAGCTCCACCCCAGTACAAAGGGCTCTGGAATGAGATTCTCTATGGGATTGCAGAGCGCACGCCCTTGCTTACTGCCACAGGCCAAGTAATCGTGCAGATAGACCCAAAGGAGTATCAAGAATTAAATATCGAGACTCTGGCTAAGGCCGATGAACGTAAGTACGGCAAAACCCTGCTTGTTTTCTATAAAAAGAAGTGACAGTTACTCACTATGAAAAAGAGTAACTGTCACCATTCCAATTAATGATTATGATGATCGTCACAATCATCGCCATCTGTTGGAGTCCAGAAGCCTTTGGCTTGGTACTCTATATCGGTAAATTCACCGTAATTCTCTTGGAAAGAGTGTTGGCATACATATGGGTGTTTTAATTCTATTGTTACCCATTTTGAACAACGAACAGGCAATGGTTGTCGATTGATATTATTTACGTAGTTCAACCGATTAACGATTCGTTGACATGTCCAGAGTGGTGAGGTCGTAAGAGCCAGGAAGTTATCGCAAGACTCATAGTCACCGTAGTAATCGTCAACATTGATCTTGAAACACCAGCCTGGAACCTCAGGGTACATTTCATCTAGAAAATCCCTAGCATCATCACGAACCTGATTTTCCCCACGACAAGCATAGTCAGCATCCTGACAAGTGCAATCGCCACTGGCAAATACGGACAATGGAAGTGCTAGTGCAATTAAAATTGCAGTAAAAATAATGCGTTTCACTTGGAAACCCCCAATATGATTTAAATTAACTTAATTAAGAAGAGGCTCACGCAAGCGGAAGCGTAAATCACACTGAAGAGCACGACCCAACTTTCCCGGAAGGGAAATAACCAAGAACCACCGGAAGTAGTTTTAACACTGTATTAAAAACTGAATCAACCTAGTCAATTTTAGCCAGTTCCTGCTCTATGTTGAGATTATAGAACCTGCTATACTGCCGCCCTTATTCATGAATTTGAGGTTAGTATGCAATCTAGTCGTACTTCAGTTATGGCAAAATCCCAATCCCCAAAACTTAAGGTAGTTCCTTCAAGTAGCAATAAAGGCAGGGCCAAGAAGGTGGCGGTTGAGAAGCACACGCCCTCACTGCGCGAAGAAGCCTTGAAAGATTACAAGCTGGCACTAGAGAGTCGCCACATTAGCTTACTTGGTCGCAAACAAGTTTTGAACGGCAAAGCCAAGTTCGGAATCTTCGGAGACGGCAAGGAGATTGCACAGATCGCCATGGCTCGGGCAATGAAGCCCGGAGATTGGTTGGCTGCTTACTATCGAGATCAAACTACCACCTTTTTCCATGGAACAGTCTCTTTTGAAGAGTTCTTTTCCCAACTTTACGCTGATGTAAATTACGAAGGGGACCTTTCTACCGTTGGTAGACAGATGAACGGTTTTAGTGCCACTCGCACCGTTGATAGAGATGGAAATTGGAAGAACTTAGCTTCTCTTAATAATTCCTCTTCTGATACATCCCCTACTGGTAGTCAGATGCCAAGAAGTCTTGGGTTCGCCTTGGCTTCAAAGTTATTCCGAGAAAATCCTGCACTTCATGACATGACTCAGTTCTCAAATAAGGGAAATGAAGTTGTATGCGCTACGATCGGGGATGCGAGCACTTCAGAAGGACACTTTTGGGAGACTCTTAACGCTGCAGGCGTGATGAAAGTTCCTCTAGTTGTTTCGATTTGGGACGATGGCTACGGCATCTCGGTACCTAGAGAGCTTCAAACCACCAAGAATTCAATCTCTGAACTACTACAGGGATTTAAAATTAACGGGAAAGAGGAAGGCTTCAACCTTTACGTTGTACCAGGTTGGGACTACGAAGCACTTCGTAGCGCTTATGAAGAAGGAATTGAAAAGGCCAGACGTACACATACTCCGGCAATTTTCCATATTACTGAAGTAACCCAACCGCAGGGTCACTCAACTTCAGGCTCTCACGAAAGATACAAATCTAAAGAGCGTTTAGAATGGGAGAAAGAATTCTGCTGTATCGAGCGGCTAAAGCAGTGGATCTTGAAAAATAGATTCTCTACCGAAGAGGAGTTGGCAGAGATTGAAAAGCAAGCCGAAGAGCGCGCCAAGAATGCTCAAGACTTTGCTTGGAATAAATTCCGCCGAGAGGTAGAAGCTGAGTCTGATGAATGCCTAGGTTTAGTAACCGCCGTACGAGATTTTTCCCGCGCCTCGGCTGAGATAGATGCTGCCATTACCAATTTACGATCTACTCCCACAATTATTAGACGGGATATTAGCTCCCTAGCCAGAAGAACTCTTCGCTTAACAAAAGGCGAAGAAACTGAGGCAAGGACCGCTTTGGATAATTGGTATTCTCAATATTCAACAAAGAATCGCCAACGATTTAATACTTTTGTTTATAATGAGGGGCCGCGCTCTGCCTTAAGAGTGGAGGAAGTACCAGCAACTTACTCAGACTCCTCCCCTATTCTTAATGGAAATCAGGTTATCCAACACTGCATGGATAAAATCCTAGAGAGAGATGCTCGCGTAAGTATCTTTGGCGAAGATGTCGGAATCGGTGATGTAAATCACGGACTTCATGGCCTCCCTGAAAAGTACGGAAAACTTCGAATATTCGATACCGGAATACGTGAAGCTACAATCATAGGCCAAGGTATCGGCATGGCGATGCGCGGACTCCGTCCAATAGCTGAGATTCAGTATCTAGATTATCTATTGTTTGGATTCCAACCTCTAGCAGACGATCTCGCTACCCTTCACTACAGAAATGTCGGTGGCCAAATGGCACCACTCATTGTTCGCACCCGTGGGCACCGACTTGAAGGGATCTGGCATACCGGATCTCCTATGGGGATGATTATCCACGCACTTAGAGGGATGTACGTACTAACTCCTCGTAACATGGTGCAAGCCGCTGGCATGTACAACACCATGATTAAATCAGACGACCCAGCATTATTAATTGAATGCTTGAACGGTTACGGCGTAAAAGAAAAGTTACCTGATAATATTGGGGAATTTACAGTTCCCCTCGGAGTTCCAGAAGTTATCCGCTCTGGCACTGATGTAACTCTTGTGACCTATGGTTCATGCTGCCGTATCGCTGAAGCTGCCGCTGCGGAATTAGCTGAGTTCGATGTCTCAGTAGAATTAATTGATGCTCAGACACTCGTACCATTTGACCGCACTGGCGTTATTGTTGAGTCTCTTAAAAAGACAAACCGCTTAGTCTGTCTTGATGAAGATGTTCCAGGCGGAGCATCTGCTTACATGATGCAACAGATACTTGAAACTTGGGATGGCTACCGCCACCTTGATGCAAAACCAATTACAATAGCAGCCAAAGAGCACCGTGGTGCATACTCATCCGATGGTGACTACTTCAGCAAACCAAGCGCTGATGACATCGTAGAAACCATCCTCGATCTCATGAAAATGTAGGGACATAACAATTAGTTCTGAGTCTGTTGTCAATAATAAGTGATTGAAAGATCAGAAAGA
>CAZYRE010000026.1:0-21294 GCA_964650155.1 uncultured Bdellovibrionales bacterium
GATAAGGTCATTATAAAAATCAATACGATCCTGGCGCTGCTCATGCTGCATGCATTCTTGTAATCTTTCGTCTAGATATTGATAATCTGATCCTAGAGTACCATACCTAGCAAAAGCTTCTCTCAAATCTTCAGAAGCAAAATCCGCCTCGAGAACTTGCATGAAGCTATCCACATCTGTTCGAACAGAAATATAAGATTGGAGCACTCTTTGGAGACCACGACGCTGCCACTCAGGAGTGTCTTCTGATTTATAAACCTTACAAACTTCCCGAATTACATCTGCAGATCTGCAATCCTTTAAAATTTCACAATACTTACGATGCAAAGAAGTGTCTTTTGTTAAACTTACTACCCCGATCAAGAGATCACTATATCCTGATTTCAGTGAGCTCACTATCAATTCGCCAAGCTTATCATCTTTTGAAGATTCCTCGAGAAGCACTGGCAAGACCACAGAAGATCGCGAGGAAAGCTGTTGAATCCCTTTAACTGCATCTGCTTGAGTATCTTCAGCACTTAGGCATCTAAAGAAAATTTCTCTGACTTCTTTATTATCTACGTGCTCTGCCAGCGCTATAATAGCATCTCCCTTAAGTGGGCCATCTCCCTTTGCCAAGTTTATACAATCATCAAGGTGTGAAGAATCTCCTAACTTAGTTAATCCAACAACTCCTTGGTCAACAAAAAGAGGAACGTCACTACTTAACAAAATAGTAAATTGCTTAGCTCCTTGATCCCTCATTGCACGAAGTGCTGAAACAAGATTTCCACTGACTATTCCCATCTCCTTCTGTGAATCTGCACATAGTAAAGAGCGCTCAAGTTGCTGTCTAAATATATTTGCCACCATCGGTGAATCAGGAAATGACTGCAGCGACATGAAGGACTGAAAGTTTACTTGCCCATTATCTTTTAGAAGTATTTCACAGAGAGAACTAATAGCCCTATCATCTCTGAAGTCACCCATAGCGACTGCGGCTTGATACCGTACCAATCCAGAAGAATCAGTAATAAGCATGTCGGCGATTCGATCCCTAATAGTCGGATCTTCAGTGTCATATAACGTATCAATAGCTGCCGCTCTAAGCTCAGGATCTGCGCTCAACAATAATTTTACAGCAGCGGCTTCGTTATTTTGTACGGCGTATTCTAAGTTATCTGCCAACTCTTCATTAATTACAATCTGACCTTCGGGAAGATCTAGTTCACATGGCTCGTCCAATGTTCTCAGCGCACTTACTGTTGTCTGATCAAAGATTCCATTAACTTCAATTGGTGAATTGACTCCTAAAGCATTTATCAGCTCTTGAAGATTAACTATTACTGGTCCTGAGCTACCTTCCTTTAGTGCTTGGTCAGGGGCCAATTTAGCAGCAGTATATAGCTGGTAAGCGGGTGAAAGGTATCTGTCCTCTGTCCGATTGGAGAATTGAGTCGAACCTTCATGTAGCAATCTCTTATGTTCAGCACTTTCTGTTATTTTCTCAAAAAGTCGTTGACTACTCTCACTGAAGCTTGTTGCATTAAGGTCATCAGTTGCACTGTGCGATGGACTCGTAGCACGATCAGGAGAGGATGAAAATTGTTCAGTAGATGCACAGGCGGGAAGAAGCGTTGCCGCAGCTAGAGTCACTCTGGCTAACCACGATGGTTTCTGTTCAGGGTCACTAGAGAACATTGGTATTATTTGGTCTTATAAACATACTAGGGTGTTATTACAGAAAACGATTGGTTGTTATCAGTTAATTTATCAAAAACAACTCGCTATTTCAGTATCTTAGCAAATTCTTGATGGCTTTATTGAAAGATTAAGTCAAATTCGCCCCGTTTATGTCAGACCTCAACAAATAGCATATGATAGTCCACGATCCATCGCCATGATGCTAACTAAATGAACAAATAGAACCTCTACAACAACTGATGTAATAGTTCTTCAATAATCAACTGATTCATTTTAAAAGGGACAGATAGGTCCCTCTATCCATCAATGTTGAAATGGTTTAGCTTTTCCCTGGAATTTCAAAAGGATCAGGTATGCTTCAAAGTGGTAGAACAACTCTTAGGTTCGTAGATGGCGGAATTGCTGTTATTGAGCTTGGTAGCAAAGATGAAAGCGTAGTGACCCTGACCGCCGAACGGATCGAATCTCTCCGTGCTAACATAGCAGAAGTCAGATCAAAGATGCCTAAGGGTCTGGTAATCGTTGGGCCGAGTGAAGGGATGTTTACTGCTGGAGCAGACATCAACCAAATTGGCAGCGTAGGCAATGCGACAGAAGGTGCACAATTAGCTGAAGCAGGGCAACGAGCATTTGATGAGATAGAAGCTCTGTCTTGCATTACTGTAGCAGCGATTAGTGGACCATGTGTTGGTGGCGGATGTGAAATGGTCCTAGCATGCAAACATAGATTAATTTCCACTTCTCCTAAAAGTATTATTGGCTTACCTGAAACAAAATTAGGAATAATTCCTGGATTTGGTGGCACTCAGAGACTTCCTAGATTAATCGGGTTACCAGCAGCGCTAGATATTATTTTAGGTGGCAAAACTCTTCGGGCAAAAAAAGCTAAGGACATTGGGCTTGTTGACGATGTAGTTAGCTATGACAAATTACTCGATACCGCTATAAAAGTAGCTTCAGGACAATTGATCCTTAAGAGAAAAGGACTCTCGATTGTTGATAAAGCTTTGACTTTTACTGGCCCTGGCCGTTCTGTAGTGGCTAATAAAACCAAGAAAGTTTTAGCTAAACAGACCAAAGGATTTTATCCGGCTCCTCCCGCAGCACTTGATGCGACTCTATACGGACTTTCACATGGCCAAAAAACTGGCCTCAAGTACGAAGCAGACCTACTTGGTAAAATGATCGTGACTCCAGAGTGTAAGGCTCTGGTGAACCTTTTCTTCTTGACTGAAGGAGCTAAAGGCCTTGGCAAATCTGCACGTAACGATCTGAAAGGTCTTTACGGAGTGGTAATTGGCGCTGGCACTATGGGTGCAGGCATCGCGGAAATTATGGCGATGAATGAGCACCGGGTAATATTGCAAGATAAATCTGAAGAATCGATAGCTAAGGGTCTAGCTATGATTCGGAAGGATCTTTCCAAGATGAGCTATCTTGGTGAAACAGAAAAGAATCTGATTTTGAATCGGATTGAACGTCAAGACAACGACGCGCCAGCATTTGGCTCCGTTAATTTTGTTGTTGAAGCAGTTTTTGAAGACATGAACCTTAAGAAAAAGATCTTAGGCGATATGTCTAAAAAAGTACGCCAGGATGCGATAATTGCAACTAATACCTCCTCTCTTTCGGTTACAGAGATAGCCTCTGCAATTGAACGTCCAGAAAGAGTAATCGGCATGCACTTCTTTAATCCTGTACCAAAGATGCCACTGGTTGAAATAATTTTAGGCGAAAAGACAAATCCAAAAACCATCGCTATGACTGCTGCTCTTTCAACTAAGATGGGGAAGTTTCCTATTGTTGTGACCGATGTTCCTGGGTTCTTAGTTAATCGTATCCTTTTCCCTTACCTGAATGAAGCGATGTACATGGTGATGGATGGATACAGTATTACTGACATTGATAAAGCCGCTCTGAAATTTGGTATGCCAATGGGGCCAATACGACTTCTCGATGAGGTAGGATTGGACGTTGGCGGACATGTAGCTGAGATTATGCACAAGGGTTACGGTGATAGGATGGCAGCTCCTCCCCTTGCAGCAAATATGGACAAAGCCGGAAGAAAAGGCCGCAAAAACCAAAAAGGGTTTTACGACTACAACGGCAAAGAGGAGACTCCTCATGCTGGCCTCCGACAACTTCTTAACATCACTAAGCCTGAGCAAGCTGCCACCAACTACGAAGCTATGGCCGATAGATTACTGTGCAATATGATTAATGAAGCAGTACGGTGCCTAGATGAAGGTGTGGCTGGACAACCTGGCAAAGATGCCGCTAATCAAGTGGATCTGGGCTCAGTAATGGGCTTTGGCTTTCCACCATTCCGCGGTGGCGTCCTGTATTATGCCAGCATGCTTGGAGCCGAGAAACTATTAGAGAAGCTGGAGAGACTTGCTTCAGAGTTCGGTCCACGTTTTACACCTTGGGAAGGGATCCGAACGCGCGCAAAATCAGGGAAGAATTTCCATACTGCGATTTAAAAAAGAATCCTTACTCAAAGGATACAAACACCATTCCTATGTCTCTGAATATCTAGCGACAAGTACTGTTATGCCTTAAACTTTGGTAGCGGTTAAAAACTTTGGCTTAAATAAATCGAAAGGTTGACATGCTCAACGAAAAAATTGTTTCTGTTAATAAGTCATTTTTAACTACTGCTGTATTGTTGCTGACCTTATTGCTACTGCCATCCATTGGCACTGCAAACCCCGATCTTCCAGACGATCTAAAATCAGTATCACTAGAGACTCTTTTAAATTTCGATCTGGTAGTAACACTACCCGGAAGAAAAGAACAAAAACTTTCCGATACAGCATCCTCAATCTTTGTTCTTTCAAATGAGGATATCAAACGATCTGGCGCTACTCACGTTGCGGAAGCACTTCGTCTGGTGCCAGGAGTCCAAGTAGCTCGGATCTCTTCTAATAAATGGGCAATTAGCATTAGAGGCTTTAATCAAGTTTTTGCAAATAAACTCCTAGTATTAATTGATGGGGTAAGTGTATTTTCTCCAACCACTAACGGAGTATATTGGGAATCTAACGAATTAGATTTAAATGACATTGAAAGAATTGAGGTTGTCAGAGGCCCAGGAGGCGCTTTATGGGGCTCTAACGCCGTTAACGGTGTAATTAACATCATCACAAAGTCTAGTCATGACACTCAGGGGACACTCGTTAGTATTGGCGGAGGCACTCATGAAAGAGGATTTATTAGCGCCAGATATGGCGGTCAGTTTTCAGATTCTTCCTCATACAGAGTGTATGCTAAAGCCAACAAAAGAGAGGAAAATAGGCTCCTTTCAACCGGCGAAGACGCAAATGATGACTGGGATAGCTACGTTGCAGGATACCGCTCAGATCTAAAGATCGGTCAGAAAGATCAATTGGCATTTAATATCGAGGGAGGATATCAATCAGATTTCTTCTCTCCTACCCCACCTAGCTTCGATCCACCTTATGTGGACGTAACAACTTATGCCGGAGACTCTAGCTACAGAAACTTTCGCTCATTCCTTAAGTGGGAGCATGTCAATTCCGCCACCTCACGATTAGAAACAAATGTTAACTTCACTAGAAAGGAGAGAGAAACCTCTGCTGTTAGCTTCAGATACAACATTGCCTCTATCGATACTCAACATCAAATTAGGATCAATGATAAGAACGAATTAGTGTACGGACTTGGATATCGTTATTTTGAAAACACCACCGATGATTCTCCCATACAAGAGGTTGATCCATCCGCTAGACAGACTAATCTTTTCAGTGGATTTTTTCAGGACGAGATTTCTCTCATCCCGTCTCAGTTAACTCTGTTCCTTGGAACTAAATTTGAGCACAACGATCTTACAGGATTCGAATTGATGCCAAATACTAGAATTCTTTGGAATGCTTCAGATAAAATCGCCCTATGGGCTGCAGTATCAAAAGCAACTGCTACTCCTGCAATATATTTCGAAGATTCTAATATTCCTGTAGCAGCGTTTCCAATCGAAGGATCTGAATTGCCAGGTCTCGTCACAATATTTGGTAATCGCGATCTAGAATCTGAAACGCTATTAGCATACGAGGCTGGCCTGAGAGCCTCACCTACAAATCGGGTATCGATAGACATAGCTACTTTTTATAACAATTATGATGATATTTTTAGCACTGAGCCATCAGATCCTTTCCCAACTTTCTCACCCCTTGGAAATAGACCTGCCTTGTCTATCCCACTAGTTTTTAGCAATAAACTTTCAGGAACCTCCTACGGAGGTGAATTTGCCACTGAGTTTAAAGCTTCAGAAAATTGGAGATTAAAATTTGGCTACTCGTATCTTCGTCTTGATATTGAACAAGGGCACAGCCTAGATACAACAACTCCTGAGGCCCTCGAAGATGGTTCCCCACAGAATGAATTTTCTATTAGGTCTCTCTTTCAACTGACTGAAGATTGGCAACTAGATTCTGGATTTCGTTACGTAGATTCAGTTCCAGCAAGTAACGTGAACGAGTACTACAATCTTGATGTTCGACTGGGTTGGAAGATTACACCACAAATAGAGTTATCTCTTGTCGGACAAAATCTCTGGCAATCTGCCAAGCAGGAAGGTGCAGGATCTCTGTTTGGACCACCTCAGATCGAGATTGAAAGAGGTATATATGGCAAAATTGACATTGAATTTTAGGATGTATCTAAAGTGGTATCGAGATCTCCAATACTAACCATATATCTATTGATATTCATCTTTGCAGCAGCAAGCGTTAACGCTCTCGATGGCAATGAGAAACTATCTCGTACAGCAAAAATTAAATCCGCAGTCATTTTTCAACTAACAAGATTCATACGACCTTCAGAGAAGTCTTTAAAATCTGGCAAATTACAAATCTGTGCGATTGACAACAGTGACTTAGTTAAAGAGTTAGGTCCTCTTCTGTATAAACAATCTGCACAGCACGTAAGGTTACTGCTCAAAGATGGGTTCGGTCTTGCACAACTAAACACACCTAGCGTTGATGCTTGCGATTGGATGGTGGTAGATCGAGCCGTTGTTTCAGACACAATGTTTTCAAAAATCAAAGCCACCGTACGTGTTCCGCTGATATGCGCAACAAAAACTCTGCAGTGGGATGGATGCATGATTGAAATCTTCGAAGAGAGCAATAAGGCAAAAATCGCAATCGATCTTGATGTTGTAACTAAAACTCAGACTAATGTTAGTTCAGAGCTTTTAGATTTGGCGATTCTTCGGGGAACGCAAAAATAGCATCTTCTCATTAAAAACCTGTTTGAAAATATTTTCTCACCTCATCATCATTGATTTACACAATCAGTTATAATCACATCCATAACGATTGGAGGAATCTTGGACGGGCAGATGTCTAGCAAAATCTTATTCGTTGTTGAACCATTTACGTTGGCACATGTTGTGCGCTCTGCTGTTTTAGCAAAAATTCTTTGCAAAAAAGGATACGAGATTTATTTTGCCTGCGATCACTACTTCGATTCAGCACTTCAAAATCTAATCTTACCAACCAACTTTCACCGCATTCCAACTCCGTCTAGAAATCCTAAAGTTGTCTTAGAAATTCTAAATAAGGGTGGCTGCCTTTTTGAATATTCACTCCTGAGTGATTACATGAAGAATGAGCTAAAACTAATTGAGGAGATTAATCCTGACCTTGTTTTTGGTGATATGCGTCCATCACTAGCAGTCAGTTGCAACATTGCAGGAGTAACTCACTGCAGTATTACAAACGCATATTGGACTCCTCATGCTAAATTAAAAGAATTTCCTCTTCCATGCTTGGGCATACCTAAACGTCTTAGATTATCAGGTCTATTAGCTGAACTTGCAGTTAAGGGACTTGGCCATATTTACCGATTAGCACTTCCTAGAATATTTGAATCACAAGGTTCAGGGATAAATAAATTAAGGTTGGAGCACGGCTTGCTACCTTACAGTGATTACCTAACAGGATTCACTCACGGAGATCATGTATGCCTATTAGATTTACCTGAGCTTGTACCTAGTGAATTATCATTACCATCAAATCATCATTATTTAGGACCTGTTACTTGGTCAGCAAATTATCCCCTACCACCTTGGTGGGGTCAGTTAGATCAAAGTAAGCCTATTATTTATGTTTCGATTGGATCTTCGGGTGACGCTCAAACAATCCATTCAACTCTATCAGCACTAAAAAATGTACAGGCTCAAGTTATATTTGCCACTTCTAACAGAATCGATCTACCAGAGATTGATTCGAATATTTTTTCTATAAATTACCTACCAGGCAACCTTGCCTGTGATGTAGCAGACCTGGTCATCTGCAATGGGGGGAGTCCGAGTATTTATCAAGCTTTGATTTCTGGAAAACCAATTCTTGCAATTCCTCACAATATGGATCAACTTTTAATGTCAAACTATTTAGTAAATAGCAGAGCTGGCATTTCTCTAAGGTCAGACCTTGTTACGGAAAAATCTGTTTTAGCTTCTGTTACCAACCTTTTGAATAATAGCAAATATAAGATTATCGCCACTCAATTGAAGGATAAGTGCAGCGAATTTCATATTGAAGACAGATTTTCTGAACTTGTAAAATTATTGATAGCTAAGGACAGCGTCTATGAAAGAAACCCTCGAGTGCAATCTATGTGAAGAACCGGGAACTTTTGATAAAGCCAAGGAAGTGCTGTTAGTTCCTTGTCACGTAAAAAAATTTCAGACAGATCAGTTTACTGTTTGGAGATGTAATAACTGCGGGTCCCTGCATTCCAAAGAGGTCGTAGACCTACCGAAATATTATGCAGACTATCCATTTAAGAACCATTCTCTCGATTTTCACACGAAAGTTGCCTATCGAAATCGTTTACATATGCTCAAAGCCCAAGGCATTAACGAGAGTCATCGAATACTAGATTACGGGTGCGGTAAGGGGCTGTATGTAGATTTTCTTCGCAAAGAAGGATTCTCACAAACTACCGGATACGATCCTTATTCAGTGAAATTTTCTGACAATAAGGTACTAGAAGAACAGTATGACGTTGTAGTTTCACACGATGTAATCGAACACGTTGAGAATCCTCGTGAGTATCTTGAAATATTATTAGGACTGACAAAGCAATCAGGGCTACTTGTCTTAGGAACTCCAAATGCAGATGAAATTACTTTAAAAACAGATAGCCGTTATACCATCGAACTATCTCAGCCATATCATCGACACATATTTTCGGAAAAAGCTTTACTTTCAATGACTAGATCCCTTGGGTTGAAGCCTCTACATACACATCGCAGATTCTATTACGACACTTTAGTTCCAGGAGTGAACGTGCGGTTTATGTGGAATTATATTCAAAAGCGTGGAGGATTAATTGATGTCGCAGTCGAGCCTCTAGATTGGAAAACCGTATTAGGTTCACCCTCATTAATCTTTTACGCGCTTTTTGGTTATTTCTTCAGAATGCCAGGTAATATCTTGGTTACTTTTCAAAATACCGGCAGTGGACGTTCCGCAGTAGATACCCAACAAAAGGAAGTAGCCAATGGCTAATTCGATATCGAATGTAGTTGAACCCATCAGCTGGTCTGACTCTCAATCAGCAATTGTATCTTGGTGTAAATTATTAGGTTCTGAAAATGTCATAACAGAGTCAGAAAAATTATTTTGGCATGCTTCCTCTGATTGCCTTGCTGAAGTGCGTCCCTGTGCAGTACTTAGACCAAGTAATACATCAGATGTCGTTCAAATTGTAGATATTGCTCGAAAACACAAAGTACCAGTCTATCCAATTAGCGCAGGAAAAAACTGGGGATATGGGGCAACGAAACCTTCTGCTCCTGGATGCGCGATAATAGACATGTCACGGATGAATCGAATTATCTCCGTAGATGCAGATCTTGCTTATGCCGTAGTTGAACCAGGTGTAACTCAAAAGCAGCTATTTGATTATCTTGAACAAAATAAGATTAATCTTACGTTTGATGTAACAGGATCCACAGTACGGGCCAGCTTAGTAGGAAACTTATTAGAGCGTGGGTCAGGCCCAACACGTTATGCCGATCATTTTCTGCAATCTGCTGGAATGGAAGTAGTTCTGGGCGATGGCCGGATAGTGAACACTGGCTTTGGCCATCTACCCAACTCTAAAGTTAGCCACATACATAAATGGGGATTAGGACCTTTCATTGATGGTATCTTTACTCAATCAAATTTTGGCATCGTCACAAAAGTCGGAATATGGCTTTTACCTAAACCGGAAAAATTCTCTATCGTATTAAGTCAAATTAAGTCTGATGAGCAACTTGCCACGGGAATAGACGCTTTAAGAAAAATTAAATTAGCTGGTGTTTTACCTGGTTCGATTCACATTGCAAACGATCTTCGTGTTATCTCTGTGCTCCAAAACTTTCCATTTAAGACCGCTAGAGACTCACGCTACTTAGCTGAGGAGGAGATCGAAGAATTACGGCGTCACTGGAAAGTTGGCGCATGGAATATTCTTGCGTTCCTGGATGGAACCTCTGCACAGATAGGCGCTGACTTTTCATTCATCAAGAGAGAACTTAAAGGTATTGCGAAAGTCCAAATTTACTCAGAAAAAGTCATTGAATTTTTTGCAAAACGCCCAAAACTAGCCAAACTTCTTGGACAAGACGAAATAGGTAAAAAGTTATCTGTCCTACGATTAATGAAGGGCATCCCCTCAGATGTAGCTATACGAGGCGTTTACTGGCGCAAGAAGTTTATGCCTGGTCTAAACGATAATCCAGTTGACGATCGATGTGGTTGCCTTTGGCTATCACCGGTTATTCCCATGACATCGCATGATGTCACTCAATTCACTTCAACACTTCGAGTTATCTGCAAGAAATTTTTCTCCGACGTTAATGTAAGCATTAATCTACTAACTGAAAGAACCTGTTTCTGCACAATTGGAATATTCTTTGATGGCGCTAATATCGATGAACGCGAGCGTGCCAAATCTTTATACAACACCTTAATGAAGGAAATGCTGCATCATGGATATCCACCATACCGACTGGGATCAGATTTAAGTTCTGTACCCACCGAGTTGATCAGTGAAAGCAATGCTTATTGGAAAACGTGCCAGGCAATCAAATCCGCATTAGATCCGTTAGGGATCATCGCTCCAGGTCGATATGGAATCTCTTAGTGAATAATAATATCTATGAAATATAATTCGCTCGCATTAAGTCTTCAGCAGCAAAGGCAGACTCCGGCAACATTTGAACCTCAGTTCCGGTTAGCCAGAGACTTTGGAGAGTTCTGTCGTGCGCTTCGATTAGTACATGATAGGTATGTACAAACTGGGTTAACGGATCCAAACGAAACGAAACTTAGAGTTTTTCTACGTGACCTTATACCAAGTTCGGCTGTCATGATTGCCGCAAAAGATCCCTATGTATATGGGACAGCAAGCATCAATATTTTCAGACCTGCGTCTCTTCCCTGCAGCTCCATGTACAAGGCTCAACTTGATGAACTAGTCAGAAATGAGCGTAAACTAGCAGAAGGAACAAAACTTGCCTGCGCTGCGGTTACATCGCTTGAATCTGATGTCATTACCGGATTAAGCCAAACGGCTTTTAATTTGCTTAAGATGTTATTTTACTGGTGTCTCAATAATCAGGTGACGGATTGGTTAATAGTAATCCATCCTAGATTAATCGGGCTATATAGAGATGAGCTTGGCTTTGAGTTAGTAGGCACAGAGTCTTCATGTCCTCACGTAAAGGGCCGACCAGGTGTTTTGCTCCGTATGGATATGGATAGAATCCGAATGGGCAATGCCATCTGTCCTTTTATCTTGCGTGGATCTTTACCTAAATTTACTACAAACTCTCTTACTACAGAGTTTTCACATCAACTCTCTGATTTCGAAATTTCGTTATTATTATTAGATAATATTGATATTTTGAACTCTGCCCCTGAAGAAGATATCCAATCTTTAATACTGGCTCATCCTCAAATAGATCTCTCTTTGATTCGACGACTAGGAAGAGACAATTCCCATACAGGTTATCTGCATAAACATTCCCTTCTAAATGGATTATTCCAGCTAGAGCATGAACAAAGCGGGGTCAAGATACGAGGAGACCTTACTAAAACCAAAGCATGCTTTGCGTTGAGGGCCCACTTAGAGAGAATAGTTTTAGCCTTACATTCTCTAGCCAAAGAAAAGGGCAGTTCCGTGACTCTCTCAATTAAGGAAGATGTTCCTGATTCCATCTTGTCCGATCCCCACCTAATAACTAGGAGTCTTTTTACGGCCGTGATTTCAATCCTGGATAGTCATCATAATTTTAATGAAAACGTAAAGCAGTACATAAGAATTGAGGTTGATTGTTATACTGAATGTAACGATAAAATCGTTCTCGAATTAACAATTAAGTCCTCTCAGAATTTAAATAGATCCTCAATAGAGCATGAGTTACTTGCTTACACTGGACTGCGGCTAGATCGGCATCGTCAGTTCGAGAATAACACTTTCCGTTTTGCAATCGGTGGGTCGAAGATAGAGCTAGCTCCATTTCTGAACAGAAATTTTAATGAGCATCGTATCGACAATACGTTTTCGTATATCCAACGACTCAAACCAATTCGAGTGCTCATCGTAGATGATAGTATAGTCTCGCAACTAACCGTTCGTAGACAGCTAAAAAAACTCGGCATGCAAGTTACTGTGGCTAATGATGGAGTAGAAGCGTTAGTTATTGCGGAAAAGGCAGAATTCGATCTTATCCTTTTGAATCTGCAACTTCTTAATCTCAATGGTCAAACTCTCTGTCAGATGATACGAGCGCGAGAAAAGAACTTAAATCGCCCCAAAATCCCAATTTACGCACTGGCCAAAATAGTTAGCCCGGAAGAGAGAGACTCTCTCTTACAAACCGGTATAACTGGATTTTTAGATAAACCCCTTTGTAGCGCGGCACTAATGAAAATTCTCAAGGTTAAGCATAAACAGCTAGCCGACATAGATTTTAGGATGTTTGCATCAGCATAACTATGTCATTATTAGACCAAGGAAGGTGAAGATAGATGATATTTAATCGCTCTAACAGCGTGGCTGAGCGACTTGGTCTTGTATTCAAGCTAACAAACCTATTTGCCTTACTTCTAGCTACTATTGGATTCACAATCATTCTAGCTTACTTCTCTCTACGCTCATTTAGACAAGAGCTAGTAGCAGTTGCACAAGTTGTGGCCTTATCTAGCCGTGCACCGCTAACATTCTCAGATGCTGTTGCTGCACATAGAGTTCTGAATTCCTTAGAGACCAATAAAAATATAGTTTATTCGGCTATACTAGATCGAGACCGCTCTGTGTTTGCTAGCTACGGAACTGCACCTTTCTCATCGTCGATTATTGAAGCAGACCTACTCCAATCAAAATCTTGGACCATAAAGCGTGGATATGTTGTTGTAACTGAACCAATCCTTCTAGAAGGGGATAGAATTGGGACGCTAATAATCACCGCCACGACTGCTTACATTATTCTGCAATTTGGATTAATCGCTGCTTTAGTAGTCGCTGTAACAATCCTAATCGCAATAGCCGCAATATTATTCTCAATGAAGCTAAGGGGCTGGGTTTCTGAGCCAATTCATTCCTTGAGTACTATCGCAAACAAGGTATCCAACACTCGAGATTTCTCTGTCAGACTTGAACCAAAAGGGGGAGATGATATCTCGGAACTAATGCGCTCTTTCAACTTTATGTTAGAAAACTTGGAGAGTAGCGACCGCAGTCTTCGACAGGCAAAAGAACGTGCTGAAAAGGCAGATCGAGTTAAATCTGCATTCTTGGCAAGCATGAGTCATGAGTTAAGAACTCCACTCCACGCCATCATTAATATCACCGATGAGGTACTGGAAACCAAACTCGACAAGGAGCAAACCGAGCTTCTCTCAATCGTTAAGAATGCAGGTTCCTCACTCCTCTCCATAATTAGTGATATCCTCGATTTCTCTAAGATCGAAGCTGGAAAGATGACCCTCCATGCTATTACCTTCACAGTTGAAGATTTCATCATCCAAACTGTTAGAATGTTCCAGATTCTCTGTGCTAATAAAGGAGTCTCGATTTCTTATTCCATAGACCCTTTGGTCCCTAGTGAAATTAAAGCCGATTCTGGAAGACTTTCACAAGTCTTAGTGAACCTAGTTGGCAATGCCCTTAAGTTTACAAATTCCGGCGGACGCATCGACATACATGTAAGGCCAGCTTCATCACATAACGACAGGTTGCTAATGTTCACAGTGAGCGATACTGGTATTGGCATACCCGAAGATCAACTTACTTCTATATTCGAAGCCTTTACTCAGATCCAAGATACAAAAACTTCAAGACAAGGTACCGGTCTTGGACTTTCTATAAGTGCACGATTAGTCAGTCTAATGGGCGGAAGAATTTGGGCTACAAGTAGAGTAGGCCAAGGAAGCCAATTTAATTTTATCGTAGAATATCAAGATGCTGTACACGAAACTCCTGAGCAAGAAAATACTACCGCCGATTCTCACTCCTCTAACCTCTCTGCCTCGCCACAAACTAGCAAGCAAAATAATCAGGATATATTAATCTTACAGGTCGAAGATAATCCTGTTAATGCAAAGTTAGCAGAACGTCTAATCACAAAGGCAGGATTTAAAATCACAACCGTTGCTAACGGCAAAGAAGCGGTAGAGATATTTGAGAGGATGAAATTCAATTTGATCCTGATGGATATAAACATGCCAATCATGGATGGAATTGAAGCCACTAGGCAAATTCGCAGAATCGAAAAGGAAAAAAGACTTTCTCCAACTCCCATTATCGCCGTTACAGCTAGCATCTCACCAGATGAAACCATACACTGTTTCGAAGTTGGTATGGATGAGTTGATTCTTAAACCTTTTAGGGCAAAGGAATTCCTCGCCACCATCTCACAGGTCTTGGAAACCTACTCTAATAAAAGTTCAGATCGCTTAATTCAGTAAGAACTCTCAGATAACATCGTTGTAAAAAGTGTTCACTAAAATTGGCTGATTCTTATAGCTATGATACTGCTTTTCGGACTGTTAGTGGTTGAAGCAGTCGAGTTTTATCTCATCGGGACACACCATGAATAATTTCGACCTCTCGATAGCACACTCCTTCCCTATAGAATCAATTTCATCACATAATTTTCTAGATCTCTTTGATTATCATGTTAAATCAACCCCAAATTGTACTGCGCTGGTCTTCGATTCTGAAGAAATAAGCTACAAAAAATTAGCTGAACGGATTGACGATGTCGCGTCAATTCTTATTGCCAATGGGGTTAAGCGCACCGACAGAATTGTAATCTCACTTGAAAGAGGTCCAAATTTAGTTATTGCAATGCTTGCTACCCTTAAGGTCGGGGGAATATTTATACCGATAGATCCAAGATACCCTGAAGAACGAAAAGCTTTTATGTTAGCTGACTCTAAGCCCAGCTATGTGATCTCATCTACAGAAATATTTGAGTCTACATCGACACTCCACAATACTGACTCAAAAAACTCTCTCGATCTAAATGGATTAGATCCGGCTTACATAATCTACACCTCTGGTTCTACAGGAAAACCAAAGGGAGCGATTAATACTCATCAAGGACTACTAAACTTAGCCAAAGAACAGATTCGCTTGTTCGGCATTTCATCCCAAAGTAGAGTTTTACAGTTTGCTTCTTTTAGTTTCGATGCCTCTGTATCAGAAATTGTTATGACCCTAGGTGCTGGGGCAACACTAGTATTGCCCCAGCAAGAGCAGGTAATTCCAGGGCCAGCTTTTATTAAGTTGCTTCGTGACTCCCGAGTAACACATATCACTCTGCCACCATCTATCTTAGCGACTCTCCTCGATATCGACCTGCCGGACATGAAATGTATCGTCGTCGCCGGGGAGCCCTGTCCGCTCGAACTTGCACGGACTTGGGCTAAGAAATGTACATTTATCAATGCTTATGGGGTATCAGAAGCTGCGGTTTGTTCAGCAGTTAAGGTATTTCAACCCTCTATGGCTTCGCTCCCTATTGGGAAAGCCATGAATGGTATCGATCTTCAAGTTATGAATGATGACGGCACACCAGTTTCAGTTGGTGAATCTGGAGAATTGTATATTGGTGGTCTTGGAGTCGGATTAGGGTATCTCGATAGACCAGAATTAACTAAAGAAAAATTTGTAACGCTGTCTACCCAATCCAAGGAAGCTACTCGCTACTACCGTACTGGCGACAAAGTAAAGCTTCTTTTAGATGGCTCTCTTGAGTACCTAGGAAGGTTCGATAATCAGGTCAAAGTGAGAGGATTTAGAATTGAATTAGATGAGATTAACTCTGTAGTAGAAAGTCATACTGGAATTATTCAAAGTGCTGTCGTAGTACGAACCGATCCCAAGCTCGGTGCAAGTATTGCAGCATTTTACAAAATTGATCCTAGCGAGAAAACTGCTCCTACGTCCCGCGAATTACGGCAGTTTTTAGCAAGCAAACTACCTGCTCACATGATCCCTTCTTACCTTATAAAGGTTGAAGACTTTCCCCTTTCACCAAGTGGCAAAGTAGACCTGGCTAAACTTCGAACTATCTCCATTGAACAGAATGCTAACTTACAACCCAATGACTTGCCGACCAATTTAACTGAAGAAGCACTAGTAGAACTTTGCTCGGAGTTACTGCATGGTGATGCTGTGCCGCTTACTCAAAGTTTTATTGATTTGGGGGGTGACTCCTTACTCGCGGTTAGATTGGCAATAAAATTAGAAGGGCGATTCTCGATAAGTATTTCTGAAGCAGACATTTTACAAGCAAAGAATTTAAAAGAATTAGCTTTGCATATAGAACTGCAAAAAGTTCTAGAGCTTCCTAAACTTACTATCGTACCTAGAACCGGACCCGTAGATCCTACTCCTCCGCAAGCAATTTTCGGTCTTCTAGAAGAATTAAAAGTTGATACCAGCCCACTCAATTGTTGTGCGGCTTTTGAGCTAGAAGGCGATGTAGATGTAGATTTACTTCAATCTGCCTACAAAAAGCTCTACGACCGTCATGAGGGATTAAGGCTTAAGTTTCCAACGGTAGATAACAAATTTAAACTCTGGGTACATGAAAATTTTAACCCGATAATAGAGTATCGCGACCTAAGTCAGTCAGCAGATCCAGCAAAAGAACTTCAGAGATACTACGAATACTCAGAAAGAATACGTTTCGATATCAAGAATGATCTCTTGGTAAAATGCTTTCTTCTGAAACTAACTCCAAATCGTCATATTTTCTCATTGATTGCTCATCACGCAATTTTTGATGCTTGGTCTCTTCATATTTTTACCCAGGATCTTTTTGCCCTAATGACAGAGATCAAAACAGGAAAAGTATTTCTCAAGCCTCTAAATATTCAGTTCCTTGACTATGTCGACTGGCTTCATAAAACACTAGCTCTTAGAAACAATAAGGCGATCGATAGTTACCTAAGTAAAGTATTTGCCTTGCCCCGACCTCTATTTGATTTGAATAAAAGAAAGGAAAGACCTGCGATCAAAAGTGGATTAGGGACGAATAGCTTTATTAAGTTGAGCAAGTCAGAGACTGCCCGGCTTTATAATTTTTGTGCTCAAAATAAACTCACGCCATTTATGGTCTGCTGTGCAGTGATGAAAGCGGTGCTTTTCAAACACTCCGATCAACCAGACATTACTGCAGGTGGTCCAGTTTCCATTAGATATCATCAAGATCTCGAAAATCAGATTGGCCTTTATGGATCCGCCTACGTTCTTAGAACAATATTAAACTCTAAAGAGAGTATGATTAGTCTTTTCAGTCGTACAAAATCTAACCTGCTTGAAGCCTACAAGTATCCGGTTTATTCAATTGGTGAAGTCCTGCAAAAATTTGGCTTTGAAATGGATCTCAGCCGTACGGCCCCTTACGATATTTCAATCGCTTCACACATGTTCGATTTAAAACTTTACGATCAGCAATTCGCAGATATACTTGGGCTCTCTCTGAAACCAATTCCAGTTCCTCTAACTACTGGATTTTTTGATTTTGAAATTACTTTTCATTTATTTAATGGTGAGATCGAATTAGAAATAAGATCTGATGCTGCGATATATGAGAAAAGCACCATAGATGCCTTAACAAAAGATTTTCATTCCTTAGCACAACTAACACTCGATACTCCGACTTCGACACTGCAATCATTACTGAGCAAGATCTAAACAGTAAGACTAATGTTTATGGAGCTCGCAGAGTGTCGTAAAAACGCCTTGTAGCGGATACGATCCACTACGAGAACCAGGCTTGATCAGGATGGAGACTGAACAAGCTCAAGGTCGGGAATTTTCATGGAATCACCGTATATCCGTGCTAGTTCCACCAATTTATCCCGAACTTCCTGTTGGTCAGGATCGAGCTGAATCGACCCAAACGTCAGTCTGCTGTACCACTCGGCTAGGGATTCTAGCCTCTGTGATACCTGTCGAAAGCGGCTGTCTTCTCCAGAAAGAATATCCGCCGCCCCGGCTGTTCGATAAAGACTCTCTAGAACTACCTTACTTGGCAGAGGTTCACCCTCCCACAGAGAGATAATTCCGAGCAGTCCACTCTCCATGTCCACCCTCCACCTCTTCAGATGTCGTCTCATTACACAACCTCCTTGGGGCTTGGTAGCCACAGATGTTTAGAACCTTTAGACACTCTACGAGTGGAGAATCTGATACTTGATTGGCAAACATGAAGGCAACAATAAATCAGTTAGGAATTTGTTAGTTCTCCGTTAGTAGAATCTTAAACTACTCTCTTAAAAAGTATGATTGCTACCAATGAGTTGGGCCTGCTGACTTAGACCTTCTAATTGTGTATATTCCTTTTCCTTCGTTGCAATTGAGCACCGAAGTTTCATCTTTGGTAATCCCATTATAGTTATGTTTGAAACTCTCCGCCGTGCGGGAGAAGCGGCAGTATTGTCTCTCCCACTTACAGCTTGTGCTTCTACTTTAGATAAAAGCAATGCTCCGTCTATTGATCATCAACCAGCAGTAGTTACGATTAGTCTTAGTAAAGATTTCTATAGAGGCTTTCAAATTCAGAGACGTCTTGATGATGGCATATTCTCTTTAAACAGTATCAACGCTATCCATGCCTACTCATCAAACGGCCACTTAGAATTAACGTTACAGGAAGGATTTACTGCTGCAACTGCTGGCAAAGTTACGTTTGGAAGCACTACAATCAAAAATCCAGATATTAAAGCAAAAATGTCTTCTATAGTGAGACTAGAGACTAACAGCTTCTCAGAGATTATCTGGATGCAAGTTCAATCAGGTGAACTCACGGTACATAACACTGATCGCACATTTATAGTCCGAGATGGAGGCCTACTAGAGTTGCGAGGAGAGATTAGATACAACAGCTGGGAGGATTTTGATGCTGCTCCTACTGGGATTAAACACATCACGCCTAAATTGGAAGTACCAGGAAATACAACAGGAGCAGATCAACCTACGCAGCTTTCTGCTGAGCAATTCCCCATTTCTTTTCGAGACGAGAGATAGCTCCGGGGAAAACTCGTTCTACAGAATCAATTGCTTGAGCAAGAGCAAACAATTGATCCTCAGTTTTTAATAATGAGGGTGCAGGTAATTGCACTAAGATATGAAAGGCTAATTCCTTTTCTGGGACTAGATATTTAGCTGCTGCGCCAAACTTTTCAACTATCTTCATCACATCGATAATCAACTCGCAACGAATTGCTAATCTAAGATCTTCACCAATTTCTTTTACGATATTGTAAACGAGCTCTGGATATATTTCGCCTTGATACTGCTTGATGCCGTATGCCCAGCCGTCAATCAAAACCCAAAATAATTCATCCAGCGATTTTTCTGACATGTATCAAAACCTAAGCTGCTAATCTTTCTCTCGCAGCTGCTCTAAATGAATCTAAATCTATAACTCCTGCGGCTCCCGCTCTAACTAATTCAGTTTGTATGCCAAGTCTGCCGCCATTTGTGGCAAGTTGTAACGCATCATCAAAGCCATCGCGATCGGTATCTCGACCAATTCCATTAACATGAGCTGGCATAGTCGTATTAGAAAACACTTGCTCAGTCTCTAGAGCAGCATCGATGCCGCGATCAATAACTGGAACCTGATTTTCTCGCTCTGTCATAATCTACTGCCTATGAATAAAACTCTCTCGTCTAGAGTAGTTATGAGGATTTTAATTGAATCCGTGCCGTGATAGATTTTGCATACCCTTTCTTTAGTAACTACTCAAAATCTAAGGGGAAAGTACAACATGCTTCAACACCGATATATTAAAACTACCACCTTAGTGCTCTTATTAATTATTTCACCATTATTACTACGAGCAGAGACAGATAAAAAAAGAGAAGAGATAAATTTTGGAGCGATACTAGTTCTAACCGGTGAATGGGCTAGTTGGGGAGCTAATTGTCAAAAAGCCTTAGAGTTGGCCCGCGAAGAGTGGAACAAAGAAGCAGGTACAAGAAACAAACCACTTGCAAAGATACTCTATGAAGACTCCCCTAATGGTCGAGCGGCAACAGGACTTACGGCTTATAAAAAATTATCATCAGTTAATGGAATTAAGTATTTTATAGGCCCAATGGCTCCTGAAGAAATTGAGGCTATAGCTCCATTACTTGAGCGAGATCAGACATTTCTTTTAGCAATCGGGGCAGGTTCAAAAGTTAACTCACCTTCTGTTAGAATCCTTTGGATAGACCCCGCTTTTGAAGCTGAAATTCTTGCCAAAAGAATATTCTCGGATGGCTTTAGAAAAGCAGCGGTACTTAGTTCTGACTGGGCTTGGGAAATTGCGGTATCAAAAGCATTCGAAGAGTCCTTTACAAGTTTAGGCGGTGAAGTAGTGACTTATGAAGAACTTCCTACCGATACAAAGGATGTGAAGGCTGCAGTTCTCAAAACGCGCGGTACGAATCCCGATGTGATATTTATTCCCTCTTACACTTTATTTCAGTTGTATACCAAAGAGATAAGAAGCCTAAGTCTTCCTCAACCGATATTTTCAATTGAGCTAGATCAGGCCGCAGCTGATTTGGCTGGCACAGCTGGTGAAGGGGTTACATTCATAAAACCATACAGTGCTACACCACAAGCAAAGCACTTCAAGGATTCATTCATGCAAAAATACAAGTCTTTACCTGATGTGCCTGCTGCACAATGTTATGATGGATTTCAAGTTTTTATGCGTGCACTTACTTCAGGGAATAAGGATCCAAAATCTATTGATCAATATTTTACCGCTAACAGTAAACACCCTGGTGCATCAGGTGAGATCGAATTTAAAGGAAATCGCACTATTATGAGTACTTCTTTCTTCGTTATTAAAAATGGCAAAGTTGAGCCAGAGAAGTAATCTCACTAATAATTCGGACAGAGGCCGTTTTGTATACAGGCAAGGAGCTGGCCAGTTTGTCCTGTTACCTGGTCGATTAGTTTTCCGTGCTGAGTTTTATAGACTTGTAACCTACTTAATAGGTCTGGAGCAGAACTCAGACCACTCATTGTAAGAAATGCTACCTTTGCATAAAGGTCAGCCTTGGCTGGATTAA
>CAZYRE010000027.1:0-5374 GCA_964650155.1 uncultured Bdellovibrionales bacterium
GTCCATCAATCAAGATCTGAAACTCAGGATTTGGTGGGCCCCAAAGTAAGGAAGCTCCGCGTTCAGAGGAATCATTATCTTTGTTCCGCTTCCAGCAATAAGCCGTTTCAATCTGAGCCTTTTCTTTAAGAACATTCTTAAGACTTAGAAACCGGCTACTTTCATCCCCACCGGAGTAATCATGAATAATCGCTACATGATTAAAGCGATCGATAACTACTAGTCGATCACCATCTCCTAGTCCATCAAATAGTCGACAGCAGTTACTTAGCTGCAATTGAGAGGATCTCACTGTTAATGCATTTTCTACAGCTTCTAATAGATTCATTTAGTAACTAATCGGAATGCGTCGTCCGACTCCAAAAGCTTTCTCGGTCACGCGTATTCCTGGTGGGGATTGCCGACGCTTAAACTCATTGAGCTTAATTTTTTTACGGAGTGTTTCAATTGCCTGCGCAGGATATTTTTTATTTAACTCCTCATCAGTCAAATCACTTTCAATTAAATCGTCACACAGAGGAGATAAAATGGAATAAGGGAAACCTAACCCTGCTTCATCCGTTTGATTGGGCTTTAACTCTGCACTTGGGGCTCGATCAATGAGGGATTGAGGGACACATTCTAAAAGTGTATTTGCATACCGCACTAACTGATAGACTCGTTCCTTACTAATGTCAGCAAGTGGTGCTAACGCGCCATTCATATCTCCGTACAGAGTACAGTAACCAAGCGCCAACTCTGTTTTGTTACCAGTATTAAGCAAAAGGGATCCAGTTCGATTGGCGTAGGCCATTAAGAGAGTGCCACGGATTCGGGATTGAATATTCTCTAGGGTTGTATCATTACCATTGGAAGGCTCATCCTTAAGCAATTTACCGCACTCAGTTTTATATTGATCAAAAAGTGGTTGAATCGATAGATCGATAAACTTGGCACCCAATCCAAATGCAACATTAGCAGCGTCATGCCTTGTACCAGGGGAAGAGTACTCAGTAGGCATGGCGACAAGTGTGACATTCTCTTTACCGAAAGCGTGCACGGCCAGGCAAGCAACCAGCGCGGAGTCCACTCCTCCACTTAATCCGATTACACACTTCTTAAACCCGGATCTTCTAGAATATTCCTTGATACCAAAAACAAGTGCTTCCCAAATATCCTTAGTAGTATTCTCCACTGGGCTTATTAAAACCTTGTCAGCTTCAGTATCAACTAAGACTAACTCTTCCTTGAAACCTGCCCCTTGTGCAACTATCGAACCTCGTTCGTTAACAAAAACACTGCGACCATCAAAGACGACCTCTCCTTCATATCCATCATATGAACCAACTGTATTGGCATAAAGGATGGGAACCTTACAGACCTCTTGTGCGGCCTTAAACCACTTAAGTCTTGAGCCTAATTTGCCAGCTGAAAAGGGAGAAGCAGAGACGTTAATTATCAAATCAATTCCCTGTTCGGCATACTCACCTACAAGATTAATTGGATAACCCCAAGTATAAATATCTTCACAAATCTGTAATCCAACTTTTTTGCCGTCTATAATTACAGGGTCGCGACGTCTAGAAGTTGCAAAATACCGCTTCTCCATAAAGATATCGTACTCAGGAAGAAGGGATTTATCTCTGATTGCAGTGATTGTTTTATTCTCAATTACGGCAACAGAATTATACCGTAATCGTTTTTTATCAGGACGTGTTCGAACCTGATCGATATCAACAAAACCCACGATAGCCTTAATGCCTTCAGTTGATTTTGTGATCTCTCTAAGAGCTGTAATATTTTCTTCGACATATGAGTCAGAGAGGAAAAGATCCATCGCCGCATATCCAGGCAAGGTCAATTCAGGGAAAACTACCAAGTCGGCTTTCTGTTTCTTTGCCTCTTCTATGTATTTGAGTACCTTTTCCTTATTCTGCTGGATCTTCCCTGGGTCAGTACCTATTTGAGCTATGGCAATCTTCATAACTCCTCCTACCGTCGTCCAAAAATAAATCGACGGAATGACGCGGATGAATCTCGAATCAGATCCCTTAATCGGCGGCGATAATTATTAAGCCAAAGAAGATAGTATCCTCCATTTCCGAGCACAAACCGCAGTGCCGAGGCTCTGTATTTAGGCATAAAACAAAGCATGTGGGTTAGCATGTTGATCTCAGTTTTGATGAATTGCCAACCGGAGGACTTCGGCATCTCAAGTCCATACGGCCCGTATGCTGGAATCGCTTTTCCCTGGCGTCGGTGAGTTTCAATAATCCTAAATGCGCGCCACCTCTTTTCGGTAGACATCAACTTATTACAAGCAATCGCTTCGCTCCGTGTAACATTCTTAGAAGTAATTACACCGGCTGACACCATATCTTGGTAAATTTTCCTTGCTCCTTCCGTTCTGATCAAGGCAAAGCTCCAACCCTTATAAAAATCAACATCGTTTTCCGGAGGAGCCATCCATGGATCCCCGATTGCGATATCAGCGAATTCAGAACTTGCATCAAAACAGGTTAGGCACCTTGCTGGGCTGTACAGTCGATAGAGAATGTTTATTATCTCCATCGATGAAGGACGATATCCTTGTTTAGTTGGAAAATAGACTGGCTTACTTTTCCCGTCTGAATAGACGACATGTGGAGTTCCAGGGTGCTTTCCTATACGGGAGACGAACTTCGTGGCACCTTCTGCGGCAGATCCGAGACTATTCCATATAATTTCATACCCTTCATGTTCAACTGCGGCATGACAGAAAAGTCCAATCGTAAGAACCACCCTCTCTCTTAGTCTTGGATCAAGTTCTGCCGCCTTTGAAAATCCATGAATCTGACAAGGTAGACCTACTAAGGCATATCTTCCAGGCACGGCTAGTATCTCTGCAAAAACTGAATTGGTCGGAGAGATAGCATATTTAGATTTTACCGCCCCAAGTATCTCCTCCCTGGTTCGAGCAACGATCGGCTTTCCTCGCCAAAGGACATCCTTATCAGAGGTAATAACAACAGCCCCATCTATCTCTTTTTTATCCATTAAATGTAGCAGCATCGCTGTTACTAATCCGCCACTAGTTGAGTTCTTCCGTAGTTCTGAATCGGTAGCGTAAGCAATTGTCGAATCTAAAAAGTGACCGTGGGTATTTGAAATATCTCCCCAAACTTTAAACTTCTTTTCGTGAAATTCATGAAAATCGAATTCATCGCCGGGACAAACCTTTACACATAGATCGCAATCTGTGCAGGCTGAAAGCTTTTGGACTCTAGGATATCCTTCTCTATCTAGACCCAAAGCTGCTGTAGGACATATGCCAACACAAGAGCCACAGCGATGACATAATCCGCCATCAACTATTCTAGCTAATCCTCTCAAAGCACGTGGAGGGTCAGTCTCCTCGGTAGGTGGCCAACTAAGTGGCTCCAAAAATGGGCTATCTCCCCTAAGAGAGGACTCATCCGGTAGGATTCGTAACGAATTATGATTTCGCGCTGCGGATGAATTCTTCATTGTTTAACTCAACTTGGCTATTTTATTGATTCTAGAGAATAATAATAGCCCAGGAACGCCTAATTTTTTGCCCGCCAGAAGTACCATAAACTGTTACTTATGGTAAGAAAGGTCCCCATGGAGAGTCAGTCCACATCCCTAGTTAGTCAAGCATTCCCTTTTCCGGAGGCTCCAGATATTGAGACCTCCTCCGAAAGTTATGCTGCTAGGTTCTCCGGCGAAGTTGGAAGATGGTTTGTCGAAGTACAAGCAAAGGCCCTACTATCAATTCTTGGAGAAGATACAACTCAGACAATTCTTGATGTTGGTGGTGGCCATGCACAAACTGCCATTCCACTCATAGAAAAGGGATTCAAGGTTACTGTCCTGGGAAGTTCTCCAGAATGCGCAAAAAAACTTACCTCTCAGATATACGAGAATAAATGCTCATTTAAAGTTGGCTCTGTTTTATCTCTCCCGTTTCCAGATAAATCCTTCGATGTTGTGATATCTTTCCGACTCCTCTCTCATCTTGAGCAATGGGAAAAATTAATTGCCGAGATGTGTCGCGTTGCGAAAAAAGTTGTAATCCTAGACTATCCACCAAAACAAAGCTTCAATGCTTTGGAACCACTATTATTTTCTACAAAGAAAAAGATGGAGGGTAACACTAGAAAATATCTCTCATTCTCTAGGTCGGATGTCCGCAATTCTTTTGCTACTCATGGTTTTGCTCATCGACGTTCTATTCCTCAGTTTTTCTGGCCCATGGTTATTCATCGAGCAATAAAATCACCAAAGATCTCGAAGATACTTGAAGGGGTTGTTTCTCCACTCGGCCTTAGATCTCTTCTTGGTTCTCCCATCGTTGCTGGCTTTGAACACCTGATTGGGTAATTAGAAGCAACTAATCTTATTTAACTGCGATTACTTATTTGGACTTAATGGCATTGTCATATAATGCCATATATGGCATTATATGAAATTATCGATTATATATTCAGCTGAATTCATCGAATGGTTGAATAGCTTAGAAATTAAATCTCGCGCTCAAGTAGATGCGAGAATAATAAGGCTTGAATCAGACGCGCACTTTGGCGATGCAAAGTACATCGGTGCTGGACTTGCTGAATTAAGATGGAACAATGGACGTAGAGCGTACTATACCAAAATATCAACCCCTCTCGGCCTCGCAATATTGTTCTTACTAGGAGGAGATAAAAATGGGCAGAAAAATGATATCAAAAAAGCAAAGTTTTTACTTAGAAGATATGCCATCTCTAAAACTTAAAAAATTCTCAAATTTAAAAAAATATGACCCTCGAGAATCTTTTAGAGATGAAGAGTTCGTATATAAAGCTTTAATTTCATCACTACGAGATGGAGATGCCGAAGCATTTAAAGAAATTCTAGGTGCATTCCTAGAAGTTACAAGCAAAGATGAATTTGCTAAAAGAGCAAAAGTTTCAAAGCGTACTCTTTATCGAATGTTATCGCCTGCTGGAAACCCCACACTTAGCAATATTGCTCTTGTGATTCATGCACTATCCAAAGCGGCATAATTTTACTTCGAAAATAGGATTTCCCAATTCTGATTTTTTCTGGCCCTAAAAGTTCCAGCACATAACAATAAATAATACTTCCACATCCGATAGAAGCGATCGTCATACCCCTGAGCTTTAATCTCTTCCCAATGTTGGTGGAAATTATCATACCAAGCCATAAGAGTCAGATCATAATCTGGTCCAAAGTTTTGCCAATCCTCCATGACAAAAAGACCTTCAAAAGCTCGAGCCACTTGAGATGCAGAAGGCATAACTGAACCAGGGAAGATATATTTCTCAAGCCAAGGATCTGTAGTGACCCTTGACTCGTTACCGCCAATGAAATGAGTAACAAGTAATCCGCC
>CAZYRE010000027.1:5474-21218 GCA_964650155.1 uncultured Bdellovibrionales bacterium
AACCGATCCCCTGATTTTAATTGTAACTTTTTACAGATCTGATCAAGTTTATTATTCTGTGCTTCATTCAAGTTTTTCGCGTTACGCCAATAAGCACATGTATATTGCATCCAAGGATCAAGCATCTTGGAATAAAGAAAATTACTGAGGTCGTAATGCTGCTGGGCAACTCTTTTAGATAAATTTTTTGTTTGATGATTAAACAACTTAGATTTAAGAATCAGTAACTTCGTAGAGAGTGGAATGACTTTTCTATCATATCCAGCTGCGACTAGGAGGCGCATGAACTTATCCAGTGACTTGACGTCCCACCACCCGTCCATGTAGCTCTCTCCCATTCCAAGTGAGCCTTCAGAAATAACTCTTGAATAGAACCGATCATCTATAATTTGAGGATCTACATCTTGGGATCCGTTAATTTTTACACCAATAGGATCAAGAAAAGCTTCCACTAATTTTTTATCAGCAGCGGTAGTATTTGATGGGACATTTAGAGCAGCATTAGTCATAAGACTTTATAGCTTTATAAGAGCGAAATGTCTCGAAGTAGAAAATCGACTAATCTAGCACCGCGTGTGGTGCGTACTTAAGAATAAAATCAAGGACAGTAACATTTTGAGTGTTTGTGTAAAAAGTATTATCGCCGAGTCCACAATCAAAAGTAGTTCCGGTAGATGTTATTCCTACTATCCCTGAATGAGTTCGACCACTAGAATCTACATAGGAATAAATTGCTGGTCCGCCAGAATCTCCCTGACATGAATTACTCTCTGAATAAGATCCGAATTCTGTAATTAGAAAATCAGGGACGACCTCAAGGACACTCGTAACTCCACTCTTAAGAACTCCAACATCTCCAAACTCATCTACTCCATATCCTATAATAGAAACTTTAGAAGAGGGGACCTGGCTAACGAGTAAATTTAATGTGGGGAGTGTAATGAATTTTTTTAATTTTAAAATTGCGACATCATTATAAAGAGTCCCGTTTTTATGATGGGAATAGTAGGGATGCACCCTTACTCTCTTTACCCCAACAAATTTACCACCGGCAATTATGCCCATAGACTTTGCTGCTTTTGTGACACAGTGTGCTGCAGTAAGAATTTCCCGGGAAGAAATTACAGATCCTGTACAGATAAAATATCCATCTCCGCTCTTTTGTAGAACAAGCACTATTGGAGAGTTTAATTCTGAAACTTCTGTGCCATTAATGATTGGGAGTGCCTGAGGCGCATCTACGGCAAAGGAAGGGATACTCAAGAGGGATAAGGCAAGGAGGCAGACCAATGAGCTAACAACTCTCATAACTAACACTCCCCCATCAAGCTGGACTCAATCGCTGATTTATAGAGTTAATACACCCCCGCACTATCTTAGTAAAAGGTGAATATTAGTTGGTAACCTGTAGGATATCTTGGTTCAGGGAATGTACTAGACAAAGTACAAGGAATTACTACCTAAGCGCCGTAAGTTGCTGTATCTCTGCATATTTTTTTTACTGACCTACCAAGAATCTAAAATAGTTTAGAGTGGCACCCTCCTTGCAAAAGCTACAGAAAGGACTTCTTTGCCCAAAAGTAGAGCTATGCTCAGTTGCCCCAGGTTGCGAGAAATAAGCGTTCTGTTTTTATTAGTTGTCGCAGTGATTTTAAACTGCGTAGGCTGTGGTGTAAAAACTGCTTCACAAGACGGTAACTCTTCTGAATCTCTCAGCTTACGTATAGCTGGTGCCTTTCTTAACAGTACCAATAATGCCGTATCTCCTTCTACTGTCACCATATTAAATAGTGGCGACTCCTGTACTACAGATGCTCAGGGAAACTGTGAAATTAATACGACTGGACTATCCGGCAACTTAGAAGTTGAGGTTGCAGGCGCTTGGGGTAGTAATCGTTTTGCACTCTTGAATATTCCAACTCGCGCTGAAGAAGTGACTTTTGAAGTGATGGTTAATCCCTCCTCTAAAGATGCTTCCTTAATGTGGCAAAAGGTCGAGGAGCGTGAAGACTCTATTCCATCAACTGTTGCCTCACTACCTGCAAATCGATGCGGTCTTTGTCATGAACTTCATCAATTTACTAGATGCGCATTACCTTCCTGGAAGGAGTTACATCTTGGAATATATAATTGCGAAACGGAAGGAGAAGTTTCTCCAGTAATTGTTTTTGATCCCTTAGACCCCGACCTTACCGAAGATCCAAGTATAGATTTACCAGTAGGCTCTCCAACCCCTAAAGAAACGCCTAAAAAAGATCCAAATGCTAAATACAAAACAGGGCTTTGTGTAAGTTGTCACTCCTTCAGAGGCACGCCGAAATGTAGCAATTCTTCTTGGGCTAGCCTTCATAGTTTCTATTCATGTGGTGGCAGTGACAAAAAGCCGGATAACAAAAAACCCGACAAGAAGAAGAAAAAGAAAAAAGCCGTCAGTGCGAATACTTCAGAACTTGTATCCTTTCTTAAAGGATTACAATGATAAAAAGCAATTTAAAGCTTCCTCTTCTTTCTTTATCGGTGTTTATAAGCACCGCCCAATATCATTTTGTAAACGCCGATGAGCTAAATATTCATCCACCTACTTTATCAGCTAAAGCAGGGAAAATTCTAAAAGCAAAAAAGAAGAAAATTAAGAAAAAGATTTGTCATAAATATCAAGTTCTCGGACAAAACTATGGTGCCAACTCTAAAGATTTAGATGGTGATTTTATCGCAAATAATAAAGAGAACTCAATCTTTAATACTAATCCTCTAAGTCAGGATACTGATGGGGATACGCTCAGTGATGTTTATGAAATCTGTATTTCACATACTAATCCAACTTGGATTGATAGTGATGGAGACGGCACACCGGATGCCTCCGATCCAGATTCGGATACTCCAAATGGCGGAGATTCAAGTACCTTCTGTGATGAAAACGGAAATACCCAAGGATTCGGTATTCCTGCAGGACAAACCGGAAACGCTGGAGCTGGGGAATCCAGATACAGTAGTTTTTGCGTAACCTGTCATGCCAACAATAATGGGTTCAAAGGTGCGGGTAAGCTTTTTAATGAACTAAATTCGGCTCTAAAAAGTGCGCCGATGAATTTTAATTTACCTACACAAGTGGTGGCCGACCTGACAGCATTCTTAAATGTAAGCAACTGCACCTCTACCCCACCTGGAGGAGATCCTCTGCCAACTCCAACTTCTTCCCCAGAGCCTTCTCCTAGTTCGAGTCCAACGCCTTCATCCGGGAATTGTGACTCAAGTGGTAATACCACCGCATTTGGGATCCCTGCGGGACTAACTGGGAATACAAATACAGGTGGCACTACTTTTCACTCAGTCTGTTCTGGCTGCCACATAGTAGATAAAGGAGTAAATTTTACCTTTACTGCACTAAAGCAAGCAGTAATGGGCTCTCCGATGTTCATTCCTTCACTCTCAGATCAACAGTTTGCTGATCTAACGGCTTACTTAAATCGGGCAAATTGCAGTTCGAGCGGCGAGCCTACTCCAAGCCCTACTCCTCCACCTACTCAGCAAGAACTTGGCTACCAATATTTTATTTCGATGTGTTCATCATGTCACTCAATGAATGATCCTGAACCTAGTTGGACAGCTAATAAAATTAATCATGCTTTCAATGATGAAGATGAGATGCAAGATCTACCATGGCGACCAACACCTGCCCAACTCGCAGCTTTGGTTGCCTACTTCCAAACTTTACACGGAGATTAATTTTAATCGAATTTTAGGTTTTATTTAACGGAGAGATGTATGCGAATGAACTTAAATTCAAAAAGAATAATTAGACTTATGGCAGCCACATTTGTTCTTATTCCGATGTGGATGACGGAGAGTGAGCCCGCTTCGGCTTACATGATGCAGCCAAATTCAGCACCCGCAAGCTCTATAAGCGCTATAATAAATGCAAAGCCTTCCTTTGAGCTTGATCAAACATTTGCTGCAAGTAAAAAAGCTATTAAAAAGGGGAAAAAGCTATTCGAAAAGAACTGTAAATCCTGTCACAACAATATCATTACTTCTGATTTAGCTGGTATCTACACGACTGATCAGATTTACGACTCTTACACTAATGTCGAAGAGATGCAGCTTTTACAGCCTCTCTCTTTAGGTCAACTTAAAAAAGTTATTGCTTACTTAGCTACTAAATAAGAATCGTTTATGAATAGAAAACTCATCTTTGGTCTTTCTGTTGCTCTGCTTACGAGTTTTATTACAACTAACTCTTTGCATGCAATCGAACCAGGTCAGAAGATCCCTGACTTAACGTTACCTACCTTGGCCGGTCCAAAAATTGGACTCGGCCAATTTAGTGGTAAGATTATCTACCTTGACATATGGGCATCCTGGTGCGGTACTTGTGTGAAGTCGTTAGCTTGGATGCAAAGCCTACAAGAGAAATTCGGTAAGGATACATTTCAAGTTATCGCTGTAAATGTAGATGAAGTCAGAAGTGACGCTGAGAGAATTTTAAAGGAAGCAAATGCTTCCCTCTTAGTAGCTCTTGATCCAGATGGAGCAACTCCTGCAGCACTTAATGTGGAAGGAGTTCCGACTTCTTATCTCATTGGGCGGGATGGGCGCGTTATTTCCGTCCATCAGGGACTCAAGGATGAAGACCAAAATGAGATCGAAAATAAAATCATGGAATCTCTCTCTAAAGATACCTAGCCACTTAAGTCTTATTCTCTTATTTCTTATTGCTTGTGCATGCATAACGGGATGCACTCCTGTTAAACCTTGGCAAAAAGGAAATTTCGCCAAACGTCACATGCAGCTCGATCCCAATCCGATGCAATCTCGGTTTAATAGACACATCGAGAATTCACGTGAAGGTAGCTCCGGAGGTTATGGTGTAGGAGGCGGGGGTTGCGGCTGTGGCTAAAAATCATCCCAAGAAAAGCGCAATTAGTCTCTTAGTTGCAGCAACCGCGTCCATCCCTTTGTTTAGTGCAGTAAATCCTGCGCTTGCTCAACATGCACCCACAGAGACAACTGTCGGGCTTCAGTATTCATATTTTGAAGATTGGCAGTCTGGGAAAGAGGGGCGCATGAAAATTCATGCGCCTATGGTGTGGCTTGACACAACTGTAGCTGAAAATCTTGAGCTAGAAGCGAGCTTTGTCCTTGATACCATGAGCGGGGCTTCTCCGATTTATCACGACACCATGAGCGGCGCTTCAGGTCTCGGCATCGACGATGAAAGATACGCTGGGGATCTTACTCTTACAAAGTACTTCGATAGTTATAGCCTAAGCCTTGGCGGAGCATATTCGACTGAAGATGATTACGATTCAGAAGGAATAAATCTTTCTGGAAGATTTTGGACGCCTGATAAAAATACAGTTTTCCTAGCTGGCATTAATGCGAATCACAATCAGGTTAGCTCTGTTAACGATCCATTGCTCGACGAACTACAAACAGACTTTGGGGGAATAGTTGGAATAACCCAGATCATCGATAAAGAATCCCTGGTACAGTCTAATTTTTCTGTCGAGATAGAAGATGGCTACCTTAGCGATCCGTACAAACTCACTGATAACCGACCTCAATCAAGAGATCGCTATGCTTGGCTTACTAGATATGTTCGGTATGTCTCCTCTGTAGATGCGGCCCTTCATCTTGACTACAGATTTTACTTTGATAGTTGGCAATTATTCTCTCATACGTTCGATCTCTCTTGGCATCAGCCATTAGGAGAAAATGGCGACTGGATGCTCATTCCTCGCGTTAGGTATTATTCTCAACGTGAAGCGGATTTTTATAGTGATTTAGATCCAGTAGAAGTTACTGATGACAGAATTTATTCTGCGGATCAGAGGTTGGGAAGTTATGGTAGTGCCACAATAGGACTTGGAGTAACCCATGACTTTGGCAATGGCTACTTTGCTTCTGCAAGTTATGATTTTGCTATTACAAACAGTGGCTGGACTCTTGGATCAAAGGGCTCTCCAGAGATAGATAACTTATATTTAAGCTACTTCTCTATTAATCTTGAAAAGCGTTTTTAACTTTAACCACAGTTCATGATACTTTGAAGCATGGCTCAAAAATTATTTGAGTATACTTTCACAGCGCTCGGGAGCAAAAATGAGATTAAACTCTATTCTGAAGATCCCGCTATTGCCGCAAAGGTATCTGACGAAATCATAAAAGAATGTCGTCGCATAGAGGGTAAGTTTTCTAGATATCAGTCAGAAAGCATCATCACAAAAATTAACAATTCCGCCGGCAATAACCCCATCAAGGTCGATCCTGAGACTGCTGGGCTACTGGATTATGCAGATGCCTGTTTCAATCAAAGCGAAGGACTATTTGATATTACTTCTGGGGTCCTTCGTAAAGTTTGGAATTTTAAAAAAGAGCTAATTCCATCCGAAGAATCAATTCAATCCGTATTGCCTCTAATCGGTTGGGATACAGTTGTCTGGCAAAATCATGAGATCAAATTACCAACTGCTGGTATGGAAATTGATCTTGGTGGCATAGGCAAGGAGTATGCTGTCGACAGAAGTTACGGAGTAGGAATTGAAAATGGAATTACTCATGGCTTCGTAAACCTTGGTGGAGACCTTAGGGTATTTGGACCACGAGTAGATGGAACACCTTGGAGCATAGGTATTCAACACCCTAGGAAAACAAATGCAGCTATCGCACAGGTAAAGCTTACTTCTGGTGCTTTAGCTACAAGTGGGGACTATGAACGTTTTATTGAGGTAGCTGGTAAGCGGTACTGCCATATACTAAATCCAAAAACAGGTTGGCCAGTTGAAGGAATTCAATCAGTAACCGTGACTACGGATACATGTTTAATTGCGGGAACGCTCACAACAATAGCTATGCTTTTTGGACAAAAAAAAGGACGCCTGTTCTTAGAGGAACAAGGCGTCCAGTTCTTGATGTATTAGACTTAGGCTATTGCATCAATTATTGCTTGAACGGCTTTGCTTGCTGATTTCTTCTTATTCTTAAGTGCATCGCCAGATGACTTGGTAAGGTTATTTATAATCTTGCTAAGTGCACCAGCCTTCTTGGCTAACGGGAATGTCGTGTTTAGAAGAGATATTTGAGCAGCTGAAGCGTTTGCATCCGTTTTAATTGAGGCAGTCAACGCCTTAAGCTCATTTGTTTTCTTATTATTGTTCGCTTTGAACTTTTTAATTAGTCCAAGAGCTTTATTTAATTGAGCTTTTAAGTCTGCTCCTTTCTGACAATCCGGAACTGAGTTGGCATTAGTATCAGAATCGGCAACACCACAGCCACAAGCAAGAGGTGCTGTCTTACCAGCGTCAGTTGGGCAAGAATCATTGCAGTTTGCTGTACCATCGTTATCAGTATCAGTGTCAGGGGTATCACAACCACATTGTCCAGGTGCAGATTTTTGATTATTGCTCAAACACAGATCACAAGCATCGCCTACGCCATCTTGGTCACCATCTGCTTGAGTATTATTAGATGCACTTGGGCAATTATCGCACGCATCTGGATAAGTATCTGCATCAGTATCCCCTCCGCATGACACTCCTGCTCCAAAGAAGTTAGTTGGGCAGTTTGTACTGCTCTTTAGGGAGCAAGCTAAGCCGTTACAACATGCTCCTGGAAGAGGAGTCGCACCTTCTACCAAGACAACTATTGTATAAGGAAGATTATCTCCATCTACCTTGTGAACTCGAGCAAAGAATGTCCCTGCTGATGGGGCTGGTATTGGACCGATAGCGCGAGTTGATGTTGTATTGGTACCGTTTAAAACAGTGCTTCCGTTAACACCGATAATATCTGTAACGATATTAGCAACTGGATTAGTGGCAGGATCGAGTGGAGTCTCATCGACAGGATTATTATCCACTAATATGACGATATTCTCCCCTGCATTTGCAAAGAAAGAGAAATAGTCGTCATCAACGCCTGCAGAAGCAGAGTATGCTACAGCAGATACTGGGGTAGCTTGACCCGAAGTATTGTTTGGTTCCACTTCAACACCAAATTCATTTGGTCTCACTACAATCTGATAAAATGCATACGGAGTTAGTGTTGTACTACCAAATCCATCAACCTTTGCCCGAAGGTTACCATTAACTGGGGAAACGATTCCGGTTAAAGTCGAGGCTTTAAAAGCAAATACAGATGGAGGACCGCCATCATCATCATATGCAATTGAAGTACCATTGCTAGAAAGAATTTGAAGGATTGAATCGCCCCCTGTATTTGAGGTTATCGTTGATAAATACAAGAATAACTGATCGCCTTGATGTACCGAGGGAAGTATCCAGTTGTCGGTGTCAGCGCCTGAAGAGATATTTCCAAAGCCAGAAAATCCACTAACCAACGGAATAGCACCACTAGCATCATTGTTTGGTTCAAGCTCTGTAAGTGGAGCAGCACTTACTCTCACTGAATAACTTAATGCAACAATAGCTAATGAGGTACAGAGAACTCGGAAGGTTCTTGATAAACAACTGGTTTTCATATTTCCCCGTCTATACACTTAAGGCGTCTTTGTTAAACCCAGGTAGGGTCTACGGCGGACTGAGAGTATTCCTGTTTCACCCGGTAGTAAAGTTTTCTATCTAGGGGTAAAGTGACGAACCTATGGTCATTACTTGTCAGCATTTAAGTAAACGATTTAAACGTCCCGTGAAGGAGCCTGGTATTATTGGCTCTTTTAAATCATTCCTATTTCCTAAATTTAATCTGGTAAACGCTGTTCAAGATTTCTCATTTTCTGTTGAAAGAGGTGAAATGATTGGCCTTTTAGGCCCTAATGGTGCTGGTAAAACCACCCTAATGAAGATGTTTACCGGAATTATCGCTCCTAGTTCGGGAACCATCTCTGTTTTGGGCTTTGAGCCATTTAAAAGGGAGATTGAATTCCGGCAGAGGATCGCCCTCGTTATGGGACAAAAATCACAACTGTGGTGGGATCTCCCAGCAATGGATTCCTTCTTACTTCTTCAAGCATATTACAATATTGATGAATATAATTTTAAAAGTCGTCTTGATGAACTATCGACACTTCTTGATGTAACAAAGCTTTTAACTACTCACGTGAGAAGACTCTCTCTTGGCGAACGCATGAAGATGGAGATGATCGCCTGCCTCCTTCATCAACCAGAAGTGTTATTTCTTGATGAGCCAACAATTGGGCTTGATGTGTTAGCTCAACGAAATATTCGTGATTTCTTAATCTCGTATCAGAAAGCTCATAACACAACTATTATCCTTACCTCTCACTACATGGCCGACGTAGCTGAATTATGCGATCGGGTAGTTTTGGTTCTTGATGGCAAGGAACACTATGACGGCTCAATTGCTAATTTTGAAAATCTATTAGGAAAAGATAAATTTGTTTCTATTGATTTTAGAGCTCCGCAAAATCAAACCGACCAATTTTGGGGGTCTTTTGCACCAAAATGGAGCGAGGATTCTTTGCGGCTAGAGCTCAGAATCCCAGAGCAGAGATTTCAGGAAGTAGCCTCCCAAATTCTTTCCAAATTTCCAGTTTCCGATTTCTCTTCAGATAAATTGCCGATCGAGAGAGTAATGCAGACCATACTTTCTAACCCCAAACTCCTTAAAACTGGGAGTTAGCATGTCGCTGAAAGAAATTAATAAATGGTGGCAGACCATCAAGATTACCTGGAGTAATATGATGGCTTATAAGTTGAACTTCCTCCTAATGGTTCTGCTGCCTGCAGTCGTAAATTATTTTGTAAAATATAACATCTGGGATTCAATTTATTCTTTGAATGAGGTTTCCCAAATTCACGGTTATGATCGTCAAAGCATGCTCAACTATCAAGCTTGGGCAATGGTGGTAGCTTTTCTTGGACTAAGTTACCAGAACTCAAAAGTTTCTGAAGATATTAGGATGGGGAGGATCTCTGCCTTCCTGCTCTATCCCTTTCAGTTTTGGAAATACCATGTTGCGGGATTTATAGGATTTCAAGCTACCCAACTTTTTGTAAGTACTATAGCCATATCCACATTAGTTATGTCTGAATTAATTATGTGGCCAGGAGTGGAACTCGTTATCGAAGGTGTCATTTTGTCGTTATTAGTCGGTCTACTCTGGTTTCTTCTTCAATTCTCTATCGCTCTACTTTCATTTTGGATGGATGAGACTTGGGTATTACGAGTCATGTTGATTCTTATCTCGCAGTTTTTCGCCGGGGCTTTTATTCCAATTGACCTTTATCCAATTTGGCTACAAACCGCGCTCATGTATTCCCCTTTCCCTTATTTAATTTTCATTCCAATTAAGATCTTCATGGGAGAATACCAACACGGCTTTATCTTCCCTTTCACGGTCATAATGTTTTGGATCTCTTTTGCATTACTATTTGTAAACATTATCTGGAATCGTGGAGTTAAACTTTATACAGCGGCAGGCATATGATTAAAAAGCTTGCCCATTACATTAGAGTGTATAGAGCATTTATCGCTATGTCGTTTGCTCAAGCTATGAGCTTTCGCCTGCACTTTACCCTTGTCTGTATAATGGATCTTCTTTTTTGTGCCACGGCGATTCTGCCTGCAGAAATTCTTTTTAATACATTTCCTAACCTTGGTCCGTGGAGTCGGAATGAATTCATGTTTTTTGTGGCTTTTATGCTTGCCGTTGAGCAACTTCACATGACATTTATCGGCGAGGGCTTCTGGGAGATGTCAGATGACATCCGCACCGGGAATCTTGATTACAAACTACTTCGCCCCATCGGCAGTCTCTTTATCGTTGTCTTTTCACACATCCGTGCGGGAACATTTTTTAATTTTGTTGTCCCCTGGGGATTTTTAATTTATTACGGCGGCAGTCTCTCACTTTCTCCAATGCATTGGCTACTATTACCGTTCCTAATTGTTGCCGGGTTTGCGTTGCAGGTAATGCTGGAAATTCTAATCGCAATTGGAATGTTCTGGGTTGTAGATGGCACATCTCTAAACTTCGTACGGATGCAACTTCAAACAGTTTCAAAGTGGCCAGAGTTTCTTTATCGTTCTTATTTTAGAAGATTCTTCACCATCATCATCCCAATTCTATTAATCGGCAGTGCGCCAGTGCAGTTTTTAATTAGCGCCTCTCCCAAAACTCTCATTCTTCCCTTCCTCGTTTTTCTCATAATCCTGCCAATAATCATCTCATATGCCTGGCGCATCGGCCTTCGACGATATGAATCTGCTTCGAGTTAACCTACCCTAAGTCCTTAATCCTCTTCTCAATCACTCTACGTAAATGATTAGATTCCCGCTCCCCAAATCCAACAGTACTTATCTCGGATAACCAAGGTTTTATTCCTTTAGTCACAGCTGCAAGTATACCGAGCACAACCTCTTCACGAACACCAAATGAATTAGCAAATCTAATAAAATCTTTTCTGGTCAGGTTATCATCACGACCCTCGAATTGAAGAGCCATATGCGAGTCTCCGTAAGGAACTGTACTTAGGAAATCATAAACTGGGGATAAAACAAATCGCTTCCCTGTAGTGTCAGATACCAGGCTAATATTTTTAGCATGAAGGTCGCCATTGCCAATTACATAGGATGCCGCCAGCAGATGAGTAAATTTTGAAACCTCAATAGCCGGGGAAGTACTCCACTTACCTATTCCATCAGCAATCTCCCTGCATGACAGCCTGTACTTATCTTGTGGATATCGATCTAGAAATTGGCAAGCATCTTCTTGATGTAACTGATGTATCTTTCGCTTGAGACTTATTCTGTCAAACCGCTCTACAAGTAAGCCCTCTTCGTGATCTTTATCTTTTACAATCACTGTTTTTGCCGCCACTAGTCCCAATGACTGCGCTGCCTTCATAAAGTAATGTTCGTTTTGAATTAAACGTGGAAGCTCAGGCGGATTTAACTTTAGAATGTATCGTTTATTACTCGCTGCAATTGGAATGGAAAGCATCTGAGCTGATACCTTTGGAGTCACTCCGGCAAACCCAGGATCTCGCTTTCTTGCCCTTAAATTCAGTGCATTTATACTCTCTTCAAAAAGTGTCTGAAAACTAATCTTTGATATATCTTCAACCTCTCGATCCCTAGCAACATTGAGTTGCTTATCAATGTGAATTGTCACATCTCCAATAGCATCTGCTCCAGAAGCAGCAAGCAGACTAAACATGTCGCTTGAAGAAGTTTTTATCGCCGCAACTAGTGCGTTAAGTCTAAGTCCTTCTGGGAGCAGTCCTGCAAAAAATGGCGGCAGATTGTCGCCGTAAAAATTGTATGGCTCTTTCCTGGTTGGAAGATGAAATGCGATATCCGGAGAATTATTTTGTAGATATTCTACGTCGTAAACAAACTTGACTCCCTTTTCTAATCGGATCAGCTCACCTGCAAGTTGTCCATCTTTATAAACGTATAATTTATCAAGGCTACGAAGCTCAGTGAGTTTCATTTCTTAAGTTCCCTTGAAGCACTAACTACCTCCTTCCCTCGTTCTATCTTCAATTCAAGTCCAAGAACTTGAAACACAGAGAGTACTTTATCTAACCGTGCTGAAATCTTTCCCCTTTCAAGTTGCGAAATAAAGTTCACACCAGTACCTGCAAAATCCCCGAGTTCTTTTTGAGTAAGCTTATTAGCTTTCCTTTCCTGCTTAATGACCTCACTCAATTCCTTCACGGCTTTCTCAATTGTTTGCATTTCCATATCCTGTTTTCACTCGATCGAATGAATAATTACTATTTATAACATAGATGCACTTATAAGTGACATATTTTCACTAAATCGAATGAAATTTACTGGTATTAAACCATAGATCAGCTAGTTACGAATATAATTCACTCGATCGAGTGAATTATATAGATTACTAGATCGAGATTAAATCGTAGCGATGCCAAGAAAAGTGCCGTGCCCTCGAGCTTGAGAACATACGTCTCGCCAGCACGCAGCTTCGCAGAAGCCAGTTGAGTCTTAGCCGTGGATCACCGATCGCCAGGGTTCATGACTGTCCTGTTCATCTCTGCGAGAGCACGAGCCAGCGTCTCGTCGGTGACCTGTGGCCGACGAATTCGAGTTAGAATGGCTTGTCCGAAGGTGCCTATCAGTCGTTTGCTGCGTACTCTCTGAATACTTGGAGGATACAGGATTATTTGATAAGCGGACGAATCAAGCTCTAGTATTCTTATACAGATAGTTTAGAAATTCTACCATGTAGTCCAGATTAAGATCCCACTTGCGTTTGATCGTTCCATCTTCCATGGTCACTTTCTTGAGAGCTAATGCCGCTCGATCCGATTGATCAGGCTCCCAACCTTGTCGCACGGACAACATACCTAGCATCGTGTTCGGATCATTATATTCAAATTTTATCTCGACCTCTAACACGGTAGCGTCAATCATTCCCTTGATTGCACTAACGCCTTCTCCAGGAATGAATCGTCCACCAGAAACAACTATCCCTTCTCGATGTCTGGTAATCTGCGCGGCAAGAGAATCCCTATCATACAGACCACCACCCAATAATGCGACCTTTAGTAGGTGAGCTTCCCTTCCCTCAATCTCTCGTCCCTTAAGATCGAGAGTGTCCGACATTGAATCAAATTTCATTATTTCACGAGCAACGCCCTTTGGTTTTAAATGCGCCCAGATGCCCATAGCACTCTGGATAGAGGCAACATCTGCCGCCGTTATTACACGGCCATCTTCCAAAGTAAGATCTCCATCCTTGTGTTCAATTATTTTAGCTGCCATAGCTCCCCACCTACGCGGATCTTCCCCCTGATAGGATACAGCTTTTATTTGATTGGCTTCCTCAGCGGTCAAGGCCATTCCATTACTCAGTGGAATCACTCCAGTACCTGCGTGACGAACTATATCAAGAGCTACCCCTGTTGGCTTGTCGCCATTCCACTGCAAGATGCCCTTTTGTAAATTACTAACATCTTCTCCAAACAAACGTCCCTTAGAAAGATCCGCTGTTAACATAGAGGTGGCAAGTTTATTAGCGTCAAGCGGTAATCTTCCACTCATCAACGCAACTTTCAGAGCCTTAGCCTCATGCTCACCCATGACACGTACTCCGTCCAATGCTAGGTCACCAGAGTTATGCATCAAGATAGTACGAGATATGCCTTCACTGTTGGCATGTAGATCATCCCAGGCAGTTAGCATTTTCTTCAATTCCCCGGCTTCTACCTCAGTCAGAGTCCTGTCGGAATCAAGACGTAGCGTACCCCGAGAATGCAGCATTATTTTGGAAACAAAGTGATCTCCACGAGTGCCGTCCAAACCGCTGTCTAGAACGGACCGTAAACTGCTTATTTCTTTTGGAAGTAAGTAGAGGGGATCTGCTTTCCCTGCACGTTCAAGCTCAACTCCATCTCCATCAGCTGCTGAGGCGACTTTCTGAGCGAGAGATCCTAGTACCTGAGCTCTGACAGCTTCAAACTGCGCCCTAATACTATCGACCTCCGCCTTTTCGTAATACTCGGAATTCGGGCCTACGATTCCTTCCTCTATCACGCGGATCTTGTCAGTTCGCATCCCACTCTCGAATTCCATGACCTGCTTGGCTAATCCGCCATTGGTTTGTACTTCCCAAACTGGCATTCGCTGTTTGCCGGTTCGCTCAAGTTCTGGAACTGATTCCTCTCTAGGTTCCTTTCCGTCCTCTCGAACTATTCTTTTCCTGCCCTCTTCCATCTTTATATTGCCATCGGCATCCCTTACCGGCTTGTATCCAAATTGCAGATCCGCCTTAAGTGCGTAAATATCATCTCGATTGAATTCTCCCAGTAACATTTTGTCACGAGGCGAGCGTAGTGCGGCCGTTGTATCCTTTTCGAGTGTTTTCTTAAGTGTAATGCTGGCAAGCTCTCGTCGACCGTCTTCCCATAACTCCTCTGCGCCACCTGGCTCTTTCATTCTCTTGGCAAAATCAATTGTTCCAAGGCGGCCGCGATCTTGATGCATAAAATAGGACGCCTGGAGATATATTAAATCAACGCGGTTCATGAGCCAGCCTGTCATATCGCGAAACTTAGAAGACAAGCCTGCGAAGTCTCGTTCAACTACAGCAAGATCGTGGTGGCGTTCATCCACATAATCAACAAAATCCCGCAACAACCCCTTTGGCGCCTTAAACTCCGGTCCATTTTCTACTTCTGCCATATATCACCTTAGGTAATTCAATTCCTATGCTTAATCCTTCTTCTCCGAATTGTTCACCAATGTATCAACCGCTGAGCTCAGTAAATTGACACCCCGATCTTGTAAAGTATCATAAGTAATATCACTGGCGCTGGCGCGGTTGACTGCGTCTTTAGTAACGTCAGCAATCGCTGCGCTGTGATTATTCATTCCTGACCACAGAGCGCCTCCTTCAGACGAACTTCTTGAAGCAGTAGCTGCGGCCTCACCTAACATTCCGTCTCTAGCCATTCCTTGCATATTTGTAGGTTTTTGCCCGGCATCTAAATAACCAGCTCCGAGTCCAATGGCCGCAGCAAAGTCTGAATTACTCTGGGCGTAGTTGTTTGCGGCTTCCCATCCCGCTTGCTCTCCAACAAAGGAGGCATGTGACTCAGCTCGATTTGCTTCCAGATTTCCTAGCTGACTTCTGGCTTGCGAGTTAAAACCATCTGCTTTTAATTGAGCTTGATCCTTTAAAATGCCCGCTTGCTCACGATTAAGATCCATTGCTTTATCGTGGCGCGCCTTATCAATGTAATATGAAGCAGCCATTGCACCGACACCCATGGCACCACCACCGCTACCGCCACT
>CAZYRE010000028.1:0-16909 GCA_964650155.1 uncultured Bdellovibrionales bacterium
ACAAACTTAATCAACTCTGCGATTAAATCCCTCTTCTAAAAATATTGGATTAATTTTTTCAGTCGATGACTCAGAATGAGAGCACCCGAGGTTAATTTTCCTTTTATCATCATTACTGTTTAATGTATGAACCTATAGGATTCAAACATTTTAAGACTTGGTGATTAACATGAAGATTAACTGGATCTGGATGCAAGCAGCTATCATTTTACTCTGTGCTGGATCTTTGATCTCTGGCTGTAATGGAAGCAGTGAGAATGAAAAGGCCTCTGTTCAATCTGTTCAAAAAGAAGTTACTCCACCTAAGCAACGAGAAGATGTGCGCATAATTGGCTTTATGATAGGTACAGAAATGGACGCACAAAATGAAATTAAAAACCCAGGCGCGAAGTATCATCCTGGTGATACAATATTGGCATTGGTCAGAACCAACGGAAGCGGCCCCGATGCAACTCTTATGGTCCGCTGCAAAGACGCAAATGGGAATATTTTATTTGAGGAAAGTAAAACTATCACACCAAAAGGATCAGATGCGACACCGTTCACTCTTGCCGCTACAAAGAGCTTGCCTGCTGGAGAATACCATCTAGAAAGTCTACTTGATGGATATCATACAATGAGCGTAGGCTTTGAGGTTATAGAATAAATTTTTGCATGCCGCTCGCGGGTTGGGAGTAGCTCTTTTCCCAGTAGCTATAGTAGTTCTACAAGACATAGTCGGCTTTAGTCGAATTTAACAAATCATTGCCGGAGAAATAATTACCTACTAAGTTATTGTTTATGGCATTGCAATCCAACTCTATTGAAACCACAAGAATTCAGAAGCTCGACTCTGAGCTTGTAGATATTGGTAAAGGCATTAAAATTCTTAGTGAACTTTCTTGGGAACCAAAACATAGCAAAGAATTTTTAACTTCTTGGGAAAAGGGCACTCCAAAGTTACCTAATGTTATTTATCCAAAACGTGATTTCTCTCAGGTCAAGAAACGCCTCCGAGATATAATGAGGGAATGCGACAGGCAGCACCCAGTTGAAGAGTTTATATTTCAGACAGCTGAAAGTTATTACTTCGGCGCTGAAATGGTTGAAAATTTGGGAAAACCTGAATTTGGACAAATCGCTGCTCAAATCTACGGCAAACCTAGAGATATAATTACTCTAACAAAAGTATCCGCACTTGAAGCTGCGGATCATTTCTTGTCTATTACTGGCAACCTCATTAACGCTTCGAGGCAAGATGAGGCTGAAGTCTGTCTGATGGCTGACTACATCAAAGAAGAGATGGAGAAAGTAATTAAACCTTTCTTTAAGCATCACCCAGTTGAAATTGTTATAGACGAAAAATTAGTTTCAAAAGCTGCTGCTGGAGCAAGTAGAATAAGGATCCGAAACTACACATGCTTTGCCCCTATTGATATACCTCAACTTATCGAGCATGAAGCGTTCGTTCATACACTTACGCTGATAAATGGACGAAGCCAATCAAATTTAAGATGCCTTGGATTAGGTGCCCCTCGTACCACTAGAACACAGGAGGGCTTGGCTCTTTTTGCGGAACTGATCACCAATTCGATTGATTTAAGTCGCCTTAGAAGAATCGCCGCCAGAGTTCGTGGTGTAGAGATGGCACTAAATGGTGCGGACTTTATCGAAGTATTTAAGTTCTTCATTGATGGTGGACAGACCGAGAGCGAAGGATTCTACTCAGCTATGCGTGTATTTCGTGGCGGAGACGTAAGAGGCCGAGTAGTCTTTACTAAAGACATTACTTATCTTCAGGGATTCGTAGAAGTCCATAGGTTCTTAGAACAAACTATTCAAAGGGAGAGAACTAAGGATGCCCACAATCTATTTAGCGGACGACTAACCTCTAGTGACGTCGTTAAATTAGAACCATTTTTCGAAAATAAATTTATCTCCCCCCCACTCTACGAACCAAAATGGATTAAGAACAAACACTCCTTAATGGCATTCCTAGTATATTCAAGCTTCACAAATAAACTTGGCCTCTCTGATTAAAAACGTTAAAACTAATATCACGGTTAATTTTTTTGGAGCTGTATTATGATTAGAACTATTATTATCGCACTATGTTTCATCTCAATATCTGGCTGCTCGATGCATAAGTGCGGTTGCGCTGATAAAGGCGGCTCGACTGATGGAGCAAAAGCATCCTCATGCAGCGGGGAGCACAAAGATTGCGGCTCAGGAAGTTGCGGCAAATAAATAGCTTAGGCTGCAGAGGAAAGAGTAGTAAGCGTGCCGAACTTCTCTCGGGCGAAAGCTACTCTCTCTGCAGCAGAAGCAAGTGATCCAATATTTTTTTCGACTTCCTTTAAACGCGGAAGCAGCCCTGCTCTATTAGCAATTTGGATCTGAAGACCAGGCCTAGCGTTAAGCTCAAGAATAAGCGGCCCCTTATCCCGATCTAGAACCAGATCTACTCCCTGATATCCAAGTCCGGTCAGCTCATAAGTTCTTGCCGCTATATCAAGCAATTTATCCCAATGAGGCACCTCTACTCCGGCAACTTCATTTCCTGTATCAGGATGCTCCTCTATTACGCTGTTACGCCAAACGGCTTTTAAAGTTCGTCCAGTTAAAAGATCGATACCAACTCCTATTGCACCCTTATGAAGATTTGCTTTTCCTCCTGACATCCGAGTAGGCAAGCGGACCATGGCCATAACTGGGACACCTAAAAAGACAATAATTCTAACGTCTGGAACTCCCAAGTAAGATATCCGCTCAAAGACAGGATCAAATTGTACCCGATACTCTATGATCGCTTTATCAGGCTGCCCTCCAAGGCTGTAGACACCGCTTAGGGTTCTAGTTAAGTGCTGTTGAATTTCATCAAGGGAAAGAAGAGTCCCTCCTACAGTTCTGTAAAGATCTTTTACTTTGCCACTGATAACTACTATCCCATCACCACCACTTCCTCTGGATGGCTTTATTGCAAAATCCTTATGCATGGACAAAATAGAGCCTATTCCTTCAACCTGCTTTTGGATTTGCACGACTGCATAAAGCTCAGTAACCGCGATACCAACTTTTTGACATAGTTCCTTGGTTAAAAGCTTATCATCCACTAATGGAAATTTGCTTCGAGGATTATACTTAAGAATGAAATCACCATTTCTTTGGTTAAGACCAAGAATACCGTTCTCTTTTAACTTTCGTGCGGTCTCTAGATAATTCATACCTTATCTTTAGCCAGTACACTGAATCGCTTAATCTCAAGTAAGCGGTAACCAGTATATCGACCAAGAAGAATTGTTAATCCTAAAACAATTAAAAGTAGTTCGGGGAAAACGAAAATTAGATGACTAACCTGTTTATTAGAAATCACCCCGTATATTATTGCAGCAACCCCTAGACTACTTAAGCCCTGTTTTACCGCGTCGTAGGGACCTGCCTCATCCCACATGATAGACATACGCTCTATTGTCATAGTCATGATGATCATGGGGAAGAGTGAAACGGACAGACCTGGCTCAAGACCTAGAGAATGAGTCAAAATGCTAAGTGCCGCCATTAAAAGGACTACCACTATCAATACGGAAGCTAATCTTGGGACAAGTAGTAATTTTAAAGTTTCCAAGTAAAATCTAACCACTAGTCCAACTGCCACTAACAAAACAAAGAAAGTAATTCCCCAAAAAAGTTGCGTTTCACGAAATGCCAACGCAATAAGAACCGGCATGAATGTTCCAAAAGTACGAAAACCGATTACGTTCCTAAGTAGCGCGACGATAAAGGCGCCTATGGGAATCATTAAGATGACTCGATAAACACTCTGCGTCTCTAGAGGCAGATTAAAAAGTGAGAATCTAAAGACTTCAGGATTTGTCATCTGCACCCCTGATAGAGTGGCAGAGATCGCTTCCTCTTGATGCTTGGCTATTGAGATGGTGGTTTTTAATTTCTCTGCTCCACTTAACTCGGCAAGATCGTTAACGCCACGCCACCAGGGAAGGAAATTCTCCGGCACACCAGATTCTCCACTTAAGACATCATAAGAACGCCAAGTGCCGCCATCTCTAACTTCCAATCGATGAATCATCGTGGCATTTTTAACTTCATCATCTAATAAGATTCCAAACACGACTCGAGCTAAAATACCGGCATCAGACAAAATTCGAGTAGCTATCTGTGCTCTACTTAAACTTGAGGGCTTCCTTCCGAGTAGTAATGCAACATTTGAGTCAGCATCTCTCCGGTTTAATTTTTTTAGGAGCCCAACAACCAAGCTATCTATGTCAGCTGACTGAGCTCTAACTTCACTGATGATAGATTTTGAAGCCTCCATGGCTGCGCCTTCGAAGCCGGAAGGTTTGATCTCAGGAAGCTTTGTTTTGTCTTTAATGTCACCAATACTCCCCTTACGAACAACCGCACGGTAATAAAGTCCGTGTTGTCCTTTGGCATACCGTATCGACCAAGTGGCTTGTCTATTAGACTCCTTAAGTTGGGTAGTGAGTCCAAAGCCGCGAGATATAAAACTCTCATCCATTATTAAATACTGCTGTGAACTCTTGGGGATAAAGAGAGAAAGCTTGACCGGTTCTCCAGTAGCAACAAAAGATGTGTGAGTTTCAATCAACCAGGCGTCACTTTGTGCATCGGGGGTTAAAGGATAGTGAAGTACTGTAGATTTATAAACAAATAGACTAAGCCCTAAAACGAGCAAGCCAACTATTAAAATCTCAAGTTGATACTTCCTCACGGATGAGGAGCCTCCTTACAGTCTGGATCGCTAGTATAAGTCATGGAAGGATCCACAACTCCATTACCTGCTAAAAAGCTACGCCCAACAAGCATCTGGTATTCAAATTTTGTACGATCAACAATATTGACATCTTCTTCCATGTAAGTCTTTCCAGCACAAATCCCCAAGCGAATCACAGGCCTCTTCTGATTTTTCGAGCTATGACTCTTAATTGTTGCGAATCGCTTAATAGGCCGCTCAAGGGTAACTTTCTGACCGTACCTGTTGACTAGACTAAACCTTACCCACTTCTCTTTATCTCTTTCAAACTGCTCAATCTGACTCGCGTTTAAAGAGGAATAATCAGCACCAGTATCTAGCTTGGCATGAATTACAATACTGGTTGGAAATATCTTTATCTTTTCTGCCCATCCAAAAGTTTCCTTCCCTTGTGCCCAGACCAAAGACTGGTTACTCCACAAGAGAATGGTAAGGGTTATAATTTTCAGAACCGCTGATGGCTTCATCGTTTGAACACAGATCTTAGCAAATTTACACGTAAACACTATACTATGTAGCCTATTAGGCCAAGCGGCGACCCTTAAAATTTTGAGGCTTCATAAAAGTACTTCTCCCGCTTAGAATGAGCCCCATGAATGACTTTACAAAAATGAAGCGGAAGCGACCAGGTTCTCCCCCAGGGGTCTTAGTACATGTTGGTCGTAAGAAAATGCAGAATGTCGAAATTCAAGCTTTCGACTTCTCTCCCGAGCAAATAGAAGAGCTGCAGGACATTACTGCCGAGGAATCACTCCGATTTCGAGATACAAAAAATGTAAGTTGGGTCAACATTGATGGTCTTCATGACGTAAATGTTATTAGGACTATCGGGTCACACTACCATATCCATCCTCTTAATATGGAGGACGTACTAGATACGAACCATCGACCAAAACTAGATGATATGGAGGACTACATCTACGTATCTTTAAAAATGTTAACAATTAATCCTTCTAATAAAAGGGTGGCGCAAGAACACATAAGTATCTTGCTTGGCGAGAGTTGGGTCCTCTCCTTTCAAGAAATCCCAGGGGACATCTTTGATCCTATTCGAGAACGACTCCGAGCAGGAAAAGGTCGTATGAGAAGAATGGGGGCAGATTACTTTGCCTACGCTTTAATGGATTCAATCGTTGATCACTATTTCGTGGTAGTTGAAGAGCTCGGAGCTAGAATCGAAATATTAGATGAAGCAATTTTAGAACGCCCCTCACCTAATACCCTGCAAGAGATTCATTCCCTTAAAAATGAGCTTATTACTGTGCGAAAAGCAGTTTGGCCACTCAGAGACATAGTAAGCGGACTTGAAAGAAATGAGTGTAAGTTTATTAGGCCTGAAACAACGGTTTTTATCAGGGACCTTTACGACCATGTTATTCAATTAATCGATACAGTCGAGGTGTACCGAGACCTTGTAGGTGGCTTATTTGATATTTATCTCTCAAGCATTAGTAACCGCACTAACGAGGTTATCAGAGTGCTAACAGTGACAACTTCGATTTTTATCCCTCTAACTTTTATAGTTGGGGTATACGGCATGAACTTCCACTACTTTCCTGAATTAGAATGGAAATACGGATACCCATTGATTTGGTTAGTAATGATTGGGCTTGCCTCTGGAATGATATATTTTTTTAGGAAGCGCGGTTGGATTTAATCGCGATGGCTTCGAGATTTCGACCATGTCCGCCAAAAATTTCGCCAAGAAAATCTATGCAACCAACTATAAATTCTTTTGGTCGAGTCCACAGGCGTTCAGGGAAAAATGTGCGTACCTTTATCTCAGTAAAACCAGCATCAAGCAGTAAGGTTCTCAGATGATCCGCACCATAAAAATACGGATGATGGACAGAGAAAGTACTGCGTATGATCTGTTTTTGACCTCGTCGCCACCTTTGTAAATTATCTATCCAACTTCTAAACTGGTTCGGAACTTCGATTACCAAGACGCCGCGATGATTTAGTAGTCGCTGAATGTCTTTTAAAAAACTTCTAGGATTAAGCAGGTGCTCAAAAGTATGACTAAGATGAATTATGTCGTAGGTCTTACTGTGATTCTTTAAAAAATTCTCGATATCATCGCATATTATATCGATATTATGCTTTTCTTTAGCTCTATCGCAGGCGTACTTACTTACTTCGGTTCCTACTCCCTCAAAATTAAAATTTCTAGCTAAGGCTAAAAAATCTCCTGTGCCTGCTCCAATATCTAGGATTGAAACTGCAGCTGGAAATTCTCTCCTTAATCGAGACAACCTCAATTCAAACCACTTTGTGCGCAAAGGCACTGTTTCTTGTTCGTACCCTTCATCTATAGGGATGTAATCTTTCAGCAACCTCCCTTCTGACTCACGAGTTTTGCTCGCTCCTAAATACCCGGTTTGGTACAAAGCCTCGTAGTCCTCTGCTGAGGGCTGAGGATCCAGCCATCGAAACTTACATTGACAGCATATTTTTATTACTAAGGGAGGTGCTAAATTAAGATAAAAAGTAGCAACTCGATCGATTTCAGTATTATTAGATCTGCAAATTTGGCAGGTGTCAGTGCTTTGATTCACTTTTACCTCCAACAACCCTAGAAAAAAGCAGTCGAGTTTCACTAGCCAATTTTTCTATTGAAAATCTAGCAACAATACGTTGCCTGAGAGCACGTTGAAACTCAATAGATCTTGCTTGTAACAAAACTTTTTTGGCAACAGCAGCAAGGGCACCAGGAGTTCTCTCTGAAATTAGGAAATCTTTATTAATTAGAACATGAGCCGAATCACCAACATCAAACGTGATTGTAGGAATTCCACAGGCCATAGATTCAGCTAGAACATTTGGGAACCCTTCTCCGGAAAAGGAGGAAAGTATATGGAGATCCAAAGCCGAATAAACGGAAGAAAGATCTTGGCGTTGCCCCGCCCAGATAAATTTTCCCTGCATACTGAGCTTTGCTATTTCTTCTTTTAACTTTTGAATCCTCTCCTCAGATCCACTCCCAACTATAACAAATTTTGCCTTTGGAAAATCTTTCTCTATCTCTTTAGCAGCTCGGATAAAGGTATAATGATCTTTCAAAGGATCGATCCTTGCAACCATTCCGAATAGTGGCTCATCAATGCCGACTCCCCACTCTGCTCTTACTCTCCATCTTCCCGCTTCATCGAAATTAAATTGTTCAGTTTCAATTCCATTGTGAACTACGGCCATGCCCCATTCACGATATCCCTGACTTTGATAGAACTTCATTCCAGCAAAAGAATTAAATATAATTAACTTAGGAAATCGAGACAGGATTGCGCCTATTCTAAAAGTAAAAAATTCTGACCATGGAAAATCTTTAAACTTTAATTCTCCACTCCTAATTCCCCAAACCAGTGGAGTACCTCCCCAAAGCATGGAAGCAACAGCAGCTAAGACATTTGGGCCACCGAGCAAAGAGTAAACAATGGCTGGACGTACTTTTCGAACTAGAAATGACAATTTTAAAATTGATATAGGTAATGCTATTGGAGCAGACTGATTCAAAGATATATACTTAACTGGGGATCTCTGAATCAAACTTCTTAATTCTCCACGATCATACAGAGTCACTAAAGTAACTTCATCCCCAAGTTGTGCCAAACCTCTAGCTAAATTGACTAACTGGCGCTCAGCACCGCCTGATGTGAGAGAACTAATGAATAACAGAATCTTCATGACTACCTAGAAACCTTATCCTGTAGATGGAAAACATATTGGCAACAACCATGACCTTGGGTCGTAGTTAAATTTTCGAGAGAGAATCCACGCTCTTTGAAAAATTTTAAAATCTCTTCTGGTTTTGCAACTTCGAATGGATATCCACCTACCCAGTCAACTACGTCCCTCCATGGAGACATGCCGCGTCTAACTTTATATCCTTTCCATCTAGAAAGACCCTTACCTGTACATAGATCTAAAATTATTGAGGGACTCCACATCACTATAAACGCTGGAAGTAAAACTAACCACTTAAACGGACCGGGCAATTTACAATATATCTGCTTAATCTTCCGCCACCACTTACTAAGAATCCCTTGGTCGTTATAGATAGCAATATAAACAAGAGAGCCTGGATGTGCTAAATGGGCTGCATTATTAATGGCGCTCCACATTGCCCCGGTATGGTGTAAAACCCCCCAAGAATAAATAATATCAAAACCGCCAAACTCAGCTGACAATCTAGATAAAAAATCTCTGTCTAAAACAGACCCCGACCTAACAAACCACCTACTCTGACCATTGACTGATTCTGCCAGATGTCGAGTACAGGCAACACTGTCCTCATCAAAATCAAAAGACACCACTCGAGCACCTAAACGAAACGCTGCAAGAGAAAAGAGGCCGCTGCCAGATCCGATGTCCAGGAAAGTTTTGCCACTCAGATTATCAAAGCCAAGCATTGAACGTAGGCTTTCTTCAGCTATTCTAATTCGTTCCTCAGATAGTTCTTGCAAAAAAACTGCCCAGTTTTTCCCAAACTGGAATCTTTCGCCTGACTCTACTTCGGCCTGCCAAGACTCAGTCACTTCTTCTCCTTATATCTTTTAGCAACCATCCCAAAACTGGCATCTATCTTTACTAGCTTAAAAGCTTTGATGGTCATCATAACATTCGAAAGAATTATAGCGCTACCTGTAGCAATAGCAGCTCCTGTAATTCCAAGAGTAAGTACCAGTGGAATATTTAATACTACATTAAGAATTAACGAACGTATTAAAATATGTATTACGATCATCTGGTTTCCACTCATGGTCAGTACGTAACCAGAGGTTGCCATTAAAGCAGTGGATAATTGAGCAAAACCTAAGATTATAAGAACTGGGAATCCAGTAGCATAGTGGAGCCCAAAATAACCCAGTACAAATTTTCCAAACAAACATAGTCCTATAAAGACTGGAAGGGCTAGAAGAGTACTAGCTCTAGTAGAAGAAGCCACTGTTTGCTGTAGCTCTTCAGTTTTTTTTGCCGCATAAAGTTCGCTAATAATTGGGGCACTAACTAAATTGACAGCTTGAAATCCAAATACCACTAATTGGGAAATTCTAAGTGCTACCGAGTAAACTGCAACATCTTCAATCGATCCTAGGTACCCCAATAGCAGGACATCGCACTGCGACATAACAACATTTAGTACAGAGATCCCCATGAGAGCGATGGCAACAGATCGCCATTCAGGCTTTTCGAAAGTACGATCAAAAGAGAATAATTTATTTGGTAAAGATTTATGAGCTAGAAACACGAAAACAAGACTTGTTATTACAGAAACTATAAAGGCAATAAAAATCACAATTTCAATATCTAATGCTCTATCATAAATCATCCAAAATGTGATTCCACCAGCAAGCAGCAAGGGACGGACTACTAAGTCAGGAATTCTAGCCCGCATCGGAGATTTTAAAGATGCAATTACTGATTGAGCTAGATTGGCAATTGCCCAAAAAGGTAAAATTAACGCTCCTATTACCATTGCTTCAGAAAGTCCAACTGGAAACGCTTGAGGGAAGAATCTGGCGATTAACATCAGCCCAACTGTTAGCCAGCAAGAGGCCATCACTGCTCTTCGAGATGAATGAACTAGTAATCCAGCTAACCGTGAATGATCTGCTAATGCCAAGTAAGCCGCCACAAATCTAAAGGCAACTCCATCCATCCCCCACGCTGCCAAAATGACCAATACGCTTAACCAGGAAATTATATATTGATATCCACCGAAAACTTCTGGGCTTAAACAACGCGCAAGATATAACTGCAGTCCAAAACCAAGAACCAATCCAACTATATTGACTGATAATACACCTATACCTCCCTTAAGAATTGGGTTAGCTGTCAAACTGAACTTTGTCTCTGAAGTTGCCATAATTAACTAGGGCCACGATAAAACATGGCTCCATTTTCCTGAAGGGATCATTTATAGTGTCTGACTATGAGTAACGGAACCATAACCAAAAGTATAAAGGCCGCAGTTTTAAGCATCGAGTTTGCTCATCCTAAAGGTAATTCAATGCCTGGAGCTTTATTAAGACAGTTGGCAGAGCTCATAAGCGAAGCAGGCAAAGACCCAGCTATCAACTCAATCATTCTGAAGAGCAGTGGGGACTCTGTCTTCTGTGCTGGAGCCTCATTTGATGAACTTCTCTCTGTAAATAACCAAACAGAGGCAGAGAAATTTTTTGGCGGATTTGCTCAGGTAATCTTGGCCATGCGACGATGTTCGAAGCCAATTATCGGTCGAGTCCAGGGTAAGGCTATAGGTGGAGGAGTTGGACTGATTGCTGCGTGCGATTATGTCATAGCCTCCGCCAATGCCTCAGTAAGATTAAGTGAACTTAGTTTGGGGTTCGGACCGTTTATCATAGGTCCTGTAGTGGCAAGAAAAATTGGTAATCCTGCTTTTCAAGCTATGACCCTTGATACAGAGTGGCGGGATTCTTCCTGGTGTTTAGCAAACGGATTGTACTCCTTACTTGCTAAAGACAACTCAGAATTAGATTCCCTCGTTGAGAAGATCTCAACTAATCTTTCTCTTGCCAATGCAGCAGCATTACTAGAACTCAAAGAGGTCTTCTGGTCAGACTTACCGAACTTCGAGGCTCTTCTCAAAGAACGAACGAAAATAACTGCAAAATTAGTACTTTCAGAATTTGTAAGAAATAAGGTGCTTTCCGTGAAGGCTAGCTAATGCAAGTCAAAACTACTTCTGGCTGGACTGGTGGTCTATATTCACTTTATCGCCTAATAGTTGGCTTTATATTATTAGATATATTCTTAACTCCACTTTTAGACGGAGTAGCAAAATCTTTTGCTACAGGACTCGCAAACCAAGGATACATCCCTGACTCGGCTAATATATTTATTATTCTTGACGATCCATTCTTCAAGGGAGCCATTCTAATTTTTGGTTCAGTATGTAGTATACTTTACGGTCTTGGCCTTAAAGATAAGCTAATTGCTCCCATACTATTCTGGCTACTAGCAAGTGGTACTGGATATCTTTTTCCTCTTGCCCATGCGGAACTAACCTCATTTGGATTTATCTTCTTAATTCATTTATTTACGCCAGATAATCCATGGGGGACGTGGGGCAAATGCATTTCAGGAGCGAATTTAGATTGGCAACTGCCAACGAATCTAAATTTGGCTGCTCGCGTTGGCATCGGATACTTATTTCTAATAGATTTATCTGGTGGCTTACTGCCTCCTGGTCCACCTGTGGTGAGCATGATCGATGTAATTATTTACTCTAGCGAAGCAATGTTCATTGTTATGCAGATTATCCCTAGAACTGCTAACTTAAAATTAATTTTTGCATTAACCGCTGCCCTCTTTGGTTTTGGTTACCCTGTTTTCATTTTAGGCTTACTTGTTTTCAATCCAACTATTCCAGATGATAACAAGGATGCTAAAAAACTAACGGTCTTCTTTGATGGGCCTTGTGGCCTTTGTCATCGTTGGATTCTTTTTCTGCTGTCCGAAGCAACTAATCGCAATGCTTTTATTTTTGCACCTATTCAGGGAGAGACTTTTAAACACTTAGTTGGCGAAGTTAAAGGAGATCCAACTTCGATTGTTGTTCGCACCAAAGACGAAAAGCTTCTGTATAAAAGCGATGCGATAGTAGAAATCCTTAAAACTCTAGGTTCTTTCTGGTCATTTTGTGGCAATATTTTTTATCTAATACCTAAATTAATTAGAGATGCACTTTATACTTTTATTGCGAACATTCGTTATCAGCTCTTCGCTAAACAGAAAACCTTATGCCCTTTAGTTCCCCCCACTCTCAGTATTTACTTCCGTGATTGAGTATATTTGTTCTCTTAAAGATCTAATATTTTTACAATTAACTTGTTTTGTTCAAAATTTTGAACGACCACTGCTTGATATCATCCATATACAATCTTGTTTTTGGTCTATATCTTGCATTTAACTAACCGAATGAAAGAGTATGAGATTGCGATTATTGGTGCGTCATTAACAGGTTCAGCCCTAGCCTATACACTTGGAAACCACGGAATAAATGTCTGCTTAATCGACAAACACGAATTCCCTCGACGGAAACCTTGCGGAGAAGGACTAAGTGGGATTGGAGAAGAGTACCTTAAAAAGCTAAACCTTTCTTGGATATTTAACGAAAGGGACGAGTCTTCTGTACCTTACATTCCACTTAATGGATATGGGATCAAAATACGCAACTTAAGATTCCACCTTCCTCCATTTGGCCATCGCCAGGGCACTGCTAGAGGGTTAGAGAGAATCTCTCTTGATCACGCAGTATTTCAAGCAGCTACCAAACATGTCAGCGTAACTCCCATTCTAAATACAAAGATTAGCGAGATAGATCCGGTGACTGGTATAATCTCTGGAGAAAATTTTAAGATTAAAGCAAACCATATTATCTTGGCGGCTGGACCGAATCATCCATTAAAAGAAGATCAAAAACTTGATTCAAAACTTGACCGTTACGGACTCTCCCTTCATTGTCGATCAACAATACCGCATAAATTATCAACAGTAGAGATATTTGTATTTAGAAAACTCCAACTTTTTGTAACCCCAGTCACAAACTACAGACTTAATATCAGTGCTCTCGGATCACGAGAAAATATTAAGAAACTTGCACATGAAGATATGACTCCAGCTATTACTCATGTAGCTCAATCATTAGACCTACACTTGACCCCTAGCACACCACTTATGGGAGCTGGTCCTTTTGGTGGCAAGTCAACGACAAGAAGAATTGGAAAAGTAATCCTAGCTGGTGATTCCTATCATTCACTTGACCCGATCGGCGGAATGGGAATGACTCAAGCTCTGATTACCGCTTTTAATTTAGGAAATACTCTCGTAGAAATTACCGAGAGGAATATTAATCCTGATACTGCTTTTGCTAATCTTGATAAAACTATGGAAAATGAAACTGTAAAAATTCGTGTATTTACTAAATTAGCTCAGGTAGGTCTTAATTCGATATTGTCTCTGGTTGCTCCAACAATTAAACAGCAGGACCCGTTTACAAAACCTACTCCTAGCCCGGCAACTTAATTCCAAGTTTACGTATTTTATAGTGGAGATGGCTTCTATTTAGACCAAGATCTCTGGCGGCTCTAGCTTGCACCCAATTATTTCTCTGCAGTGCTTCTAGTATTAACTGCTTTTCTTTCGATGCTAGCTTAGAACCCAGTCCACCTACATCTTGCGATGAAAGTTTATCTTTAGAATCAATTTCAAGATACTCAGTTGGAAGCATTAAATTCTCGGGTTCTATCTCGGTTCCAACTGTCATTATTACGGCTCGCTCTATCACATTGCGAAGCTCCCTAATATTTCCAGGCCAAGGATATCTTTCAAGGGAGAGTTTTGATGCTTCGCTCAGTTTTAAATGTTTCAAGTTGGTACTATCAGTGGCACGCTTTAGAAAATACTCCGCTAAAATCACAATATCTTCCTTCCGTTCACAAAGAGGCAACACCTCAATTGTAAAGGTATTCAAACGATGAAATAAGTCTAAACGGAATCTACCCTCTTTTACATCTTCCTCAAGATCTCTATTCGTAGCTGTGATTAGTCTAACATCAACCTTCAACGAAGTTTCAGAACCTAATCGCTCAAATATCCCGTCCTCAAGAACGCGAAGCAGCTTTGGCTGCAAGTTAAGTGGCAATTCACCGACCTCATCAAGAAATAATGTACCGCCATCAGCCAATTCAAATTTCCCACGTCTTCTTGTTGAAGCTCCAGTAAAGGAGCCTCTTTCATGGCCAAACAGTTCACTTTCGGCTAAATCTCTCGAGAGTGTTGCGCAATTAACAACCACTAAAGATCTATTGGCCCTCGGACTTTGCCGATGGAGGGCACGCGCGACTAGCTCTTTCCCTGTCCCCGATTCGCCTGTAATTAGGACTGGTCGATTGCTTTTAGATACATTCTCGATTTGTCCTCGCAAACTGTTTACAGCTGCGCTTTGACCAACCATTTCTGATCCAAGGCCTAGAGATTCCATCTCCTTATTGAGAAGATCTTTCTCCGCAATCTGAGAAAGCTTATCAACAATTAATGAAAGTACATGTAACAACCTTTCTTCTGAAATTGGCTTTAATAAGAAGTCGAAAGCTCCATTCTTAATTGCCTCAACAGCTGTTTCTACTTCGCCATAGGCCGTTAACATTACTATCTCTGTTTTTGGATTAATTTTTTTCGACCATCTGAGGAAGTCAATTCCTGACTCAACGCCTATTCTGAGATCGCAGATAACTAATTCAGGTTCTACCTTTAAAAAAATTTCTTGAGATTCTTTCAGCGTAGATGCTTTATGTACTTTGTGAGGCAACCCAGAGAACATATCTTCTAAAACAAGAAGCATATGTGGCTCGTCGTCAACAAGAAGAACATCTAACACTAAAGACATAACGAAGCCTGAATGAAATCACCTAAGGAGTTACATCAGCTCGAGATTAAATAAACGGAATAAATCGCGGCTTTGGGCCCATGATCTCACGATACCCCTCTCGAGCAAAGAGAAACTCCTCCTCAATCTTTATTCGCTTTTGCAAGATAAACCAATTAGCAATTGAGAAAATTACTGCGGTAATGTAAGCACCACCAATTACTGGTAAAGCTAAAAATTCAAGGATAACAGCGGAATAGTTTGGATGTCTCAGATATCGATAGGGGCCATCTTCGACAAAAAGTCTTTCATTTGTCGGTCTAGAATTAGGAGATAAAACTCCAATATTCCAATGCCTTCCTAGCGTGTTAATAACCCAAGATCTCAAAGCCTGAGCAGCAAGAAAAACTGCGAGGGCTACTATTCCAACTATTCGTGGAACCTCTCTAGGTAATAGGAATGATTCTGCTAACATTGCAATGAACCAGCAGATGTGAAGCGCCACCATCTGAGTAAGATCATTAATGCTCTCACGACGAGCAAACCCGGCTTCCATCAGGTAAGTTGCATTCCGTCTTGAAAGCCATAACTCAGTTAATCGCTGAATTACAGAAAACGCAAATAAGAGGTAAAAGACTTCTTTCATTAATTAACCTTAAGCAAGACGAGCTCAAGAGTAAGCCCCGGGCCGATACCGACCACAAGCGCTCTGTCTCCTGTTTTATATTCGCGATCCCTCATAAACTTATCCACTACAAATAGAATTGAGGCAGAGGACATGTTGCCGCAATTCTCCAAAACATCCCAAGCCCAGTGAGTCTGAGCAGGCTGTAAAGTAAATTCCTCTTCTAATAACTTTAGTATCTTCACACCTCCTGGATGAAAGAGCCATGACTTAATATTTTCAGGGATAAGATCATTAGTTTTCAAAAATTCCCTGATCAAAGCGGGTGCGGCTCGACTAAGCTCAGAAGGCAGCTCCTTCTTGAGTCGCAAGTGGCTGCCATCCGCAGATATGTCGTATCCCATAAGATCATGAGAAGCAGGCAATAGCGCTGAGGCATTTGCTTCTATGGTGATCTCTCCCTGTCCGGGCTCAATGAGAGTGGCTGCTGCTCCATCGGCAAAGAGAGCTGAGCCAACCAGGTTTCCTGGGTTGAAATCTCCACCTTGATAAACGAGAGAGCAAAGTTCCACGGAAATTAACATAGTTGGACCAAAACCCTTTACTATGGCTTCAGATAATCCAAGAGCAACTGCACCACCTGCACAACCGTGCTGATAGATCGGGATCCTTTTAACAGAGAGAGGAATTCCAACTTCCTGAATTATCCTGGCATCAATCGAAGGAATCACGGGGACACTACATGAAGTAAAGATCACAGACTTAATCTCATCTGGACTTCGCTTTGATTCTTTTAAACAGGCTTCTACGGCCCTTGAGCCTAACTTCACTCCTTCGTGCATAAAGATCTCAGCTCTCTGAGAGGGATCTACAAGGGTCATTATTCTATCAAGGGGTAATGCAAAGTGACGACGGCCAATCTTTGATGAGCTAACAAACCTTTCAAACAATTCAAAGTCACCTGGATTCTTACTTAACCACTTTTTTGAACCTTCTAGGATTTCTCTGCTGGAATATGAGAACTCTGGAAGAGCTGTAGCAATTTTAGATAAAGTAACCATAATTAACCTGATATCGTATTAAGTTTTGTCCAAAATGAAACCTTAACTGTATCATGTAGTTT
>CAZYRE010000028.1:17009-21091 GCA_964650155.1 uncultured Bdellovibrionales bacterium
GTGTTGAATTGCGCAACTGGGGCATTGAGTTCAGCTTTAAGTATTTTTGATCCGTTACTTTGGGCAAACCAAACCTTACCGTTCAAACCGGAAATTTTACCGTGGATAAGATGCCAAGTAGAGTCAACTTCAAATGAGACCGCTGCGTTCTGATCTGAAATCTCCATTGAAGGCTGCCAAAATTCAGCAAGGACAGCCTGAGCCTGAAACATTACTACAACAATAGTCACTAGAATCTTAATTCCGAAAGGTCTCATAGTTTTATCTCTCGCATTCAACTTAACATGTCACATCACGCTTTAGTGACGATGCACAGAACTACAAATTCAACAGGTACAATACAATATTCATGCCTAACTTCCTTGCAAACATACATCAGTTTCACAAATACTCTGTTCAAAGATTTTAACATTTCACTCTATTTGTTCACTTGTTTGAACCTTATATCGGTGCCTGTTAGCTAAATTCCTTATAACTGACCGCTTCAGTTGGCCCGATTTATGCTCAATATCAATAGGAAAAACAGACAGATTATAATTTTGAAATCACATGACTATTCGATCAAAAATTATCGCTTTTATTTTTGGTATTTTTACACACCTTATATTTTTACTAGCAATCATCTTGATGGCCAAAAGCTTATACGAAGGATTGAGCTCCCAACCTTGGAAAGATCTTCCCTTGGCCCCACTCCTTACTAACACATTCCTTGTTCTTCAGTTTCCATTCCTCCATTCGATATTTCTATCGACGTGGGGCCGATCCTCTCTTTCTAAATTATTTCCTGGAGTACTTGGTAAGTATTTGGTGACTACTACATATGCTCTGTTTGCCTCATTGCAGATCCTTATAACTTTTGCTTTTTGGGTTCCTAGTGGTGAAATTATCTGGGCAGCAAGTGGTACTACACATCTAATAATGACCTGCTTATATATTTTCAGTTGGATTTTGCTTGGAAAATCTATGCTCGATGCGGGGTTATCCATCCAAACTGGATCACTTGGCTGGACATCTGTGGTTCGAGGACAATCACCATCATATCCACAGGACTTCCCAAGAGAAGGACTATTTAGAATTTGTAGACAACCGATCTACCTTTCATTTGCATTAATTCTATGGAGTGGACCAGTAGTAACTTTAGATAAGATCGTTCTAGGCCTTGTTTGGGGTGTCTATTGTATTGTTGGTCCAAGGTTAAAAGAGGCTCGGTTTCTAGCCAGATGGGGAACCTCCTTTAAAGAGTATCAAAAAGAAGTGCCGTATTTTACACCACGGTTATCGGCAAAGTAAACCGAACTGTAACTCCAGCATCCTGGTTCTGCTCGATAGAGATATTTCCTTTAAATTCTTCTACGATACGTCTTGCCAAAGCCAATCCCAATCCGGTGCCATTTGATTTAGTAGTAAAAAATGGTTGAAAGGCCATCGTGGGATCTTTTTTTAATGCATCAGAGAGTCCTCTTCCATTGTCTTTAACGCGAACTTCTACTTGATTTTCAATTTTAATAGCGTCGATTTCAATTTTAGGTACAGCACCATCAGTGCCTGCTGATATACCATTTCGAATAAGAACATCGAAAAGTTCTGTGAGCAATCCATTGGGAATAGGAACTAAAATTTGATTATTTATATTGCAAACAATCTCAGCTTTCGTACTTCTGGTTAATTCTAGGCAGACTTTTTGACAGCATTCAGCTAGTGGGGCGCTAGTCTTAAAAGCTTCTCGATTTAATGGTCTAGCAAATTTCAAAAATTGATCCACTAGTTCATTCATTCGCTTAGTTTCAGAAGCTAATGCTTCAATAAAAGGTCTCTGCTCATCAGTTATCTCTCGTTTCATCAATGAATTAGCTACTCCTGATAATATAGCGATCGGGTTACGTAGTTGATGAGCTAATCCAGCTACAAAAGTTCCAGCCCGTGCTACATCCTGTAATTCTCGTGCCTTTCTTTCACTCTCTATCTGAGATTCTCGTATCCCTTCCATTCTTCTAAAAAGGCCTAGTGAATAAAAAAACAAAACTACTGTGAATAGACAGAATGAAATTATTGAACTGATTAGGATCTTTACTGTTGTATCATTAACATCCTGGATCAAATTTCCAATATCAAAATATATCTCCCCTACCCCAATAATATTCCCTTCTTTATCTCGTAGTGGACCGAAAAACTCATAGTAGGAGGCGCCTTCTTCTTTATGTCCCATTTCTGAGTGATATCCACCTGCCAGTCCAACTCTCACTTCATCAAGGTCGTTGATAATCACTTCTTTTATGGCAGTTGTATCGCTCGCATAGACGATGACTGGCTCTTTATTGAATAGTCTTAATCGCCTAACTCCCCTTCCGTATGTTTCAGATTTTATAACTCTATCAAAATGTTTTCGTTCATCTCCCACGAAACGAATCTCCGTCACTCCGCGACTGATAAAATAATTTTCGATTGCGTTAAGAACTTCTTTGGCAACCTGTGTATGATATGACCTATATGACGTTCTAACTGACTTTCTGACCCACCATGAAGAGAATCCGAAAATTAGTGAATATCCTACCAAAGCAAGAAGTACAGCTTGAACTAGAGCCTTCTGTGGTGTACGTGCGGTAAATATATTAAGCATAGTTGAGGCGGTGCTCACCTTTTACTATAGATAAATGAGCCTGTCCCCACTATCTTACATGAATATGTTTAAGCTTCTAGCACTACTCTTATCTTTTGCATTACTCCTCACCTTGCCTGGCCTTGCCTCAAGGCCGTTTTCAACAAAAGGCGAGCCACGCGAAGCTCTCGTTGCTCAAGCAATGATTAATTCTGGAGATTGGATACTCCCGACAAGATACGGGGATGAATTTGCAACAAAACCTCCCTTTAGTCATTGGATTATGGCTCTTGCAAGCTTACCAAATGGTGAGGTCACGGAGTTCACTGCTCGATTCCCTTCATTCATAATCTCTCTAGCAACTGTTCTTTTTCTTTTTATGTTTCTCAAACGAGAAACATCTCAACATCTAGCTTTATTAACCTGTGTGGTTCTTTTGACATCAATTGAGTGGCATCGGGCTTCAGTTACAGCTCGTGTTGACATGACACTTGCTGGTCTCTGTGTGATAGCCCTACTAGCTTTGTATTCATGGGGAGAGTCACAGAATATTAAATCATTAGTTATTGCTTCCCTCTGCATTCCCGGTGCCATTCTTACAAAGGGGCCAGTAGGATTAGTTCTTCCTCTCGGGATAGCGATGCTTCATTACATTCTCTCTGGCAAAGGGATTAAATTCACAGTTCTAACTGCTCTCAAAGTAACAATCCCAGCAATACTAATAGCCTCATCCTGGTATGTCGCGGCTTATCTTCAAGGTGGCGACGCGTTTTTAAATACATTTATAGAGGAAAACTTTTCTCGTTTTCAGGGCACGATGGATCCTGGCGAAGATCCTCATACTCACTCATTTTTTTACCTTCTAGGTACGATTTTACTTGGCACCATTCCATGGTCCATTTTTATACTAGTGGGCGGGATTCTCTTGTTCCTTAAGCTATGTCCGATTTTGAAACGTTTTAGATTAAAAGATTTATATTCTAACTTTACAAACCTACCTTCTTTTGATCGCTTCTCAATTATTACGATTCTTTGTTACATAATATTTTTCGCTATTCCTTCTAGCAAGCGTAGTGTCTATCTTTTACCTATCTATCCATTCCTCTCTTTTTGGATTGCCCGATGGTCTATTAGTCTTACTGTATTTTCTTCAACCTTAACCAAGCGCGCCAACTATGTTACTGCTGCTGTTGCACTACTCCTAATTTTCACCTCCCTAGTTCCACTTTTTTACAAATATAATTTTTCGAATTTTTACACGGAACTGTTTAATTCTATACCTACGACCTGGGGAGTATTTGAATGGAGTGCTTGCCTATTTACTCTATTGTTAATAATTTTTTTAATCTTCAAATTAGCTTCGGCCAATATTCATCAACAAATTTTCTCTTTTGCTGCTTTAATTGGCGCAACTATTTTCTTATTAAATTGTAATATTCTACCTCTGTTCTCTGATGCCCTAAGTGCAAAAATCTGGGCCTTGCAG
>CAZYRE010000029.1:0-12016 GCA_964650155.1 uncultured Bdellovibrionales bacterium
CTCCAAATTAGCTAATGGTAATCGAGGATCTTCACATTTAAAACATATTTTATACTATTCTTTAATCCTTATCCTAAATTTAATTTATCTCCCCAGGTGAGTTTTTTTGAGGAGTTGTAGGATTCTTTGTTACGTTTGAGGATTTTTAAGTTTTGGCGGGTGCCTGATTGGGTGCAAAGATCAAAGGTTGTAAACCCCTTCTCTTTGCGGGGGAAGCCGATGATTCGGTCGCCTATTGGCTGAACAAGGCTCTCTTTAGAAAATGCGATGAAGGAAAAGGGCTCTTCTTCATAGTTTAGGGAGGCATCTTTAACTTCTCGGTGAAGTTTGGAGCGATTAAATCTTACTCTGAAGTGACACCAGTTATCGCCACTAAGAGGGCAAGGTAGGGAGTGTGGGCAGGGAGCAACCACATGTCCGCCTAGTGTCATTAGTTGTGTGCGTGCTTTTATTATATTTGCAAATCCCTTCTTAGTTCCAGGTTCTATAATTACAAGTAATGACGAAGTAGCATTCCAGGCGGAATTTATAAATTCTGTGAAATGCTCTTCTGATATTTCATTTAAGGCATACGAGACTAATACAAGATCAGCTTTGGTATTTTTGGTTTGGGTGATATCTCCGGCAATTGTGTTTACTAAAACTTGAGGAGAAGAATCTTTAATAAAGCGATCGGCAAGTTTAAGGAAATGCTTCTCGCGCTCGATGAGGAGCGTTTTTTGAATAGATGGAAAGGAAAGTAGGGAGGCTAAAGTTCCACTACCTGAACCGGCACCCAGATCTAAAATTGAGGTGGGGGATAGAGAAGATATTTCTTCCTTCAGTATTTCAAAAACGCGTAAGTTGGCAGCAAATGTAGCTGGCATCCTTGTGGCTAAGTAGGAAAGCTGCTCTTCGATACTAAGATTGCGAAGTTGAGAGGAATCCCCAGTTTTATAAAGTTCTGTTGTAGATTTTGTGGCACTACGTGAAGATTTAATCGAGACGGAGGATAATTCTCTGTCGATTAACTCAACAATGTTTCTAGGTAGCTCGTAAGACATCTTTTCCGATTCTTTCCTGATTTTCTGGCTATAACTTGAGGGTAGTATCTGTTAACAATTAGTTAATGACAAACACAGATACTACAGAGCGCATTAACCCAGTTTATATTGGGATCCTATGTCTCTGTGTCACGCTAATTATACTAGCTAGACTTACTAATACCTCTGCTGATCCGGATCTTTGGGGGTATATCTCTTTTGGTCGAGATTTTTGGGAGAGTGGCTTTTCTTGGCGAGATACTAATTCGTATCTGCCAACTAAAGAGATGTGGATTTATCACGAATGGTTAGCAGGAGTCTCTTATTACCAGCTCCTTGATGATTGGGGATATTCTGCTCTGCAGCTTTATAAATATTTTGTTGGATTTGTAACGGCAGGGTTTATTTTAGCAGTTTCTAAGAGAACTGGTGCAAATTTAATCTCCTCCTTAATCGGGCTACTTATAATAAGCCCGATGTTTTCCCTCTCGTATTCTCCAATTAGAGCCCAGGTATTTACCCATTTATTTTTAGTTACGCTTTGGTTTGTTTTGTTACTAGAGGACGAACTTAGTTTTTTATTAAGACTCGTAATTACTTTAGTAGTGAGCCTTTTTTGGGTGAACCTACATGGTGGTTACGTAGCAGGATTAATCCTTTTATCTATTTGGATAGGCATAGGAATTTTTAATGGGAAGAATCCGAAGAGAGATATTTTATTTGTAATAGTCTTCCTGGCTGCATCGTTTTTAAACCCGTATGGGCTTACTTATTGGAACGGTATATTTGCTGAATTAGAGGTAGCTCGACCAGATATTCCGGAATGGTGGTCATTGTTTCAGGCGTTTAATCATCCAGAATACAGAACAGGTGCTATCCATTTAAGCGTAGTTCTTGTCTTAGGATTAGTAGCCATACTTTGTGGCGGCAAAAAGAATGTTCGCAAAGCAGCGATGTTACTGGCCACTGGAATAATGGCGATTTTACATATTCGCCATGAATCATTATTTCTGCTTGCCTTTGGATCGTTTGTGCCCGGATTAATTTGGGAAAGAAGTAAAGGTATCAGGGAGTATCTTGGTAACTCAGCAATCATTAAGAATGCTTTTTTAATTGCACTTGTTTTTGTTTCTCTACAGACAACACTGCAGAATTTAAAAAAATCAGGATTGGAACTATCCCTTGATGAGTATCCTGTTGGTGCAGTTGCTTACTTAAAGCAGAATCATATAGATGGAAATATTTTAACAGAACTTGATTGGGGCTCGTATATAGTTTGGGAACTTGGCGAGAAGTCTAAAATCGCAATTGATGGACGGTATACGACGGTTTTTGATAGCTCCGTGATTAATCAATATTTAGATTTTTTATATGGTCGGGGAGACGTAGAGGAATTTTGGACGAAGTATAATCACACGATAGTTATCCTTAGACCGAATTCAGTAGCTGGAGCGTTCGTAAGTAAAGATGCCAATTGGCAGAAAGTATTTGTTGATGAGAAGGCCGAAGTCTTTATAAAAAAAGATCTGATTCGCAAGACCCCGTCGAGATAAACATTCAATATTTTAGAACCTAAAAAGCGCAAGCTAGAAGGGGAGGGATTGGGGAGTCCCGCCACCTTCTAGTCGTGCTTGTCTGCCTCGATGACCGGCGGCTTCTGATCAAGGAAGTGGAATACCTCTCTAGCTCTTCGGAGTTCCCGTAGGAGATCCGGAGAACCTTCAGGGGCTTCCTCTACTTGTCTTTCCACCATATCTAGGATTCGGGAGACCGGCCAGAGCAGCCGAATATTCCCTCTCCGTTCGTAGGCCGCACCGAAATTTGCTAGAGCTCCTACTGATGCGATTCGAACTTGTAGATCCCGCTTGGGATCTACGAGAACCGCAGTAAGGGCATCTAGGTATCGCGGAGCGCGTCCGTTCAGGTGGTGATCGCAGAGTTGTTCGGCGGCGCTTCCAAGGAGTTGGCAAGCGCGTACCTGAGTCTCGGGATCCCCACTGAGAAGTGTAGCGGTAGTTGCTTCCACCATCTCTGACGTTAAGGCGAGAGTCGGAGTTGGCCCGGCTACTCCCCTCAAGAGTTCATGGAAGCCAGTACGACCGAGCTTGCCATAGAAATCATCACCAGGCGTATCGACCACCATTTGAACCTCCTTTCAGGTTGGTTAGTGGTCTAAAGAAAATGAGAAAAGGGGTCTGACCCCTTTTGGGCAATCAAAACCCAATTCGACGGGGGCTGCGTACCAGGGGGCTATCGACAAGGCGGTAGCGAGCTCGTACTCATGCCAAAGAACTATCTACTCGAGTGATTACTTTTGCTTACTTCGGCGCGGATAATATGCCTGCCGTAAAAAAAGTAAATACAAAAAAGGTGACAGTTACTCTTTTTCGTAAGAAAAAGAGTAACTGTCACCTTTTTCTAATCCATAGGAGCGATCATATGGTTTAGGGCGCCGCGAGCATCAAGCTCTTGAATCATTTGAGAGATAGGCTTTTTACTAGTTGGATGTTGAAAAGCAGGAGCAATCTCATTAAGGGGAATCAGTACAAAGTCTCTATTGCACATCTCTTTATGAGGGATAATTAAGTCAGGCTCCGAAACTACCTGGTCCTCATAAGTGAGGATATCGATATCAATAATTCTTGGACCCCAAGGTATTTTGGCAGACCTATCTAAACCCAACCCAGCCTCTATCCGCTGAGTTGCTGCCAGCAGCTCGCCAGGCGAAAGGTCCGTTTTAACTTCAAGAACAGCGTTAAGAAATTCAGGTTGATCAGAGATATTATCAGGATTGAGAGGCTCGGTTCTGTAGAACTTTGACACCTTAACTATAAAGCCAACCTTTGTGCTTATTTCATGAATAGCTTGGGTTAGGTAAGATTTCCTATCTCCAAGGTTACTGCCGAGGGCAAGGAAGGTTGTGTTTTGGTGACTCATATTTGGGTCTACTAACATATTTTCGATCAATTTTCAGCATACTCTTGCTTACATTTCTTATCAGGATACTCTACCTACCATGAAGGAATTAGTAGCAACAGAAATAGCCAAAAGAGTTAAGAGTGGGGACGTTTTAGGTGTGGGCACAGGATCCACAGTGGATCTGGCGATTGATGCAATTGCCCTTAGGGTGAAAAAAGAGAAGCTCAATGTCGCCGTTGTATCTAGTAGTAGAGAGTCCGCAGTAAGATGTGAGAGCGCAGGCTTAACCGTGTTAAGCCCATTTTCTGCCGCAACGATATCATGGGGATTTGATGGTGCGGATGAGGTAGACCCGAAGCTTCGCTTAATTAAGGGGCGTGGAGCAGCACTACTTGCCGAAAAGATATTGGCAAAAAAATGTAATCACTTTGTTGTAATCGTAGATGATTCAAAGTTAGTTAAAAAGTTGGGGGAAAAGTTTCCGGTCCCTGTAGAGATTATTCCTGATGCTCAGCTCATAGTCGAACCAGAGCTAAAAAAATTAGGTGCTCAAGAGATCAAGTTACGCGAAGGAAGTGGCAAACACGGCGCTGTTATAACTGAGCGTGGTAATATTATCCTTGATGTTAGATTCTCCAATATTGATGATCTACTAGAAGGAAAACTCAAACAGATAGTTGGAGTTGTTGAGAGCGGTATTTTTACAAATTACTGCTCTGAAGTTTTAGTTGCTTCGGCAAGCGGTGTTAAAACTCTTAAACCCAGTTAGGCCTAGTTAGACCTAACTAATAGGTTTTTTTAAATCCAGTAATGTTAATTTCGGATTGTGAAATCCGTAAGTCCCGTGTTTGGCTTCAAAAACTTTTACTGTACTAAAGCCAGAGAGGACTTTTCTAAAAACCTCTCTAAAAGCAGGCTCTGCATTTGGCTGATCAAAGAAACGACCGTAATATAAACTTGAAAGAACTAGATAATCACCATCCAAAGTTTTTAATTGGGAGATCCTTAAATTTGATATTATATCTTCTCGAGGGAGATATATGACTTTGAAATAGTCATCACTAAGTGGCGGATTATAAGGTTTCCAGTCCATTACAACGGTGGATCCTTTTGGTAAGTTTTGAACCATCCAGTCGCGCATCTGAGTACGGGTATCAGGATAGATTTCAGAAGCCAAAGTAACAGAACGATTTAGCGGAATTAAAATTGTAGCGAGTGATAGCGCAATTCCAAGAGCTCTCCATCTTGCTAGGACTGCTTCTAAGCAAAGTCCGGCAGCGATTGCCAGGTACGGAAGAGTGGGAAGTATGTACCGCTCAGGTTGTGGAGCAGGCTTAGCGTTAACAAATTCTGCTGGCAGATAAAAAAGTAGAAAGGCCGCGACTACATAGAGTGAAGTCGGAGCTTTTTTTGCAGTTAAGTATGAGAGCCCAGCTATGCCCAAACATCCTGCTAAAATAGAGATCCCTGGTAAGATGCTTCTATAAAAATGATACATCCAAAACTGAGACCAGGCATCAATCATGACCATGTGACCACGGCCCATGTGCTCTTTCTCTGAAGCGATGTCTTTAAGAAAAGTTGGAAGATCTAGCACTGTGTATGGGGAGAAGAGTACAAAGCCAACAGGAACTGCGATTAGTGCGAAACTTAGGGCTTTTATATATTTTTTGTCAGGGTTCCAGGAGTTAGATCTAATCCAGGGCGCACCAAAAAGAAGAAAGAAAGAGAGGATTCCCGAATACTTTGTTGAAGCAGCCGCACCCGCGGTTATGCCAGCAAGATACAGAAGTTTTGGAGTGTTATCCTTTGCGCTTTTAACAACTAAAAAGGTAGTAAGCAGGATAAAGAAAGTTAGGATTGAATCCTCCTTTACATATCGACTGCAAGTAATATGAAGAGGAGATACGGCAAGAATCGCGGCACCAAAGAGACCGGCCCAGGGATTAAAGAGCTTTCGGCCAATTGCATATGTAAGATAGACAGATGCGATGCCTGCGATAGCACTTGCATATCGACCAGATAAAATTAAAGTTTCGCTCCAGTTAGGAGTCGGGAAAATTAATTGCCTTAAAAAATTACTAAAGTACGTGGTGTATAAAAGTACCGAAGGGTGAAGAAAATATCTTGGATTTAAATCCCCGTAAGCGCGCATCCTTTCAATCGCATTAAATTTCGGTACCTCATCAGGATGAAAGTTAGATGGAAGGCCGAAGTTTATTCCATAGAATCTAAGTGAGGCTGCTATGATAATTACCAGCCCTAAAAGTAAAGTTGGGGTTGAAATGAAGATCTGTGTTTTTTTATTCCTAGATTGAGAATGTAGTATTAAGCCGATAAGCACAGCGCTAATAAAGAGTGAGAATGAGAATGGTTGTTCAAGTGCAAGGTTTGGGGAGGCCCAAATAATCAGGATAGAAAGGCCAATGCAGAGAACCGCAGCTAATAAGTTAAAGTAACTTGCCAGTGCCGCGATTAAGACTATTACTGTACTTACTTTTATTAAAAGTTCAGCAGAAACAACCGGGACCCCAAGCGAAGAAGTAACTTTAAAAAACTTTACTTGAGAACCAAGACTCCTGGTCTCCCCAGGCTTTGGTGGGATCGGATTTTCAACTTTGAATTTAACAACTCGGGGATTGCAATCACCCGTTAGATAAACAGTGTAAGGCTCTTCCGTTGTAACTGTAAAACTCGAAGCGAGATTATCGCAAACGTAAGCACTTATCTTTGCTGGCTCTGTTGGTCGCCAAGTATTAAATGAAACAAGTAATCTGTTTCCCCTTGTTGATAAGTTATCAAGTGTGACCGTTGCGCCATCTTCCAACCAGCGGTCGCTATGAATCCCGCTTAGCTCGCCTCTTGAATGTAGCGGAGTAATAAACCCTGAATACGACAATCCCAATCCATATATGGCAGCAAGAAATGCCAGGCCAAGGAGGAAGAGGGATTTAAGGAGTAATTTCATTCTTTGCCAAGATACCGGCCCAATGCATTTACATCAATAATAGCTGATTCTTGGTCACGAAAGACTAGAAATGGCTGTTTTGTGAGGTCTACCTTAGGAAGTAATGAGCTAAAAGCGTACTCTTCTGGGGTTCTGGCAGTAAGCTCATGAACTAATATATCCAAAGGCGAGAAGTACTTTTCGTTTTTTAGAGCCTTTTCAGAGAACCGCTTTCTAGAAAAGACAAAGTAGTTTACCCCTTCAGGCTTAAGTAATTCGTAGATCTCTTTAAGTGAAGTTGAGTAGTGCGCCCTTAGGGAGATTATGAGACGTCGTCTAATCTCTTCGTAATACTTTGGATAAAAAGGATGTGCTATCTCGGTTGTAGCAAACGCTTTTCTTCCCGCAAAGAGTGGCACTCCGTTTATATGAGTAGGGTGTCCAGCAACTAAAGATTCATTCGAGGAGTTGTTGCTTAACCAACGAAAGGCATTCCCTTTTTTATAAGCCCAAAAGTTGAAATTACTTGAGCCGACAAGGCCGGTATCTGATCCGATCCAAACAAGTCCGGATATCAATCCGGCAATAAGTAAAGCTCCAAATCTGAGTTTATATTTTTCTTTTAGGAGAGCCCCGAGTGTTCCTATTCCGATCGAAAATGCAGTGATTAAAAATAAGCTCATCGGGAATTGTAAGTGTCTGTTGGGCACGTATAACTTGAAAGCAAAAATTCTTGCAGCGAAATATGAGAGTGCTGCCGCAAGAAGGAAGAACCAGAGTCTGCTTGGAACTATCTCTTTTTTGAAATGTCGGCCCAATAAAGGAAGTATTCCGCACAACCCAACGATCAGTAGCGGTAGAGCGTTTTGAATATATACGGCAGGTTCAAAAAGCCTACTTATAAAAGGCTGAAAAGCAAAAAATTGAAATTCCACAATTGGGCTAGGAAATGGCAAGAAAGGAAATCTGCCATTTGGCCACTGGAATTCCGGCATCATTGAAGCTGTAGCAAAATCTACCATCTGCCCGATAGAATCTGGTCGGTGCACTACAAAAGCAACTATCAGTAAAATAACAGGACAAGCCGCGATGAAATGAATAAACGGCTTTCTGTAGGCGAGTTCCTTGTTGGCAAGCTTCCAGAGAAGGAACGATCCGTAAGCGATACAAGCAACGAATGTTGCTGGGGGATGAAGGAGGCATCCCAGTACCAAAATAGCAATTACTGCTTTGTGGCGATCTGTTAGGAAAGCCCAAAGGAAAGCTGCAAGCACAGGAGCTGCCCAACCTCTTGGTAGTCCACCAGTCATTCTTTGAATAACAGGACGAGTGTGAAGGAACCATGTGACAGCAAACAGAGCAGGAGCAATGCCGCCCTTTGCTCGTACTGCTAAAAATAAAAACATAAGAGTAAGAGCGAGCTGTAGTGTCATTACTACATGAGACATAATAATGACGTTTCCTGTTACCTTTGTTACCCCCCATGAGAGCCAATAGTGAAGTGGAGCAAGGTATCCCTTCATCACTTCGGTGGGCAGGTCGTTGGTAAAAACACCGGGATTTAAAGCCTCATGGAATGGATAGACCTGCTGTAGTGCATCATCTGTGGTCCATAAGTGATTAAACCAAAATGGTTTTAGATCTCGGAAGAAGAAGAATGAATAGAGCGCCAGCAGTCCTAGGAATATAAATTCCGTAACTCCGAAGGTGCGATTTTTTGTTTTTATATATAGGGGCTTAATTGTTTTAAGCATCCCGGTAGAAAGTGCCCCCTCGCCCAATCCAACAACGACTTCAAACTCGCTTGAGCCGATTAAACATCGCTGCGCTGTTAGTCCAAGTTTCTCTTTGATTTTATCAGCGGATCCTTTTGTGGTCGTCTGGGTACAGGTTGCGCCGATAATTATTCGCTCATGAATTGAGTTGCCTTGAGCATCCTTTTCTATTTCGAGAGCGATTCTAATCTTTTCTATAGCAGGCTCTTTCTTCGCCTCGAGTTTAATCTGATCGATTAGTTCAGAATAATTGTCGTTAAGAGCGGAATATTCTCTTTCGAGAACTAAGGTCGGAAGCTGATCTTCTACCGCATCTTTAATGCCATCTTCGCCGCCTCGTAGTGCTTGTATCTCCCACGGGGAGAATTCCTTTGAGGTCTCAGAGCTAGGGTTTAAAGCGATCCACCAATCAGCAGGGACTTTCTCTAAGATCTCAGCACCGGTAAGGGTATTAAAAGCTAATTCCTGTCCCATCCATTCATTTAGCGCTGTTGGGCCTGTAAAAATAGGGAGCCATGATTTATCCCCGCCTTTAATGCCAAGGAGTTGAAAGAAATCATTTGGGTACTTAGGTTGATGAGACAGCGGAGCCGTTTGCTCCCTGAGTGGTACAAGGAATTGTGAGGTCAGGAATAGTTTATAAAAGGACTCTAGTGACTCCCTGTTCCCCTTAGTTGCCTCCTCCATTACATGGAGAAGGCTTGAGTCTAGTTGCGATCCGTCGCCTGACATGTGAAGTGAGAATTTAAATTACTTCTGAGCGTTCATCCGAGTAATGATCTCGTTTGTTATATCTAATGTATTAGTGCTGTAGAGGACAGTGCTTCTTTGGGTTGAGCCTCTTTCAAGAACCAATGTCAATTTAAGTTCCGCAGCGTAGTCGTTGATGATCTTTTGTGCTTTTTCAACGAGGATCTTCGTTGATTTTAAATACTCCCGCTTTAGATCTTCCTCTGCGTCATGAGCTAGTCGAGCAAAGTCACGAGCGCGAGCTCTAAAATCATCAGCTTCTTTAGATGTTGAGGAAACTTTCTTTTCTTTTAATTTTGATTCTAATTGAGTTAGGGAGTTCTTCTTGGTTTCTAACTCCTTTTTCTTTGTGTTTTTAACTTTTTCTAGATCAGCACGAATCGCTTTTGCCGCTGTTGATTCATTGAGAACTCTATCCATGTCTACTACGGCCACTCTAATCTCATCAGCTTTTGTAATTTGAGTCGTGAATAGGGAAGAAAGGATAAGACCAATAGTAAGAAGTGTATAACGACCTGCCGACATAATTGTTCCTCTAGGATTAAGCTGGAGCATTATCGCGAATATAGATGTCTATATCAATGGTTTAGGCGAGATTTAACTAAATTGTTTTAGCTGTCAGCGCAATTTTTTCCGCTGCAAATCCAATCTCTTCCACGGTATTAAAGCGGCCTATCCCGATTCGGAATGATTCATCACGCTCCTGCTGGGTAAGTCCAATTGCCTTAAGAACGTGAGATGCTCCTCCCGTTTGAGACAAACATGCTGACGAAGAGGATAGGGCAATCGTCGTTCCCAATTTTGCCAATAACTGACCTGCATTAATCCCAGGAATTCTAAGATTTAAATTTCCCAATATTCGGTTTTTAGGATCCCCGTTTAATTTGATCTCTGGAATTTGACGTCGAAGCTCCCGATCCATTAGCTCTGTTAGTCGACCCACATGGTTTTCGATTTTGGAAAGCTCTTCCGATAAAATTCCAGCAGCGGTCCCAAAGCCCACTATTCCAGGAACATTTAAAGTTCCAGAGCGGAGTCCTCGTTCATGACCCCCACCAAAGATAATAGGCTGTAGTTTGTCTCGTGCTTGAGTGGATGCATAAAGTGCTCCCACTCCCTTAGGTCCATAGATCTTATGACTAGAGAAAGAAGCTAAATCTACACCAAGTTCTTCGAGGTTAAATTTAGCTTTGCCGAGTAATTGAGTGATATCTAAATGCAGTAACGCGCCGCGTTCTTTGCAAAGTTTACTAATAGCCTTGATGTCCTGAATCGTGCCGATTTCATTGTTTGCAGCGATTATTGAAACAAGAAGAGTCGGAGAGTTGAGTTCCCTTCTGAGTTTATCTAAATCAATTAGTCCGGCGTTGTTTACAGGAATAATTCTAACTTCAAATCCGATCCGGCGCATCTCTTCACAGACATCGATGACAGCTTTATGTTCAATCGAGGAATGAATTATTCGTCTTGTCTTTTCTTTTCTAAGTCCAAGGAGTGCTAAATTAATCGCTTCGGTTGCACCGCTAGTAAAAATAATATCATTAGTTTTTGCTCCGATAGCTTTGGCAACTTTCTCCCGAGCGATCTTCACCAACTCCTCAGCTTGCCAGCCCCAAGCATGAGCCACGCTCGCAGGATTTCCAAATTCGCCCTTCAATGCACGCTCCATCTCCATTACTACTCGTGGGTCCACTGGGGTGGTAGCGTTGTTATCGAGGTATATCTTCATTCTGTACGTGCCGTGTAAATCCCATAGAGTTTCTAGCAGGTTTTTAAGGGGTTTGCATGGGTGTAGTGCTTCGAGTCTAGATGCGTGACTTAGCTATCTGTAGTTGATACTTTATCCAACGAAGCGAGAGTTGGTAGAAGCAAAGGTTATTTCGGTCTTCATATGTATTTCGGGAGGGAAGCTTGGGTGTAGTCTTCAATGCTACACGCAAGCTTCCCTCAAAACACCGAACCTACAGGAGGACCAGTTTATGGAGAAGCTCATTCGATTCTTTTCATCCGAAGACGACGACCTTCAGATGTCTCTTCGTGCTGCCGTCGTTCTACTGGCACTCTTCCTGGTGGATTTCGCCATTGCCAGTAGTGATAGTGGAGTGGATCGTGCCGATGCCACACACGCGATGCTCTTCATCTTAAGACTTGGAGAGGCAACATGTATCGCTGGGGGTGGAATCCTCTTCGTCGTTTACCTCAGCAAGGGGGAACGAACGAGGATGTTTGCCAAGGTCGCAGGTGGGATGGGGATACTTTTCCTCCTGCTCCTCTGTGGTTTTGGCAACATCTATCCGATCGTGCCGTTCACGCACTCGGAGATTCGCGCATCAGTGGTCAGCGTCTCTAGTCAGCCGGGAGTTGTGGTCGAGAGGATCGATCCACCTATGGAGCGAGCAACCACTTTCCTCGTTCTCGAGGTAGAGAATGGGCAGCGCTACTTCGTAGAAGCCTGGAACGCACCAAAGATGGAAGAGTTGGTCTTGGGAACTTCCATTGCCATTCTTCAGGAACGGATCGGACGGTTTGCTTTCACGAAGTGGCTTTGGGGAAGCGAACCAGAGCTGAAGCAGGCTTCGGAAGTTCGTCTTGTGTCAGGTTGA
>CAZYRE010000029.1:12116-15180 GCA_964650155.1 uncultured Bdellovibrionales bacterium
GCAGTGCAGATAGGACGCATAATTGCACCACGAGGGTCTTTTGTGCTGGCCTTACGATCCAGAGGAAAGGTAATTACTTCTGGCACACCATGTCGCTGTAAATATCTGACGACTGTTTGTTCCGGATCGAAATGAAACTTCTGTGCTAGTCTATAGTTTAGAATTTTCCTTGTACAATTTTGGGCCAGCAGTACGTAATCTTCCCGAAGAAATGCCGCCGCTAGCATGTCTCCCATAAAAGCAAACAGAGAGGAGATCCTGCACTCTTCGGTATATCCACTCTGTTTAATATCAGCGATTATTTCGGTTAGGCTGGACAGTTTTCTGCAATGTTCCCTGTGCACCTCTATCCATTCAGTAACTCCAGGAGTGGTAATTTGATCCCTGCTTTCTATCTCGTTGAGTCTAACTATGACTTCAGCATTACCGAGTCTCTGAATTGCTCCTCGGATCGTCATGATGACGGTTTTAGTTCCACCAATTGTCAGGGCGTTTGCAGTTTTAAGTAGATCAAGAGCTATAACCGGATCTTTTAAGGCGCAATCGGCTTGGGTATCTAAAGGAGTTCTGGAGTTTTGAATTAAATCCCGTAGTTCTGCCAAAAGCTCTGGCTTTGCTGGTAATAACCAGGACAACGGGTTTTTAGAATTTGGTGTAGCTGAAGCCTCAGTCATAAAGTCTGTAAAACACTTTCTATACATAGAATTATATTCTAATAGAGGAAAGACAGATGTAGCTTTTTGCCCCTTTTATGTTGCGGAGAGATTTATGAGAAAAGAGAAAGACTCCATGGGAGAGATGCAGGTTCCGGAAGATGCCTTGTGGGGAGCTTCTACCCAGCGGGCAGTTCTTAATTTCCCTATTAGTTCCCTTAGGTTCTCTAAATCTTACGTCTCCGCATTGGGCACAATTAAAAAGGCAGCCGCATTGGCTAATAAGGGTCTCGGGTTACTTGATGCCCAGAAGTGCGACGCCATTTGCAAGGCTTGTGACGAAGTAATCAATGGCGAGCTTTATCGTCATTTTGTCCTCGATATTTTTCAAACCGGGTCTGGTACTTCAACAAACATGAATGCCAATGAGGTTATCGCTAACCGAGCGATTGAAATTATGGGTGGGGCTAAAGGAGAACGGAATCTAATTCACCCGAATGATCACGTTAATATGTCTCAATCCTCTAATGATGTGATCCCCACAGCGATTCATATCGCGGCTGGTGAAGCTATAGAGGCACATCTTATCCCAGCGCTTACGAAACTTGAGAAAGCATTCTCAGCTAAAGCAAACGAATTTAAAGATGTAATTAAATCTGGACGTACCCATCTTCAAGACGCAACCCCTATTACTCTTGGTCAAGAGTTTAGTGGATACGCCGCACAGATTCGTTACGGGATTGAGAGATTGCGCCGTTCTCAGGAGTCCTTAAAAGAATTAGCCCTCGGCGGAACTGCTGTTGGAACGGGCCTAAATACGCATCCAGAATTCCCTGGCCGCACAATTTCTGAAATCAATAAGATGTCAAAGATGAAATATGTTGAGGCCAGAAATCATTTTGAGGCTCAAGGAACCAAAGATGGGTGTGTGGAGTTAAGTGGCCAATTACGTACCATTGCGGTTTCCTTATTGAAGATAGCAAATGATCTTCGCTGGCTTGCCTCCGGACCAAGATGTGCAATCGGCGAAATCGGACTTCCGGAAATTCAACCTGGATCCAGCATTATGCCAGCAAAAGTTAATCCAGTTGTCTGTGAATCTGTCATGATGGTGGCAGCTCACGTGATGGGCAATGACACAACCGTTATGCTCTGTGGTCAGCATGGAAATTTTGAACTCAATGCAATGATGCCAGCGTTAGCACACAACCTCTTAGAGTCGGTTGATTTACTCGCGAGCGTTTCTAATAACTTCGTTGATAAATGTGTTTCTGGAATCACTGCCAATAAAGAAAAATGTCTTGAGTATGCCGAGAAGAGCCTTTCAACCTGTACTTCCTTAGCCCCAGTTATTGGTTACGATAAGGCCGCACAGGTAGCTAAAACTGCTTATAAAGAAGATAAGACAGTTCGGCAGGTGGCTAGGGAATTGAAAGTCTTGGAAGAAAAAGAGCTTTCTAAGTTATTGGATTTGCTCAACATGACTAAGCCTGGGCTATAATGTCGTTATACGCCTTTAGGGATATTTTGAATCAAAACTACTTACGTGCCGTCCTAATAATGCCGATATGTTAGAATAGGACTTATCGGCATCACTAGGATTCCGAATGTTTGAAAAGATAAAAAAATTCTTCGGTGACTTAATCAGGCAGACTGTTGAGGCTATGCAACCTCGGACTCCATCTCCTGTGCAAGTACGCGTTGATAGACGGCCGCCTCGTAGGTAACTCAGGCAGATAACCAGGGCCGTTCGGGTAATACCGAGGACTTTGGACACACTGCATGACCAAACGCTCAGATTCTGATCATAATTCTGACGCACACTTCTCGCGCTCGCAGAAGTTTATCGATTGCTACCGTATGATCGGTGGTGCGCTACTTGATTATGAGCGGGCCCATTCTGGATTAGGATCTGTATTAACACTTTCTCATTTCTCAACTCCATTTCCCGTACCACTAGATTTAGGATCGTTTTTTAATAAATCCAAATCATCATTTGAGGCAGGGGTGGCTTTTGTTCCAGTAGAATTTTTAGAAGCTTATTTAGAAGATGTATTAGACCTTAAATCAAAGGATGAAGATCTTTATATCGTAACTGCTCGTAAATTTCCTTGGAGCGCCTGGGTGGCAATTTTAGGATTGGCGTTCTCAATCTCTGTTGGTTTATATGCTGTTTCGCTCAGCTATTCATTGATTGCTTCTTTTGCCATAACTGCAATGCTGGCCCTTCCTTTTGGTATTCTCTGGCATTTTTCTCCTAGAGATAAGATTTCACGACGAATGTTATTCGCAAAATTACTTCAAAACGAAATCAGCCGGCGAAGAGGTGATACAGGGCCATTTGTTGCCACGCCGCTTCGTTCCATCTCTGGCGGACGCCTCTTTACCAAACCCACCATGGGCTCCGCGCG
>CAZYRE010000029.1:15280-19011 GCA_964650155.1 uncultured Bdellovibrionales bacterium
AAAAAACGCCCCGGAAGTTTCCCTCCGGGGCGGCAACCATTGTGTGGTTGAGGCTGTTAGCTATGCGTCATCGAGAACTTGCTGCTCCCATCTTTTGAGCTTGGTACTCCTCAGTTTGGTACCATGGTGGCACTCTGCTATTACCGCGTCTTGGCATTAAGCGGATTTTTTGTGTCACATCTTTTAAGTCTAGGTCTAGCTCATTGCAGACCCATGGGAACGTAAACTCTTCTGGCTCAGGATCTATCTCCCCACCAAAAAGCCACAACTCGGCATCCTCTGCCTGCTCAGGGTCGTTCCCTGTGTAGTCCAGGATGGCTCTCTCAAGGATCGCCAATATTAGGTTTCGTTCTGGCGAACCCGTCTTATTTGGCGCCGAGTGGGCGTAAAACTCATTAAAATCATTTGCGGAGCTATTCATCTGTTATTACCGCACTTGCGGTCCTGTTATTAACCCTACAGCGACTAGGACGGTTACCCATGGGCTTTATTCAAAGGAATTAAATTATTTTTTTGTTGTTGTAGAACCATGCCTAATCGACCTATTTTGCAAGTGATTTATCCGTGAAATTAGATTTTTGGATTACGTATGAAGATAAAACACGTTTTTGTTTTGGCTGTATTTTCCACGATTATTTCCCAAAGCAATTCTTTTGCGCAAAGCACGTGCTCTACAACTATTACCTTCAAATGGAAGCAAGGTGATAAAGAGGGGAAAGAGATAGAGGAACATTGGACAACCCTTCATGCAAAAGGTGCAACTGAAGAGGAGGCAAAAGTAACGATGCGTCCACTGATCGATCAAAATCAGAAAGCTGCCTCTGATCAATGTCGCAACGCGCATGAGAATCTCTCTGGATGCATGGCCGCAAGATATCTAACTATTGGAAGTTCAATATCCGCTCTTAGTTTTCAAGCCAGAAAACAGATGGAAGATGCCGTCAAAGTTGATTGCGAAAAAATTCAGGGCAAATGTTTGGGTGTAAACATTGCAGAGATTAAATGCGTAACTGAGGTTCCTAAGGTTGAAGAAGCTGCTACAGAAGGTGATAAATCCGCCGAGGGAGATAAGAAAGACGATAAGAAGGCTGATAAGAAAGAGGAAAAGAAGAAGTAGTTAGTTTTTAAATCTCAAATTAAAAAACTGATTCAGGGTTTCTATCTCAGAATTTCTGAAAATTGCGCGCGATCCTACTGCTAGTTGGCCATTGGTTTCTATAAATGTTCCATCAGGCGCTAAGCAGAGAGGGTATTCAGGGAGTAGTTTCCTGGTCGCAGTAAGGACCTCTGTAACGCCTGTTTCTAAGTCTGTTGATTCGGTAATTTCCTTTGGAAGACGGGAAGCGGTTCTACCTAAAGTCATAAGCGGCTCTAATCCGAGCCGATAGATTCCCTGCAAACCAAGAGTGTTGTGGATTTCAAGAAGAGAAAGGGTACATTCTTTTGAAGCAAGTTCTAATCCTACATTTAAAACTCCCTTCACCTTTGCCGTAATTATTCTAACTGCTTCGTAGTCAGAAAATGGCACAGAGAACCTTTGAATAGCGGAATTGAGAATCAAGGTTAATTCTGACTCAAAGGAGAGGCGTTCTTCTTCGGTCCCTTCTTTTCTAATCTGATCAGCAAGTGATCCAATTTTATCTGGAAATTCTCCAGTATAGATGAGTGGTTCGATAACTGGGATCGCTTCAATTGGAGAATGTTTTGTGGCATTTTGTAATAGTGGCCTAACTTCAAAAAGACGCATTGGTGCGTGAATTTTGTGGGCAGTTTCAGGATCTGGGATATCTTCATCTGAGAGGCGTCTCACTTTATCCTGGAAAGCGCTCTCGACAAGTTCGCTTTCAGTTGTAGTACCTGGAATGGACATCAACTGATAAAAAAGCTCTGCGGATGATTCAAAAAGAAAGGCTAGAAGTTTTCCCAGGAGGCGATGTCGTTCCGAATCCTCCATGTTGATAAACACCCAGGTGTATCCTTTGTCAGGAGTGTAGTAATGCGGTCCGGGTGGTTGATCTGTTGGTTCATCGAACACCACCGTGTGAACATGACGGCTCATTATCAGCGCTAGTAACTTAAGATCAATTGTAGCAATGAGTCGTTGGATCGCTTTAAGAGATTCCTCTTCATCAGATTGAGATAGCCAATCCCAGAAGTTTTCCTCTGAGAATTCATCCTTATTCCAGAGGTCGAAATCCAAGCAGACTCGCAGTTGATCGGGGGTAAGTAGGGCAATGAGATCTCCGGCAGCATCAACGCCCTGTGATTTGATGGCCAAATATGCACTTTGTGCCGGCAGGGCTCTAACTGCCTCTTCAGGCATCTCAGTTTTAAAAATCGCCCGCGCCAAATCCTCGGGCGATAACCCAGAGCGAAGTAGCGAAGGAGCAGTTGTCATGACTTCTTGCTTGGAGCAAAGATAATATGAATTGAGTTACCCATACGCGGAGACCTTTCATCAACGATGGCTATGTCTTCAAGTCTGGTAACTAGATCGTCAAACTTCTTCTGGCCGAGTTCAATAAAGGCGATCTCTCGACCTTTAAATCTCATAGAGAATTTAACTTTGTCGCCACCCTCAAGGAATTCACGAGCTTTCTTAAGCTTAGTTTCAAAGTCACCAACGTCGGTGCGGTATCGAATCCGTAGCTCTTTTAATTCAATTTCAGTTCGTTTTTTCTTGGCCTCAGCTTCTTTCTTTGCTTCCCGGTATTTGAATTTACCGTAGTCCATTATTTTACAAACAGGTGGCTGAGCTTGTGGAGCAACTTCGACTAGATCTAGTCCACGATCTTGGGCCATGTTAACTGCTTCACGAGTTGGGATTACCCCTAATTGGCGCCCCTCTTCATCGATGACCATTACGTCACGAGCTGAGATGTATCTATTGATTCTGTGTTTTTCTGCTTGCTGTGGTGGGGGCCGATTGGGCCGATATGGCCGCCGTGGTGCGAAAGTATTCAAAAAATTAATTCCTCCAAATCGTTAATTAAGTAGGCCATAACATGGGCCGATATCAATAAGACGGCTCATTCTGCCCTTAACTTTACTAGGAATCAATAGGATAGGATTGGGTCAAGATATGCGTTCAATCATGGCTGGCCTCAGAAAATAAGGCCGTAGTAGTAATAGGTTTCCACTTTTTTGCATTGGAAGTTCAATATGGGGTTTGTAAAGCTTTTAGGTGTTCCGTTTAGTGTTGGCTGTAGGGCCGAAACAGCTACTGCCATCGATCAACAAAATGCACCAAGAGCTATTAGAGATGCCTTGAGGGTACTTACCTCCAACTTTAGTACGATCTTTTCATTTGATGATATCGGAGATGTTCGTGCTAAGGCGATGGTTGAAGATGTGCTAGCTGCCACCACTGCCGCGGTAGGGGATGTTTTGAAGAAAGGGGATATTCCGTTAGTTGTTGGTGGTGCTCATACTATCAGTCTTGGAACTATGCGCGCACTGGCTGAGAAACATCCCGGATTTTCCTTGGTTTATATTGATGCTCATCCAGATATAATGCCTCGTCCACATGTGGATTACGGATCAGTGTTATTTCATGCAATCAAAGAAGAGTTAGTAGATCCCAAAAAGATTGCCTTAATTGGAATTCGACAAGTTGAAGATCCGGAATATAAAATTATTGAAGAGCAGGGAATTTTTCATCTACATGCCCACGAGGTGAGCTCTCTTGGGATTTATGAAGTAGTGAGACTCCTTCGAGATCGTTTGCCTGG
>CAZYRE010000029.1:19111-20845 GCA_964650155.1 uncultured Bdellovibrionales bacterium
AGATCTCTGCTCTCAAAAATCTATTCTTGTAGAAGAGAACTTTCGGATTATTCCTGTCGTTAAGCTTTCTAGCTTTTAGGATAGGAAGAGTCCGAGATGACCTTGTAGGTTCTCTCATTTTTTTTGGACTTAATTCCTTTCACAAACACTCAGCCCCCCGTTCCGGGGGAAGGAGTCAGCATGATTACGCGTGAAGGCGCGAAGCAAGCAGCCGCTGCTCTGGCTGCAAAGACTGCACTCCTCTCCGCCGCCGCATTCACGTTCTCTGAGCGTGCATTCGGACAGACGGGAGGATTCCAGTTCAATCCGGCAGTCGATGCCCAGTTCGACAACGCCACGTGGTGGCTCACCGCCATCGCGAAAGCAGGTGTTATGCTCGGCCCCATGGCCGGCTTCCACCTCTGGCAACAGACTCGTCTCCTTGTCCCTGCCCAGCTGGGTGGTTGGATGAAGCGACAAGCTGGGGTGATGACCAACTCGATCGCGGTGAATAGCCACGAGTTCGCCAGGCAGTTCTGGATGCTCGAAGTTACCAGACTGGAAGGCGCGCTGACCGGCATTCACACCGAAGAGAATGCAGAACGGCTCATGCGCGAGCTCACGCACGCGCGAGAAGCGCTGTCTTGGCTGGAGAAGGGCGACCCAGGCGACTGGTTCATGCTCTACGATCTCCCGGCACCGGCGGCCTTCCGAACCTTGCAGGCCTACTGCATGCTCGGCGGGCACACTCGACGTCGTGCGCAGGCGATGAGAGATGGCACCCTCGATGACTACATCGTCTTCGAAGACGAGGAGACCTGTTACTTCGGAGAAGGTGAATACGAAGAGGTCAGGCGCCTCTTCCATCGGAAGAATGCCATCACTCAGCTCCGGCAACGGTTCGGTCGGTTCCACCGACTGATCCGGAAGCTTCACGGATTCCCCGGCGCTCCCGAGGAGTTCGTGGACACTCTGATCGAGGCTTGGATGGGCTTGGTGGCTGATCGCCGGGCTCCTGGTGGCCAAGTCGGGGCGAGGTACAGAAACCTCGAGCACCGGAGGCAAGACCAGGAAGCCTTCCTCGAAGAGCTGCTCGGGCAGTTCTCTAACGAAGGTGCTACCGGTAGCGCAGTCAACACGCCGTGGGCGCGTGTCTGTGCTGCTGTGGGGCACTGGCTCTCCTTCTTCGAGCAGATCCAGGAGCTGAAAGCGAAGTACCCGGATCTGCGCCTCTGGCAGATGCGGTTCTCGACCTTCAAGCACCTGCAGAGGGCAGACTACTACGCCTTCGAGCTGATGAAGCTCTGCTACTGGTCGAAGGAGGGTCGCAAGGCCGTCATCGGCACGGCGATCATGTTGGCACCGTTCCTCGGCGCCTTCGACTCCCTCATCTGGTACCGTGGTCCTGATAACTGGAAGCAGATGGCTCAGCCTGTCATGCAGGAAGCCTCTGCTCCGGTTCAAGGCGACGAGATCCGGAGACGGAATCTCGCCGCCGATCAGCTCTTCCTCCAGCAAGGGGAACGGGCTGTTGGCTACGACTACGGAGAGCTCCGTCGGATCGACGAAGCCATGGCGCGCAGGTCGGTGGATGATGGTTGGGGCAGTCAGTTCAAGCCGCAGCGGAATCCGGGTAACATCCGGGATCAGCTGAGCGGCAAGACTGACGATCCTGAGTACTACATCGACCCGAGTGTCCGTGGAGAAGTGTATCGTGGTGGTGTGAAAGAGAGCCTTCCGAAGCGGATCGCGAAC
>CAZYRE010000030.1:0-20696 GCA_964650155.1 uncultured Bdellovibrionales bacterium
GCCCAAACCATTTTGTAAAGTTCAGGATGCTTATCTATGAGCTGGATCCAACTTGGTTCATGCACTACCAAGGTAGTGGCATTCATTAGGTCAAAGTACTCCTCCACCCCGGAGATACCTTGATCGAGGTAATAGGACGGCACTAGCTCTGCATGCCACCAGACACTATGAATATGGACTGATGCCACCATTGGCTGTGAAGTCATCGCTGCGAGTGGAGCGATATGAGCATACGAAAGTTCATGCAGAATAAAGCCCGGGAAAAGAGTGCGGCCTCCTTTGGCATGTTGTTTAATCGCAGCCGCTAATTCAAAGTAAGATTCATCTGTAAAATGGTACTTTTCTTCACGTCGACTATTAATAATGGCAGTAGTTGCAAACAGGGAAAATAGAACAAACCCTGTGACTATCGAAGCAAGTACTTTACTGTAAATTTCATTGCTTTTAGCCTCCTCCCAAACCTTCCGAATTGAAAGAGCCGTCGGTAAAACAAGCAATCCAAGTGCTAAAAGATACATCCGATCCAGTTCTAGCTGCGGCTTAAATGGAGTTCCTATAAAAGACAATCCTAATAGCCAGGAGACAACCAGAATATACGGAGCACTGGAGGCAGAACTTAAAAACCAAAAGCCAGGCAAGGCTAAAAATAAAATTAATGGATTAGTCATTATCGTAACTTCGCGTAGATGTGTAACGATCTCTGCGAACGTAAATGGTCGTTTATCTCCACGAACTGCTAAGATCTCCATCTTCCCAGACCAAGGATCCGAGACATCCTTTTTCAGAGTTTTAAGCTGCTCATCCTTTTCAAGTTGATGCTCGGCTGAATACTGATCAAGCGCTACAAATTTTCCAACATTTGATGTAGAGAAAAAAGTTACTGCCCATGGTAAATAGCAAAGTAAAAAAACACCTGCCATCGTTTTAAAATATCGCTTCTTTAGAATGGTCTTCACTCTGTATAGGGCAAGAAGACCTAGTGGTATTAATGCCAGCCCACTCATAGACCAATAAAGCATTAATGAAAGAGAGAGCGGGAAAATTGCTGCTTCATATTTGCGAAACTCTCTGCTGGGATCCAAGAGTTTGATAAGAAATCCGATGTTAAGAGGAAATAGTGCGGCTGCAAGAATAAATCCCATTGCTCCGTACTTTAGACACCATCGGTACCACAGCATACTGGCAACCAAGGACAAAAATGCAGCTAAAGATGCGGTATTTTTGTTATGACCAGCTAATTTAGCACCCCAAAATACTGAAAGCGGCAAAAGGATAAAAATAACGGAAGCCACAATTAAATTATAAAGTGACTCCATCTTAAAAATATAAATAAGTGGAGAAAATAAAAGAAAAAGATTCAGCATTCCTGTGGCGAAATAATCACGAATCTCAATTCCTGCGTTCCAAAGCGGATTGTAATTCGGAATGTTTGGAAAATTATCTTTAATTAATTGTAGGCGATAAAAAAACGATGCATGGTCATCATGTAGAAGGATTCTTCCATCTCCATAGCTAAAGAATGTAACAATACAAACTACAGCTGCAATTATCGGCAGGGATCTCAAAACTCCACTAAAAGAATCCTTAATTAACCACCATGAAATAATCGAGAGAAAAATTATCTCCCCTCTAAATGACGTGGGTGGAAAGAATCCATAGGAGCGTGTCATCCAATCAAGGCAAAAAATTACTGGTAATGCTGCGGCTGCGCCTATTGGACTAATTGATATATTACCTTTCTTAATTCTCTCCCAACCAGATAGCAGACCAAGCCCTAGAAATATTGCTCCAAAAATGATTATCCACTTTCCAGCTAATCCAACGCTGGAGGGATCCACGAACCAAAATCGTGTTGGCCCAGAAAGAAAGCCAAAGAGTGCCAGGCTAAACCCAAAGCCGGTTAGAAAACTGCCACGATTTGATTGATGCTCGTTTAACATTGTAAATATATATAGCCCAGGGTGTGCCTAAATTTCACTTACTAGTGATATATAAATAGGTTAAGTGTAAGCAGGGCACCAGTTACTTGATGAAATTACTACCCATATCCATATTCCTCTTCATTTCAGCGGCATTATCGCCTTTTGCTCACGCTGACTTCAAATCTGATGTCCTGATATACGGGGGTACGCCTGCCGGAATAAGTGCAGGAATCGCTCTTCACCGTGCTGGTGTTAAATCAATAATTATTGAACCCTCTAATCATATCGGGGGAATGATGACCGGCGGACTTAGCGCCGCTGACGTCTGCGCTGAACGAACGATTGGTGGAATCTCTAGAGAGATATTCTCCCTGATAGGTAAACACTATAACACATCATTTGCCAAACGATTCGAACCACATGTGGCTCAGGAAGTTTTTAAGAAAATAATCGCGGATAATAAACTGGAAATCATTCGAGGCTTCCATCTTCAAAGTGTGACTACCAAAAAAGATAGGATTACAGCGATACATCTAGATGATGGTAGAAAATTTGAGGCTGCTGCTTTTATAGATGCTTCCTATGAAGGAGATCTCTTGGCCAAGGCTGGAGTTGCTTACACAATTGGTCGCGAATCAGTCGAAACTTATAACGAATCCATGGCTGGAGTTAGACCAGACGGCGGCCCAATTCGTCATCAATTTAAAGGAAAATTTAGTGGCCGAGATTCAAATGGAAAACTCCTACCAGGAATCCATTTAGATAAGATGCCTTCCCCTGGTTCTGCTGATAAAAAAACTCCCGCTTATAATTACCGTCTCTGCGTGACTAAGCGTGCGGATATCCGTATTCCATTTTCAAAACCTAATGGATACTCTCGTAAAAATTACGAAATATTAGCTAGATTGCTAGGCGCGGCTCCCAAGACAACTCATAAAGATCTATTTACCATATTAAAAATTCATAACGGCAAGTACGACCTAAATAATGGCGGCCCATTTTCTACAAATCTGATAGGCGGCAGTTGGGAGTATCCAGAAGGAGATAAAAAGAAACGAGAGCAGATAGCAAAGGAACACAAAACATATATTCAAGGACTTCTTTATTTCTTATCTTCAGATCTTGCAGTACCAAAACATCTTCGTCAGGAAATTTCTTCTTGGGGATACTGTGGGGATGAATTCAAAGAGACTGGTAATTTTCCACCCCAACTCTATGTTCGCCAAGCTCGACGAATGGTCGGCGAATATATCTTGACACAGGAAGATCTTTTCAAGAAACGTAGGAAAATTGATTCTGTTGGAATGGCCTCATGCCCGATTGAATCACATCATGTGCAGCGAGTACTTCTTGCTGATGGCACTCCGTTTAATGAAGGTCATTTACAGACAAATATATTGCCATACCAGATCCCCTTGCGCAGTTTACTGCCTAAGAAAAATGAGATTTCTAATTTGATTGTTCCTGTGGCCCTATCTGCCAGCCATGTTCCCTATACCTCCTTACGAATGGAACCGGTCTATATGATCCTTGGTGAGAGTGCCGGAGTTGCAGCGAGCATTGTTGTAAGATCACAACTTAGTTTTCATGATTTAGATTCTGTTAAGTTAAGAAATACTCTATTAAAACTTGGACAGAAACTTGGGGACTTGCCAAAGAGTCGAAAAGGAAAGGGTCAAGAAACTACAGATCTTATCCCACTTGAAACTAGGTAGAGCGGCAAGTGATGCGGATATCTGCCAGTTTTACAGTCTAAAATTCCTTTTCCGCTTAGAATTACACTTTTTTTAGGACTGTGCTTTGTCACAAAGGACTTTAGTGATTTGGATCTTGTAACAGAACCAGCTTTAACTTCTATTGGTATAGCCCCAACGCTTGAATCGATCAGAAACTCTATCTCTGCTTCATTATCTCGCCATGAATATAGATTCTCAAATCCAGTAGCTATTAGTTCTTGTGCCACAAAATTCTCAGCTAAGTATCCTTTATAGGTCCCAAAATCATAGCCAAGAATGGAGGCAGGCGAGAGATTCGCTATTGCGCCTAAGATCCCAACATCAAAGAACAGAAGCTTAAAAAAATTCTCCTTAACCCCACCTATTAATGGATTCACTACGGAGCTTAATTCTGGAACTCTAATTATTAAACCAGCAGAGTGAAGCCAGTCGATAGGGCCTACTAATCTACTGTACTGAGAAATTCCTGGCACAACCCCAGAAAATCTAAACCTCCGAATAGAAGTATCTACGCTCGCAGACATCTGCGTTGGAATACCTTTCCATACCCTCTCAATATGCATGGAGTTAATTTTTCCTGCATGCTTCGCCACGTCGGCTAAATAACTATTGTTCAAGGTCTTCTGCTCTTCACGAACGTTTTTATATGCCTCAAATGAGTTACTTCTATACTCCATGAATGTATTAATCACTGAGGGCAATCCTCCCACAATCAGGTACGATTTAAAGCTCTCCCAAATATGATTATGAATTGTTACCGTTAACTCCGTCTGAGGCGTGATGTTTTCAATAAATTCTAAACTACGGCTGTCATCGATTGCAGCAAGGAATTCTTTAAAGGTAACAGGCCACAGTCTTAATATATCTACATTACCAACGGGAAAGGATCCCTCGCCCAAACTTAAACCTAAAAGAGATCCAGCGGCACAGATTGCAAGCTGAGGTAAGTTCTCTTTAAAATATTTGAGTGCTGTTAAAGCTTCCTGGCTTGATTGAATCTCATCGAAGATAAGTAAGTCCTTTTCTAAATCAATATCTGAATTCAATGAAAACTTTAAATCTTTAATGATTCGATCTGTTTTTAGATCTCCCTTAAAGATTTCGCCAAGTCTCTCGTTGTCTTCAAAATTAAGATAATGAAATTTGTCGAATGACGTCCGACCAAATTCTTTTAAAATAAATGTCTTCCCCACCTGTCGAGCACCCCACAGTAATAGGGGTTTTCTCTTGGGACTTACCTTCCACGATCTAAGCCTGTTAAATATATCTCGTTTGATCATGTCTTCCATTTTACATCAAATTTGATGATTTATACCACAAAAAATAATTAGGCTTGATGAATTTTGATAGATTGATAAATCTCAGATGACTTAATATATTGATATTACTAGTTTTATTTATATTTAACAAATAACCATTAATTCTCTGGTCTATTATGAATGGATTACCTTCTACCTAGGAGCAAATGACTCGAATTATCCTAACAACACCCATCCCCATGGTGAGCGTGTCCATGTGATAACTCTTCCTTAGTAGCTTCACGAACGGCAATAACTTCAACATCGAAGTTGAGGGTTTTTCCAGCCATGGGATGATTGGCATCGACAGTGATTTTATCGCCAGAGATATCAGTCACCGTAACTGGAACAGGGTGTCCTCCTGAATCAGAAAGCTCCATCATCGTTCCAACTGTAAGCTCTCCTTCCCCTTTAATTTTATCTCGATCAAGAACAAAAACTAGATTTTTCTTGTATGCTCCGTAAGCCTTACCTGAAGGAATGGTTACACTGAATTTCTCACCAACCTTTCTGCCCTGCATAGCATCAGAAAGCCCCTTGATGATCTGATTATGTCCGTGAAGATACTCCATCGGCTCATCACCAACTGATGAATCAAGTTTGTTTCCGTCATTATCTGTCAGAGTATAATGGATAGTTACGACTGTATTTTTGGAAACTTTGTCTTTCATTTGAAGTCATCCCACGGTTTTGACCCATCATTAATTATAGGATGTGGGGCAACTACGCAAATTTTGTCACTTTGCGGCAGCGTCCCCAATTAGGAGCTTGGGCCATCGGTTGGTGAAGCCATCAAAGGTTAATTGAGCGACGGTGTTTGTGGTTAAATCTTTAATGAATATCTCATAGTTGGAGGTATCGTGATCATGTTGGGTAACTGGGCAAGCACCGTACATTAAGTACCGACCATCTTTGGTAATTGTTGGGAAATACTCATGTCCACGAGGTTCGCCTCCGTCTTGAACGACGACTTTCTCATTACTACTTAAATATAATGAGTATATTCCTGACTTCGATTGGGCAGTGCTCTTATTAATGTAAACTAACTTACTATCGTTATCCCACCAAGACGACTCACATGCTCGAACAGCAAATTCTGCATTGCCAGTTTCTAGATCGCCAATCCAAGTATTCCATCTATCTGGCTTATCAGTTGTAAAAACAACTCTTTTGCCATCGGCGGCAACATGCGGCATTACTACGGCCGCCTTTCGGAAATTCCCACCTGGCTTAGGAAATAATTTTCTTTCATTAGAGCCATCAAGATTTACGGCAAATAAGCCTCTACGTTCACGCTCAAAGTAAACGGTTTTGCCATCTGCGCTAAATGTTGGAAAATTGCCGTTAGAATTTAATTGACGTGGGTTCTTCCCATCTCTATCAACTATCCAAACTTCTGAGGGAGCCAACCTAAATGTGGTGTGGCTTTTACCGTACACCACCCATTTACCATCAGGGGAAGGATCAGGAAAACGCTCCTGCCAATCTGAATCCACCAAGGCTCTTAGATTGCTTCCATCTGGCTTCATTATGTAAATGCCGAATGAACCTGACCGATTTGAATCGAATACGATTTCTCCGGGAAAAGATTTCGATATCTCTAAAATAGCTCCGTGCTGAGTTTCTGTTGGAGTTTCTGCTTCATGTGATCGCTCAAACTTTGAGGTGTGCTTAGATGGAACCTGACTTAGGAAAAATATCGCCAATAAGACAACTGAGACTAAACTACCAACTTTCCCGTAAAACCACTTTGCAGACTCACCTTTTCTAGGTTTTAAATTATGATTTTTTACTGCCTTAAAGACTGGCAAGAGCAGGAGAAGCAAGGCACCAATACCTATCAAGTACCCATAAACCTGAGTAAACAGGTGATGAGATACCGCGGTGAGCTTTGCGTCACTGGCTGGAAATCCAAGTAGCCCAAAAGTTAGCGCCCAAGTTCCTTCGTATGCACCAAAACCAGCGATACCAGACATAGGAAGGCTGGCAGATAGCTCAGAGGCAAACATTCCCAAAAACACTTTTGAAAAAGGCATCTGTTCCCAAGAGTACCCAAGTGGAATCAGCATTCCGCATAGAAATAGATAAAACGAGACGTACTTACCTAATCGAACGCAGATAGATAAAATTAGAAGTCGAGTATAAACACCGGCCTTTTTTGCAGTATCTAATGCTTCAATAAGAGAAGAGAGTCCTTCTTTAATAGTTGACTGCCACTTCTTTGGTAAAAACTTAATCGCGGAAACGATGCCTGCGCCGATTCTTACTAACTTTGGCAAAGAATAAATTATGATTACTGTAACAACCGCAAGAATTGCTCCACCTATGAGGAAAGGAGCTGAACTCATTGCAGAGCTGCCCTGAATCGACCAAAGCGCAAACAGCACTAGTGGAACAAGAGCAAGTAGATCAAAAAGGAAAGCGAGAGCAAAACTTGATGCGGCTGATCCAAATGGAATGCCCAGTCGGGAAGTGCCCATATATATGTAGACAAGGTCTCCAAGTCTTGCTGGAAGCAGATCAGCAAAGAGATTCCTTACAAGAGTAACTAAAAATAAAGAAAGCGTTCCAGGTGTGTGTCCAGCAACCTCGAGCACTACTTTATAACGCCAAGTGCGACAAAGCGCCGAAGCTAAAGAAAGGACGAAGAACATTCCAAGGAAATTCCATGGAACTCCGCGTAAAATATCTAATACATCTCCTGGAGAAACCGCGGTTAAAAGATAGGAAAAAATTCCAACAGTTATTCCAAGACTAAAGATGGTATATATAACTTTTCTTGGGTTTATCTTCATCTACTGACTTCCAACAAATAAGTAGACTCCCATAGCAGCTACGATGATTCCCAAAACTAATCTGCCATAAAAATTAAAAGCGGGTTCCTGTGTTCGCTCTGTTGCCTGGTCAATCCCCTCTGCCTTAAAAATAGGCAAGAATATAATTGCAAGTGCAATAGCCCCTAAAACATATCCATAGACCTGAACAAAAAGATGTAAGGATATGCTGGTGATATTGGCGATATGCGCTGGATACCCAAGAAGTTGAAAAACAACGGCCCAAGTCCCTTCAAAAATTCCAAATCCAGCAATGCCGGCAAATGGCATACTTGCTGCCGATTCAGAAGCACATATTCCTAGGAAAACTTCGAACACATCTAGCTGTGCTAAAGTATACCCAAGAGGTCGTAACAATCCGTATAAAACAAAGTACTGCGCGGTATACTTTATAATTCTAATAACTAACGACAATACGAACAGTCGTTTATAAACCCCAACTTTTTGAGTTAGTTCAATCTCAGTGCGTGTTGCCGCAATTGCATGGCCCAGCTTATCCCTAGATTGATGTGATAATAAGGGTATTTTATGACAGTTTCGTGAGGCCCAAGAGCAAAATCCCGGCAACGCCTTCAAGCAGAGAAACGAAATGACCATCACGATAAAACTAGATGCAAGGACTACACCGATAGAAAGGTTTCCAACACTTTGAACCCCTATAGCAATTACCACTAATAAAGGGGCGATTGAGAGAAGATCAAAAAGAAAAGAGATAGCAAAGCTAGAAGCGGAAGCAGCAAACGGTACCCCTAACCTAGAAGTACTAATAAAAACATAGATTAAAGAACCTGTTCGTGCTGGCAAAAGGTCAGAGAAGAAATTGCCAACCAAAACTGTGAGATAGAGAACAAAAATATTTGGAGAATACCCAGAGATTTTGAGTAGGATTAAGTATCGCCATGCTCGAAAAAAACTCATGACAAAGGAGAGGGCCACAAACATTAAAAGGCCGGGAACATATGCGTTCTCAAGGATGCTGACGACTTCAGACAATGAAATTTGGCTAAATAGATAGGAAAATACAGCGATGGTGACTAATGCACTTCCAACAACATAAGAGGTCTTCTTCCGTCGTTTGGATGGGATATTTGTATTTTCTAAGACAGTATCCACGAGACTCAATCTTCAAAAAACTAGGACTCGGAGTATCTCAACCATTAAAGTTAGAGACAAGCTAAACTCCCTCAAATATTAACTGAATTTATCCAGCTACCTCTATTTCTGTTACAGACCAGTCAAATATTGGCTCAGGATATGTCTGACGAACCAATAAGCATTGAACATTTGTCTCTTTTGGAAAAATAACTTCTACCTCTCCTTGGGGGCCAAAATACGGCAACCCTGCGCGGCTAAATTTAATAGACCCCTGCCACTCTGGAAAAGAAGCTACAGTTTTATAGGATCCTGACTCTGGATTTCCACCCTTACAATCAGATGATACCTGAACCTCAAGGCCTCTCGGAAAGTCTGAAAAGAAATTATCATTCCGTAGCCTAACGCCTCTCAACTCTCTTGACTTGTTAAAGCGAATTAGCAACCACTCCTTCCCAGTTTGCGGGGCCTCTGCTAACCGTGCGCGGGTAGAAGAATCTTTATCCACCAGGTTGTTTAGCTCAGCCCCTTCTCGGCTCGCTGAAAGGATAGCTTCCGACGGAAGAAGATCTGTGAATTTTATATCTTTGTGCATCCCTTTTGTTTTTAGAATTTCAAGTCCAATATTTCTGATTAAATATAGGGAAGGCGAAACTAGTACATCTCTGTGCTCTGCTGAAGCAATCGCAATGAGGGACGAGTTATCCCAAATCAGTGGTTTTTTCGGAATAAATACTACAACTGCAACAACAAATACTGTTCCGATCGTATTCAAAACATTGCCGCTATACAGCACGCAAAGCAGAATTATACCAACTAATATTCCGGCCCCTAGAACTGACGGCCCAATTGGCACAAGTGAAAGTCCCGGCATTAACCTTCCGATCACAGCTAATGGAGACATCTGAGTATAAAGGGAGGACCAAATATCAGAACTCAAAAAAATCGTTAAAGCAAAAAACGATAGGGTGAATAGCCACGGTTTAAGTCGTACCCAATCAACCACTGATGATCGATTTTTAGCTAAGATCATTAAAGAAACTGAAAAGAGAGTAAGCAACAGTCCAGGCCAAAACATGACCTCTCTTAATGTACCTAGATCAACGACAGGTATTTGGATCTCTGGTCCGATTAATCCAAATCCTCCTTCCTTAGTGCCGTACCCAGGCACAAAGTGTGAGAATGGGGGATACTTTTCAAACGGTGGAGCAGGTATAAAAAAGGCCGAGATAGCGCTCGGTATCAATAAAATCGCGATAGTGAGATATCTATCTCGAAGGTACACTCTTTCAGAATAAACCCAGGTAAATCCGACCAATACCAGTGATATTGGCAAAGCTAATTGATTTCCGGAGAGCGCCAGTAAGATTGAAAGAACACTAAGCAGTATTAACTTCTCTGCATTGGCCCCAGATTCAAGGATAACTAGTAACACAGCCCCAATCAGTGGTACCCATGCTAGGCTACCTAAAACTACGACATCAAATCCGATACAAAGAGTAATCAGTACAGGACTTAAAATTCCAAAGATAATAGAGGTTAACTTTGGTACCTTCATTGCCCTAAGCATGAGTCCCATTCCCAGACCCATGACAAAGAGCCACGCCCCTGCCCTACCCCCGATCCCAAATCCCTGAGTTCCTAATCCAATTACAGGATCTAGCCGCCACATGTGGTAGGCGTTAGTAATTCCGTGAACAACTGGAAAGAATTCTGGCAGGCCTTCCGGCATCTGAAATATCGCCGTATCAACTGCTAAACTAGAATAAGTATTGCTGCGCCAGAGAAAAACCCCAGCCAAAAAGATAAGAATCAGCGGATATAATCTATAAACAAAGCGCAAGTTTTGAACCTTTTGAGCTTAGTAGCCGTATATAAAACGAAACTATACTTCGCTTGGACTAACTACAACACTCAAGATCTAATGGGCATATTGAAGCTATTATATTGAATCTAGGTTTCCAAAAGCTTTAGTACCAATGCCTGTTGTAACTATTTCATAAGATTTGGTCGCTGTGTCAGAATCTGTCTCCGGAACAATGTCTGCCTCAGGTGTATTCTGAAATTTTGGAACCTCAACTATATCACTTATTGGTGACTCGTTATTATTGCTCAACTTTGGTCGAGCCATAGTTCTATAATCAAACGTGAATCTGCTGCGTCCGACTGGAGCCAATGCATTGAACGTTACAGTTAGGGATATTTTTTGAGTATTGCGATCAAAATCTTCCGATAAAGGAAGACTAAATAACTCACCTAAAAAGTTAAAGACAATAGCTCTTCCAGGATTATTGGGATCGCGAGATTGTTTTATCGCTGCTCTTAATTTAGCTCCTCCGTATTCATTTGTGAATTGTATATCTCTTGAAGCTCCGTTCTTTTCACCAGTCGCGTGTACTCTAAAACCAGGAATTGGCAATCCATTTGGATCCAATACAACAACATCAACCCCAGCAGTTGCTGCCTCTGTTGGAGGTGGAGCTTGCTCAGGTGTTGGAGTTTCAGATGGCTCATCCATAACTAATGGAGGGGCCATTTTAGGAGTCTTTTTTGATTCTTTATCGCTCTGATCACCCAAAGATTCATGGTCCTCTACTAGAGGATCTGATTGACTGTTAGTATCTGACTTATAATCTTTATCAACAATTTCAACCTTTGTAGTTTCAAACCCATCATTAGTAGCACGGATTTCAAGAGCAAACTTTTGCGTCTTTGGATTGATATCGTGGGCCTGCAAAGTGAACATCTGCTCCCTATCGAAAGAGGAAACAAGTAATTCCACATTCAGATCTTCGGATCGTGCAGCATCAATACTGAATGAGCCGTTTGTAACCTCAACTTCATCGCCAGTTGTTAAATCCAATACTCTGGCATTGTCTACCAAAGACCCAGCTATATCTCTGACTACACCTTCAACAAGAACTCTCGTTAGGCTGGTATTGGTGCCTTCACGTCGACCACCACACCCTGAAAGTGCGAAGAAGATTACACACAGGACTAATGCGAATTTTGAAAACCCCGACCGAACCATAGAAATCCCACTAATGAAAACCTGATAACCGAGGACCAATCCTGTCAATTTAGTAGATAGACAGTAACCCACTCACATATCAGCACTATGCGCGTAAGTGATTCATGGATGGCACCTAAAATATGGGAAATCTTCAATATTTTCTGATAATTATACCTAGATATTAATCCAAAAGCGAAAGAAAAAATCGTAGGATTTTGCATTGCTATGCACAGTAGATGCTTGATATATAAAGCAACTTATATGATTACCGATACCAATCACGATATAGCAAACGCTTCCAACTCACTGAGTTATATCACCGGAATCTCTTCAGAGCGTGCATCTCTATTCATCAGCGAAATACTCAATGACCTCAATGATTGGACAGCTCCAATTGCTAATTCTGCAGAAAAGCCAAATGACCACGTCCGTGTTCTCGCCATTCTTCAGGCTAATAGATTTTCAAGAAACAAAGGAAAATTTGGTGATAATGCATTGAAAATAATAAACGCTGCGATCGCTACAAAAAAACCAATCCCTATCTCAGTTGTGTGCGGCCCACTAAAAAATAGACGCCTCAATACATCTCAAGCACCTGATTGGGCTGAAGTTTTTCTATATGCTCAATTGGCAAGAATCGCCAAGGCAGTACGCGAAGTCTATAGCCCTGGAATCAATGTTGAGCTGATACTTGATGATGCACGGTGCCAATACGCTAATGATGTCCCTAACTCAATATTTGAAGAATATGCCCAAAATACCGGAAAATTACTCTCCGCACTGAATCTTTCACCGGCACAAATTTATACATCCAGTCAGAAGCCAATTTACAACCGACTTGATGTGTACAGTCACATTCCTGAAGCTGAAGTACTTGTTTCTGATTTTCTAAAGAGTTCGACGGTTCAAGATAGTTGGAATACCATAACCCGTAATTCATGCGAGAATAATACCGAAGGGTGTGATTCAGAAGCCGCTGCAATTAGGTACTTGGTCGCTCAAAAAGCAGAGATTTTGGCCGGTTTTTGGCAAAATTCTGACAGAATACTCCTCAGATATGGACGTAGTCCGGATGAAGTACAGAGGCTCTGGACTATCAGAAAAGGAAGTACCTCTCTACCGTGGCAAGGAATAGGGGGAATTCTTGTCCTTCCTGATGGGGAACTCCGTCCATGTATATGGCAACCCTACAGGGAATGCGGACTCAAGCTATTAATCGAAACTAAAATCTCTTTCTTCTCAGAGCTACTCCCCACAACAATTCCTATTCTGCATCAAGCAGACTGTCCGAATCCTCAAGTTGAATGTGGCAATTGTCAAAACACTAGATAATATGGGCTTAATCGTACAAATAAAAATTTTAATGTATTTTTTATACTTCTAGTTTAAGGGTCGTCTTATCCACAGACATTCCATACCAGGCAAGCGATAATTAGACTCCTTCTCAAAATGTTGAACTACCTCACCGATCAAATAGATAGATCCAGTGAACAGTAAGTCTGAGGTGGAATCTTCTAGCACATCATCTAAGCCATTAATATCATTAATAATTACAGCATTAACGTTTAACGTCTTAATGAATTCCTGAACCACTCTTGAAGAAATTTTACGATCGCTAGGTGGCTCAAGTAAGTACCATTCTGAAATAAATGGCTGCAAGGAAAGGATCATGTCCTTCCAATCCTGACGTTCTAGAACTCCAAATATACAACTGAGTCCTTTAATATTGCCTGACTTCAAATAATGAGAAAGAGCAGATGCCCCTGCCCCATTATGAGCACAGTCAATTAAAATTTTTCTATCGTGAATTGAAATCCACTGAAGTCTTCCAGGCCATCTCGCCTGTCGTATCCCATCTTCAATTGCTATTTTTGGAATACCTAAGTTTTTACACGTCTGCGCAACTATTGCCGCGTTGTCGATCTGATGCGAACCTAATAATCCCGGCTCCAATACAATACCTAAGTCATCATCGTGCATTGATATAAGAATATGCCTTGTATCATCCACGAGGTCTCTGAGACCATAATCAAAATCCTGTCCTAATACCATGAATTTATTAACATTTATTGTGTTTGCCGCTTTTTTAGCCTCGTAGCAGCAGCTATCATTCAATCGCCCTATTACTGCCATTGAGTCTGGTTTCAGAATTCCGGCTTTCTCTCGTGTAATTTCTTCAACGGTATTTCCAAGAATCGATACGTGATCTAGCCCGATAGATACAACTATACACGCTTCCGGATGCTTAATAACATTCGTTGCATCCAATCTTCCTCCTAGTCCTACCTCTACAATAGCCCAATCAACATTTTCATTTGCAAAAGCGATAAATGAGATTGCGGTTATTGCCTCAAAATAGCTCAATACGACAGCTTTTTTCTTTGCTGCCAACATAACCTGAGCTGCATATCTGTTTAAATGATCATCAGAAATTGGTAATCCATCAATTACAATTCGCTCATTTTGTTTTATCAAATGTGGAGAGGTTGTTAATCCTACTTTATAACCAGCGCTGCCAAAAACCGAAGCAAACATTACGCTAACCGAGCCTTTTCCATTAGTTCCTGCAACATGAATTGTTTTATATGAATCCTGGGGATTTCCTAATTCACCCATAAGGATTTTCATCGGCTCGAGTGAAAATCCCCCCTGCCCCTTCCATTGAGATAGAGAACTTAAATATTCAAGTCCTTCCATAATTAACTCTTTGTCATGTACCACCGCGGTACGATTGTTCATCAAAACGAAAACGGCCGTCATTTAATTAAAATGACGGCCGTACCATTAATGTACCACCGCGGTACACTAGCCAACTAATCTTCGAAATATCTCCTGAAGATCTTGGTTAGAATAAAATTCAATGGTGACCTTCCCTTGCTCAGAATTTTGAGCTGGTCTCGACATTTTAACCTTCAAACCTACAGCTCTCTGCATCTCTTCTGTTAATCTAATGTCCTCTGCGCTTAGTTTAACTTCCTGTGGCACAGCAGGCTTCTCTTCTCTAGAATCCAATGTCTTCTTAAGCTCATTCCTTGTGAGAGTATCTATATCTTTAAGATAACTAGCCCTAACCTCGGCGTCCTCGATTTTAGCTAATAATAGGACCTTAGATTCAGAAGCTCCCTCTCTCAGAGCATTCATTAAATCATCTGGAAGCTCTAAGATTTCTAAACTTCTTTGTACCATTGCCTTAGACACACCAAGCTTATCAGCAATGTCTCTGATACTAAGATTGAAGGTTTCCTTAAGAGCTCCGATAGCATGAGCTCTCTCTAATGGTGTTAAGTCATCTCTCTGAATATTTTCGACTAGCTGAACTGCTAAGGTGCGATCCCCGTTAGAATCACTCTCCCTATCGATAACAGCTGGAACGCTCTGCAGTCCGGCCATTTGGCTAGCACGGAGTCTTCGCTCTCCACTTATTAATTTATATCTACCTGGGATACTGGATGGAGTAACGAGTATTGGGGAAAGAACTCCGTATGTCTTAATAGAAGCGGAAAGTTCTTTTAGCTTTTCCTCATCAAAGTTAACACGTGGTTGATTAGGATCACGATCAATTACATCTAAGCGTAATTCTCTATATGGGCTACCTGCTCTCTCTCTATTAGAGAAATCGGGTCCTGAAAATAAAGGATTATTTGCTAAAACCAGCTTATTTTTTGCCATTCATTATCTCCTGTCCAAAAGCTAAATAGTCCTCTGCTCCAGCTGAATCTGGTGAATATTCGAATATGCTCTGTCCACTTGCTGGTGCTTCGGCTAAAGACACATTAGTTCTAATAACTGTCTTGAAAACTAAATCTCCAAAATATGCCTTGATTGTGTCGTAGACAGCGCGAGCTAGACGTTTTCTATTATCGTGAAGGCAGATAAGAACTCCTCCAACTCTAAGAGTTGGATTGTATACGCTTCTAACCTGCTCAATAGTATCAAGTAACTGCCTAACACCATGAAGGGCCAAATATTCACTTTGAACCGGGATTACTACTTCCTCAACAGCAGCCAAAGCGTTCAAAGAAAGTAAGCCTAATGCTGGTGGACAATCGATAACGATATAATCATATTTACCAGACACATCTACTAGTGCCCGCTTTAGGATTAGTTCTCTTCCTATCGCCCCACCTAACTCAAGATCTGCGGCGCTTAGAAACAAACTTGCAGGAACAACATCTAAGTTGCTGGATCTATTAATAATAACTTCAGATATCTTCTTGTTGCCTTTGAGGACATCGTATACTGTAAACTCTGGAACTGGTGGTCTTTCAAGGGATTCCTGAACTTCTGTACCAACTTGCTTTTCACCTAAACCAAGGTGAGTAGTCAGATTGCTCTGAGGATCCATATCAACGAGTAGAACTTTATGTCCCTTGGAAGCAAGGGCTGCACCGAGGTTAACTGCTGTGGTTGTTTTTCCAACACCACCTTTCTGATTTACTACACTGATGGAACGAGCTGCCATGGATCACCTAAGAGAATGGTTTTGGCTTTAAAAGCATGCCTAGTTACATGCCGAGTCAGAGTTTGTAATACAAATAATCGAAAAAATATAGCTTAGAATGTCCTTCTTTTTATCTGGTTTCACGATGAATAAGCCTATCGATTACGCAGACTCCTATCGTGAATCGGGGGAAGTAGTTGAAGAAAAAAGAACTTTCCGTTGAAACATTCCCTCTTACCTCCCTTCACCGTGAGCCGAGATAAGTGAAGATCGTGCAATGAGGCAAATCTTATCGTGGTTTCGGATAAGAATCATCGAGCCTTGAGATAAGAAGTATCGTGAAGTGAATTAATTTTTATCGTGAAATGAAAGAATTTTTCGGGCTTAACCCCTTAATTCATTTTTCTTTTTCCTTTGCTTACTTAATAACTTATTATTACTTTAACATTGTTAAACTAACATGAACTGGGGTAAGTTCTTTTAGAAATTTTTTGTTTTTTTCTTCTAGTTTTAAGCCACATGCTGCAACAAGAGATCGGCATTGAATATCCTCGACGTCACACTCGTGACGAGATGAATCTTGCTGAATTTCCGTTAACGCTTCTTTCCACACGCTCAGATCCCAAAATAAAAACTCTAGAGTTCAAAGATCAGATCCGAACTAAAACCGGCGAAGCCATCAATCGTGAATGGACAATCACTGGGGCCGATAAGTTTGGATTGCCAACAGCTTCGGACGATGAGGTTTTGATAGGCCTTCTTAAGTTAAGCGTAGATCAAGGATTTGAAGATCGAAAAGTATATTTTACCCGGTACGAATTGCTTAAAGCGCTACAATGGACCACAGAGGGACGAAGTTACAAAAGGCTGATGAATGCCCTTGATAGGTTGAGTGGAGTTAGGATCAAAGCCACCAACGCATTTTTTGATAATTCTTCTAAAACCCATAGCACAGTCAATTTTGGTATTATCGATGCTTACGAAATCAACGATGGTCGCGATACCATGGGTCAGGAACGCGCAAGTTTCTTTTTGTGGAGCGAAGTTCTCTTTAAATCCTTCCAGGTAGGGTACATTAAAAAACTGGATTTAACCTTTTATTTAGCGCTTGAAAGCGCAATATCTAAACGATTGTTCAGGTACCTAGATAAGCATTTCTGGTATAAATCTCGTATTGTAATGAAGGTGTTCACATTAGCTCACGAAAAGCTTGGGATTTCGAGAAATTATAGATATTTAAGTTCTATCCGTCAGCAAATTGATCCCGCCTTAGATGAATTAGTAAAAGCAGGCTTTCTTGAAAATTATTCTTACCAGGGCAGGGGAGACGATACGGAGGTTTGTATTGTTAGTCGAAGTGGCGTCCCTCGCTCCATAGACAACAAGACTCCGGAGGCACACGCAGATAAGCTAATTGCCGTATCTAGTAAGGATGATGTTGATTCTAAGAGAAAATCATTACAACGCGCCTTAGAGGATAGGGGACTGAAGGCGATTCAAGCGGAACGTTTACTAAAAGAATACGGTCATGTCCTTTTAGATAAAGTGGCGAGAATCATCGAGCACTTTGATGAATTAGTTGGCTCTAGAAGTAAGTTGGTTAGCAGGAGCCCCGTTGGCTTTTTGTATCGAGCAGTAGAAACACCTGAGCGATTTGTACTTCCTGGAGATGATGCCACAGTAAAGCCACAGGCTGAATTATTTACCCAAAAAATAGAGCCAAAAGTATCCGAACCAAAGATAGATCTTCTGGCGAATTATTTAGTGGCCAGAAAGAAGGAAGCTAAGGAATTACGGGAGAAAGTAGAAGTACCAGTGCTCAAAAAGGTGAGAGGAGAAGTTGAAATCGCGCTTTCAAAGTTTAGAGCAAATATTTCTGAAAAGAATTTTGAAGAGGCTGTGGAACACGCGATTGAAGAGAGACTTCTTACTCTTTTTGCCTTTCCAAGCTATGAAGAATGGGTTTCTCAAAGGATGAACAAGGCTGCATGACTCAATCAGGCATAGAAAGGCTTCTTGATAACAATCGTCTCTGGGCTTCAAATATAACTAGGGATAATCCAGAGTTCTTCAGTAAACTCGCAAAACAGCAATCCCCCGCATACCTTTGGATTGGTTGTTCCGACAGTCGGGTTCCTGCAAATCAGATAGTTGGTCTTCTGCCTGGAGAGGTGTTTGTTCATCGAAATGTGGCAAATTTAGTTGTTCATACCGATCTAAATCTGCTCTCTGTTCTTCAATTTGCAGTAGAAGTTTTAAAGGTTCGTCATATCATTGTATGTGGACATTATGGATGTGGCGGAGTTAGGGCCGCAGCAGAGAACAAGCCGCACGGATTAATCGATAATTGGTTACGGCATATCAAGGATATTTATGCCGAGAATCAGGGAGAGCTTAAAGCCATATCTGACGAGCAGAAGAGGTTAGATCGGCTCGCTGAGCTAAACGTGATAGCCCAGGTTCATCATGTAGCGAATACAACGATTGTGCAGGATGCTTGGCGTAATAAGAATAAGGTAGATGTCCACGGGCTTATTTACAGCATTAGTGATGGCATTTTAAGGGATCTAAATGTGGGGATCTCTTCCGTAGAGCAATTAGGTGCCGTCTACCAACTTCGCTAATCAATGCTTGTGGGGCGTCAAATACACGACTAAAATTCTGGCTATCTATGGGATCAGAAAAAGTTGAAACACCTTCTATGTTAGCAGTAGCTAGCCGAATATTTGTTTGGGCGATGTTATTTGCAGTGATTTATGTCCTTAGATCTTTCTTTCTTTTAATTTTTTTAACCTTTGTTTTTGCGTACATTCAGGAAACTTGCGTCGACAAATTAGAGCGATGGATTAGAATTCGTACCTTGAGGGTCGTTTTAGTTGCTCTATTTCTTCTAAGCATCATAATTGGACTTGGCGCATTTTTGGTTCCTAAGGTTAAGGAGCAGGGGGAAGGATTCGTTGAAAAGTTCCCGACATACATTCAGACCGTAGATTCTGAATTAGTACGCCTTCGTGACAATTATCCGATGTTAGCCGACCTGTTTCCTGAACTTAAATCTATGAAGACTCAGGTTGGCTCACAAGATCTGCCTGCTTCAACCGGAATCGACTTTAGAGATTCTGTCGCAACACATCTCCTACAAGAAGTTCTGGGTAGTGGAGGAATGAGTGGTGAGACCTTCGGTAATGCGCTTGGAACAGTGCGGAATCTAGGTAGTTCCTTGTTAACAATTGGATCAGCTTTTCTTCTCTCTCTTCTATTTTCATTTTTGATCGTACTTGATTTTCCTCGTCTAGCTGCTGGAGTACGCGAACTTAGGCGCACAAGGGTAAAGTTCATCTATGATGAGGTAGCTGGAAGTATCCATCATTTCGGGCAAGTCATGGGCAGAGCTCTCGAAGCTCAATTTTATATCGCTATTTTGAATACGATCCTTACAGCCATCGGAATTTATATATTGGGATTCAGCGAGCAGATACCTTTTCTGAGCATGGTTGTATTCTTCTGTAGCTTTATTCCTGTTGCTGGCGTGTTCATAAGCTCCGTTCCCATTTGCCTTGTGGCACTGCAGACAGCAGGGCTCGGCCTTATGCTCCTTTCTATCGGGATGATTACAGTTGTACACATGATCGAGGCTTACATTTTAAATCCCCGCATTTACGGTCACCACATGCGGCTAAATCCGGTGATCGTTTTGATCATCCTAACAATTGGCGGCAAAATGTTTCATGTTTGGGGCCTGATTTTAGGAGTTCCAATTTGCACTTACATTTTCGGCCACGCCATTAGGCATAGTAGCCCGAGTAGTAAGAATTAAGATTCATATTCGTAGCAACTTTTTTAAATTTCTGGCGATTACTATTTGAGGACTCGTTTCAAGAAAATGTAATTGTGATTGCTGGAGTGTGTCGTTTATGGCACAATATCAAAAAAGCTAAGGGACTCCTTGAACGATATACCACTGCGTAAATTAAAACCTGGGACTCGAACTAAGCGAGTCAGAAGCTCCACCAGACTCAAAAATGAAGAGATTATTTTTAGAGCGTTGTGGCAATGCCTAGTAGATCAGGACATAGACTCTTTTAAAGAAATCCTTAGAACTCACCTTGATTGTGTAAATAAACAGCAGTTGGCCAGAAAATCTAAGACATCAAGACGCACTCTTTATAGAATTCTTTCCCCAGAAGGTAATCCAACCCTAAAAAATATTTCGAATATAATTCATGCGCTATACGGTTAATTTTTCTTCAAAATTATGATACCGCTTTGCCATTTTCTGCGGCGATGCCGGTAAGAGATTGAATTACCCCGATACGTAATTTGTTAGGAGCTTCTCCTAAACAGAGGGTGCAATTCATGA
>CAZYRE010000031.1:0-12174 GCA_964650155.1 uncultured Bdellovibrionales bacterium
AAAGTAACCGAGCTTGATACTTCAGTTGTAAACTACACTTACGATGCGCTTTACAGGCTTACCGGTGATGTCAGAACCGGCACCAACCCCTATACCCATTCCTACGGTTACGATCTTTCAGGGAATGTTACTCATTTAGATGGAGCTTTATTTGCCACATATAACGCTGCAAATGAGGCAGACTCTATTTCACTTCCCGGCGGAGTAGTTCAAAATTTCGATGCTCGAGTTCATGAGTATAAGTGGAACGGAATAGTCGGTGGAAATTTCTTATTTGAAGATGATTTTACAATTCGATTACGCTCTTTTGGTGGAGGGAACGAAGAGAACTTTCGAACAGATGGCCACGGTCGCCGAGTCATAACCTGGCTCCCTCCAAATAATAACCACGTATTTTACATTTATGATGGAGATGAATTAATCGGGGAGATCTCTAGAGACGGTACTCCTCAGATGGCTTACACCTGGGGAAATGGCCTTGCGTCCCTTCGTAACATTCAAACCGTTCAATCCAGGTACTATCACTTTGGTGCTCAAAGGGAGACTAGATATTTAATTGATACAAAGGCTCCACCTACAATCCTCACCAGCACGGCGTGAAGTTAGATAATCAGGCTTTAATCGCTCGCCAACAGCATTCGGCAAGGACATCGGCTACCTTAGATGGGGCCTCTGGATTATAGCCATCAAGCCAATCGCGAGCGTAGCTTAGAGGAATTCCAAAAAGAACAGTCCAGATTTCATTAGCTTTCAACTTACGGATTTTACCGGTTCTAATTCCGGATTTAATCGCATGAGTTAATTCACGACCTAAGGTATCAAATCCAACTGCAATTGGGTGGCGGATGTCTCCGGTTAGGAATTCGATATGACGGGAGAGCCAGAGGTACATCGAGAGATCTCTATTCTTCTCTGTAAATTCTAAGAAAAATTTAACAACAATCTTTAGGATTGATTCAACATCTGTTTGACCGGCTAAGACCTTCTCAAGAGCGTTTCTAAAAGAGGCTATTCCAGCTGAATAAAGGGCGGCGGCAACCTCTTCTTTGTTCCGGAAGTGGTGATAGATGGACCCAACACTACACTTACTCTCTTTACTTAAATCAGGAACATTGGTGTTGAAGTACCCCTGCTTAACGAATAACCGCAGAGCAGCAACTAATATCCTCTCCTTGGGCCCTAATTTCTCTAAGTCGAGGGCTGGTTCAGATACCAATTGGGCAATATCTAGTTCAAGAGCTTTGTGCATGTGAAATAAATCCTAAGCAAGTCAAACAACGTCCGGCTATACCGTACCAAGTTGTTACAAGTATGACAAAAGAAATTAGGGCCTCACAGGGCCCTAAATGCGTAAAAATTATTTTATTATGGTCTTAAACAGAGACCAATCCAGCCTGAATGGAGATCTTAACTAGCTCCTGGTTATTCTTGGCTTTAAGTTTTTTCAAGATATTGCTGCGGTGGGTATCAACCGTACGGCTAGAGATAAATAGCATTTTGCCGATCTCTTTGTTGGATTTTCCATCTGCCAATAGTTTTAAGATCTCGACTTCACGTTTTGTAAGTACGGATACTGGATTTGGACCATTTCCGTTATTACCTTTCATGAACATCTGATCGGTGATGGAAGGGCTCAGATATGTCTGTCCCTTTAAAATGGAATTTATAGCAAACTCTAATTCATCTCCGCCTGCATTTTTAGGAACAAAGCCCTTAGCGCCAGCATCAAGTGCGGCTCTAACTGTCACTTCGCCTGCATTTGCAGTAAGAATAAGAACTGGTGGGCAATCATTTCGCTCTTTAAGTTTGCGAAGAGCCTCGATACCGTCTAGTCTTGGCATGGATATATCCATGATAATTAGATCTGGTCGACGTGTTTTTAATAGTTCGATCACTTGTTCGCCGTCACTTGCCTGAGCAATAACGTCGAATCTTTGGTTCTTTTGTAAAAGTTCACAAAGAGCCTGTCTTAGCACTGTGTGGTCATCAGCGACGAGTAAACTCACCATAACCTATCTCTCAACAATAAAAACTTAAGCAAATTATACCTTTAGGTCCCCTTACTGCGGATTTATCCACCCACTTAAGTTATTTACGACAATTACCTAAAACTTCTTGAGGTATTTTTGTTATAAAGATGAGTTTTATGCGATTAGCTAAACCCTACATATTATTAAGTTTTGCTCAAAGCCTCGATGGATTCATAGCCCGAGAAGATGGCTCTAGCCGATTTTCTTCACCCGAAGACTTTGAGGAGGTGCATAAAATACGTGCTTCCATCGATGCTATCCTTGTGGGGAGAGGTACAGTTGAAGCGGATAATCCAAGACTTACTGCTCGTCCTGGAGGCAAAAATGCAACGAAGCAACCGCTTAGGATCGTCTTGGACTCGCTTGCTCGGACACCAACAACTAGTCGAGTGATTTCTGACGAAGCAGAAACATTGGTGGTGGTGAGTCAATCTGCTCCAGCAGAAAGGATCGAAGCATTAAAACAAAAATGTTCTGTTATTATATGTGGCAAAGACAAGGTAGATTTGTTTGACCTCATGCCACAACTCAATCAGAGAGGCATTAAGAGCTTAATGGTTGAAGGTGGCGGTAAAATCTTATCTGCATTTTTAGATGCAGGGCTGGTAGATGGTATGAGAATAAGTACCGCTCCAGAGGTTGTAGGGTTTGGAACACGCGCTATCGCGCTCAAAACAGAATCGTCACTTCATTTTGTTCCTAAGTCGACTGAAGCCAGAGGGAATAATATTGTGAGCAATTTAGAATTAATTAAGAAGTAATTTCTATCAAGGAGAACCTTTGCTTACAGGGTCGAAAGTAAATGGCGGAAGAATTTATCCAGAAAATTCGTGCCCGTCCCAGTATTCTAGACTTATTCGTCGTATGTACCGTAACGGGGAAGCTCTTGGGCAGGGGATTCAGATTGAGGAGATTTTTGAACCTGATTTCGTTCTAGATCGAGTCTAAGCATATCGATGTGATGTGCTAACTTTCTTGGACTACAAACACCTTTGACAACAAGTTCGTTCCCATCTTCTCCGGCAGTCCCTAGGTAAATGTCACCGTAGTTAAGGATCCTTCCTAAAATACTTTGGCTTACAGTAATTGCACGAATGTGAATATATTTGATAACAGGCACATGATATTTTAACGAAAGTCTTCCAGCATTGTGAGTTACTCGGTGAGAATCAAAAATCCAAAGATCATTGTAATACCGCCGAATTGTCTCAAGACCTAACGATACTGGAAGGAACCAAAGCATTCCTAACCTGAGTCCCCCAATGTAAGGAACGAATTCTGGTACTCGAATTGGTGGCGTATATACAGCCCAGAGGTATGAACCGTAAGCCGCAAAGGATGTCCAAAGGATCATAGGGATAAGTGAACGAATAGAGCGGTATGTAGATAGCCAAGGTTTGTTTGGGTCAAATGATGGCTTTTCTTTATTTCCCATCTGGGTGCACCAGTATCCGTATTCGTTAAAATTCGAGGAGTCGCGCTCCATTATATATCACCGCCAGCACTAAGCCAGAGAAATGGCTAAGGCTTCAAAAGAGCTTGATAAATTTTAAGGCTTTGAATGGCAAGAACATTGCACAAGTAACTGTAGGAGTTTTGCAACAGAAACTCGCAGTTTATGTAGTTACAGTGAGTTAGGTGAAGTTTGAACCTAGAAATAGGGCAAGTAAATGACGGCAAAGTGCCAATTCGTGTCTGAATATTGACACTATTTGTGGCCTTGCAGGGTTCTAAACGAGTGGTTTTTTGAAGAGGTAAGTATGAACGCTTTTCAACACATTGGGTTCATCGTGGATACAGCCATGACGCTACTGGTCATAGGCTTTGTGATCAAGATGTCCAGAAAGGCCCCAGCTCAATCAGGAACAGCACCGATTGATACTCAAGCAGTCGAAAAGAGCATTAAGCGTGTGATTGAAGAAGCTGAGGAGTCAAGTAGCGAATTAAACCGCGAGCTTCAAAAAAGACAGAGATCTCTTGAGCAGTTACTATTTGATTTAGAAGGCGTTGAGCAGAGAGCTCAAAGGGCAATCGCTGCAGCAGAAGAGAAGATCAGCGAACTTTCTCGAGCAAGTCAAGTTAAGGCCGTTGTTGAGCCCACTGTACAGCCAATTAGAAGGGCAGAGGATTCCACACCAGAAACCGTAGTTGCTGAAACTATAATCACAACAAACGATAGTAATGAAGTTGAAGCAAGGGTTGAAACTTCAAATGAAAAGATAACAGGCCCTGTTAATATTTTCGGTGAACCAATTTCAGAATCAAAAACACCGGAGCAGCCTTTAGCCAAGAGAATAGAGATTGAAAGAACTCCTGATCGCGATCAATCACAAGCTCGTAAGAATGATGATGAAGTACGGGCGAGAATTCATAAGATCTATGATCGAGCTAAAGAATTACTAACTGCTGGAAAATCAGTGATGGAAGTTTCCGCAGCAACTAAGTTGCCAGCTGCGGCAGTGAAACGAATTGAAGAGACAATAATTACCAAACCACCAACGGCATCAATAGTTGCTAGAGACCCTAGATTAGGTGCTCTAGGCGACATGCGACGCGGTCGTGAGGTTGTTTAAGGAGAATTATGGATAGAGGAACTTACGCAGCAGCATCCGCAGGGTTAGCAAATCTCCTCAAGTTGCAGGTAGTAAGTAATAACCTTGCCAATATGAATACTCCTGGGTTTAAGCGGGAATTCGTAGTTGGAAGTAAACAAGATTTCGGTAATACGTTAGCGGCAGAACAGAAGAAAGATCCGTATGCCAGAGGGGATCATGATCGAGTTCCAAATCTAGTGAGTCTTAAAACGGTTACTGATTTTACTCCTGGAGCGATTAAGAACACAGGCAATAATTTAGATGCTGCTTTAAGTAATGATAAAGATTTCTTCGTGATAGCGGGAGAGAATGGCCCTCTCTATACTCGCGCTGGATCATTTTCTATCGATGTTTCTGGAAATTTAGTTACCCCTGATGGCTACGCAGTACAAGGTGATGGTGGCGCGATTACCGTTCCTGAAGGTGGAGCAGTAAGAATAACTGATGCTGGTGAAGTTTTTGCTGGACAGCAGTCAGTAGGTCGTTTGCAGGTCGCTCGCTTTGAAGATCCAAGTAAATTAGTCAGGGTTGGTAACGCAAGGTTCCAAGCTGGTCCGGGTGCAGTTGCAGAGACTGTTGAAGCAGCTGTCGTTCCAAGTTCATTGGAGATGGCAAACGTCTCGGTAGTCGGAAACATAGTTGAATTAATGACCACAAGTCGTGGATTCGAAAGTTACGTAAAAATTGCTCAGTCCGTAGATGAGCTAAATAAGACCGCAATCAACGATATAGGTAGAGGATAATTATGATTAAAGCATTATTTACTGCGGCTACAGGAATGCAAGCCCAAGAGATGAATATTAACGTCATCGCCAACAACATGGCGAACGTAAATACAACTGGCTTTAAAAAGAGTCGGGCTGAGTTTCAAGACTTGATGTATCAAACACTAGTAGAGCCAGGCTCTTCAACCTCTGAATCAACAAGTAATCCAAGTGGTATTCAAGTAGGTCTAGGTGTCAAACCATCTGCGGTAAAAAAAGTTTTTACACAAGGAGACCTATCTTCTACTGGAAATCAATTAGATATTGCGATTGAAGGCGATGGATTTTTTGGAGTCACTCTTCCTGACGGAACAAACGCTTATACTAGATCTGGAGCCTTCCAATTAGATGAAAACGGCCAGATGGTTACGGCTGATGGCTTTGTGCTGCAGCCAACAATTACTGTTCCACCAGATGCGCTCTCTGTTTCTATTGGTCAGGATGGCATTGTTTCAATTCTTCAGCCTGGTAGTCCAACTCCTACTGAAGCAGGCACGATTGAAGTAAGTCGTTTTCAAAATGCTGCCGGACTTAAATCGATCGGAAAGAATCTTTTTGTAGAAACACAGTCTTCAGGTTCACCAACAACTGGAACTGCAGGAGAAAATGAATTTGGCCGGATTATTCAAGGTTTTCTTGAGAGTAGTAACGTTAGCGTAGTCGAAGAAGTTGTAACAATGATTCAGGCGCAGAAAGCCTATGAAGCCAGTTCTAAAGCGATTACTACAGCTGATGAAATGAGCTCTCAGGCCTTAAGCTTAAAGAGATAAGGTTATGAAGATAATTAAAGCGGTTTTAATTATTTCTCTTCTGTCGATGCCAGTGTTTGCTTGGGCAAGACCATCTCTTATGATCCTTGGCAAGAAGGACGCAACTGTTTTAGGCAAAGTGGTAAGGTTAGGGGACATTGCTGATGTTTCTTCACGTGAAATTGCAGATGACGAAAAGATACTAACGTTGCGAGGGATAGAAATTCAGAAATCCCCAGCCCCTGGCGATAAAATTACAATCAGTGCGACTCAAATTCTTGAAGTAATAGAAAAGACTGGTATCGATCGACATGAGATCGGTTACTCCTTTCCTCGTATAATATCTGTTCAAAGAGCTTCTAGAATTTTAACACTCGATGAAGTGCGGCCTGTAATTGAGCAAGCAGTAAATTTTGGGGAGAGGCAGTTTACTATCACCCAAATAGATTTTCCAAATAATCTTCGAGTGGCTCCAGGAGTAACCGAAGTAAATGGAAATCTTATTTCAAGTGCTCGCGGAAAACTAATAATAGGTTTGAATATCCGTATTCAAGATGAAAATCCTATTGAGATTAGAGTACCGGTCAAAGTCGATGAGTGGACGATGGTTCCAGTTGCTGCCAGAACATTAAGTAAGGGGGAGGTAGTTGCTCCAACTGATCTAACAATGGCTAGAATGAACTTAGATTCACTTAGCACTGATTCCACAGTATCAGAGAAACAAATCGTTGGTAAGGAAGTTCAGCAAACTATTCTAGCCGGGGATTCCTTCCGAATTAAGAGCCTAAGAATTCCACCAGTAGTGACAGCAGGCTCCAAAGTTACAGTTTCCTATGAATCTGGTCCACTAAGAGCTACTGCAACTGCGATTGCATTAGAAGACGGCATCGAAGGACAAGAGGTAAAAGTTCAGAATGAAATCTCGCGTAGAGTTTTAATGGCGAATGTTGTTGAGCCGGGCTTTGTACGAATTGATACTCATAGAGGAGCAAGACAATGAGAAAGTATTCACGACTTATGTTGTTGGTAATAGTAGCTGAACTTCTTATTGGTTGCGCAACAACAAATAGAAATGAGAAGCCATTAGTTCCTGCAATTGAGTATGCTCGCAGAATTAACAGCAGGGCTCCGTCTACTTTAAACGCACATGAGATTGCTCAGCACCGAGTTGAAGAGCTTAATCACGAAATCTCTGGTTCGAGGGATAGTGCTTTTCCAGATCAGATGGATCGAGAGAATCCTCAAGATATGCGGGCTGCTTTAGATCCAAGAAGTACACAGAATCTTCAGCCGTATGGCCCACCCGAACTTAATCCTAGAGATTACAATGGACCGTTAAGTCTTGGAGATCCGGGCCAGGCCTCTTCTTTATGGCGCGAATCTGGCAGTGGGCACGATTTCTTCCGTGATGTACGAGCTTGGCAACCTATGGATCTTATCACTGTAAGGATTCTTGAAAAGACTGAAGGTAAAAAAGAAGCAGACACTGAAACAAAAGGTAAATCTAGTCTTTCTGCTTCGATAGATAAGTTTCTTGGTTTTGAAGATAAATTTCCGGGCACTGATCCTTTAAATGCACTCTCTGCGAGTACGCAGAATGACTATAAGGGAGAAGGGGAAACAACTCGTAAAGACAGCTTGACTGGTAGTCTTTCGGCAATGGTGGTGGAAGTCCTGCCTACCGGGATTATCCGCATAGAAGGAACAAAAATTATTTCAGTTAATAATGAAGAGCAAATAATGGTCCTTACTGGATTGGTGAGACCTCGAGATATCTCTTCTGATAATGAAGTTGATTCAACGCGTGTAGCTAACATGAGAATTGATTACTACGGACGCGGAGATATTGGTGATGTACAGAGACAAGGTTGGTTAGGACAGTTTGTAAGGAAGGTATGGCCATTCTAAATAAAATATTATTAACGATCGCTTTTCTGTTCATCCTCGTTCGACCAGCATCTGCTGCACGATTGAAGGATATAGCAGACGTCGAAGGAGTGCGTGGTAACCAATTAGTTGGATACGGATTAGTTGTTGGGTTAAACGGAACAGGTGACGGAAACAAAGCTGAGTTTACAGTCAAAAGCTTAGCAAACATGCTTGAAAAGATGGGGGTTCGTGTTGAACCTGCCGATCTAAAAGTAAAGAACGTTGCTTCAGTAATCGTAACTGCAAATCTTCCGGCATTTGTACGACCAGGGACGAAGATTGATGTCACGCTTTCTTCTTTGGGGGATGCCAAAAGCCTTGAAGGCGGAATGTTAGTAATGACCCCACTGAAAGGTGCTGATGGCAATGTATACGCAGTTGCTCAAGGAGCCATCACGGTTGGTGGGTTTGCTGTTGAGAGTGAAGGAGACCAAGCCCAAAAAAATCACCCAACTGTAGCAACGGTGGCTCAAGGTGCTTCCGTTGAAAGAGCGATTCCATTTGATCTATTTCAATCACAAAGAGTTCGAGTTGTACTTAGAGAGCCTGACTTTACAACGATGACTCGAGTTGTTCGGGAGATAAATTTATTTTTGGGTGAGCCATTAGCGAAGGCGATTGATTCAGCCTCAGTAGAAATTCCCCTAATAGGTGATCATGCACAAAACCCAATTGAATTAGTTGCCCAACTTGAAAACGTTGAAGTTGAGCAAGATATGATGGCTAAGGTTGTTGTTAACGAAAGAACTGGAACCATCATTATGGGTGAACATGTTAAGATTTCAACGGTGGCTTTAGCCCATGGCAATCTTCAGATTTCGATTCGTAGCGAGAATCAAGTTTCACAACCTGGTCCATTGGCTGAGGGGACGACTCAACCTGTAACAAATACAGACATCAATGTAGCTGAAGAAGTTGGTAACTTTACTGTGGTAAAGGGTCAAATTTCTTTAGGTGAGTTAGTTGGTGCTTTGAACTCCCTAGGTGCAACTCCAAGAGATCTAATAAGTATATTTACTGCGCTAAAACGGGCAGGAGCACTTGAGGCTGAACTAGTCATAATGTAGGAAGCAATTATGGTAGACATCGGCAAAGATTTCCTATCTATTAGCTCCATAGCTCGGGCAAATACTATGGCTGATCAGGCATCAGCGTTGAGCAAAACAAAAACCCAACCTGGTGTGAAGACTGATAAATCTGCTGAGGCTGGTCAATCAAAAGAGATTGATAAAGCAGCTAGAGATTTCGAGGCACTCCTTTTGCATCAGATGTTAAAGTCGATGTGGGAGTCTGTCCCGGCTGGTGGCCTCTTTGGTGGTAGTAATGAGGCTGACATGTATCGGGACATGTTCAATGAGGCTTTGGCAGATAGTGTTTCTGAGGGACAAGGTGTAGGTGTCCGAGAAATGGTCGCTAAAGACTTAAAGAGACTCGAAGGCTATAAGGGTAAGTAGTTGATATCTTTATATTTTCGTGGAAGTAAAAGAGCAGAGCACCTAAGTGCTCTAATAGCATCATAATATTAAGAAAACGGACTTTCTTAATAAGTCGGCCAAGGAGACAGTAGAGGCATGAAAATTCGACGTAGTTCATTTGATGAAGCTGAAGAGCTTCGACTTAGATCTCTTGAGCAGCAGAAGCAACGCCAGACCCGTACCGGGACAACAGGTGTCGCTACTACAGCTACAGAGTCTGTGACGATCTCAGCACTTGCACGAGAAATTGAAAGCCTCGATGTTCCACGTGAGGATACTGTCAGAGCCGATAAGGTTAAAGATCTAAAAGCTCGCATTGCTGATGGAAGTTACATAATTGATTCCGAAGCAGTTGCTAGAAAAGTTATAGAAGATCTTGCCTAAGTCCAAACAGTTTCTGAACGTAACAAACTCCCCTCTACAAGATATTAATTCTGGTGAGGGAACTTGTGAGCGAGTTGTTACTATTTGAGCGGAATCATCAGCACGTTCAAGATATAATTGCCTCATTAAAGCGCGAGTGTGCTCTGCAAAGGGAGTACCTCCGTCTAGTTGAAGAAGAGAAGGCAGCTCTCCAGAAATTAAAAAGCCCTAGTATCGATGATTGCTCGACAAAGAGAGATAATCTGATTGCTAAATTGAAACAGGAACAAGAGCTCCGGATAGGTATTTTAAAAGGGATTCTGAAGCAGATAACTTCAAATCGGCCCGAATTACGACTTACCACAATTGCAGAGCGCGTATTTCATCCTGAAGATACAAAGTTAATCAAGGAACATTGCGGTATTCTAGTGGAGCTTATAGAGCTCGGAAGGCGCAGAACAAGAGAGCTTGAAGGTATAGTGGCCTTTTCCATGAAACTAGTTACCGGCAGTATTTCAACCATTCTTTCTCACACACAGAAGCAAATTCCTATCTATAATTCGTATGGAAAAGTTCCAGAGAGTGGTTGCCCCACTGGAGCGACCAGACACCTTATGTCTCGCACGGCATAGCATTTGCACTATCTCCTGATAAGGAGTAGCAGCGGCACTTTTTGCCGATTGCCCAGAATCACATGACCAACTTTGGCGCAAGAATTCTAAATACGGCAGTTAGCTCCATTAATGCCCAACAGGGCGTACTGGCTGGCATTTCAAATAATATTGCCAATGCTAATACTCCTGGGTATGCACGAAGATCCGTTCTCTTAGAGAACCAAAATAGCGGAGACGGCAATACTGGTCTTAATATCGGTGCCGGGGTTAGAATCTCTGACCTTGTTAGATTCGTAGATGAATTCACAAACACAACCCTTAGAGAATCAGTTTCTGATAAGTTTGAAGCAACGACCAAGGATGACCTTCTTTCGAGAATTGAAGACGTTTTTGACTTAACAGGGGATACGCAAACGGTAGGTTCTGCGCTTACAGATTTCTTTTCTTCTCTTAACGACCTTACACTAAATCCATCAAGTATTGAGCTTCGTTCTAACGTGATTCAACGAGCACAAGATCTTGTGAGCTCTATTCAGACGGCATATAGCACGATGTCGGAACTGCAGCAGGAGGTTGATGACCGATTAACTGTTGAGGTCGATGCGATCAATAATATCACAAGCCAAATAGCACAACTAAATCAGGGAATAAGTCAGCGCGAGAATGGTGGTAACGTTGCCGCTGATGAAAGAGATAGAAGAGACTATCTTCTTGAAGAGCTTGCCAAAAAAATTAGTTTCACCACTGTAGAGCGTGATGACGGTTCTATAAACGTTACTCTACAGAGCGGTCTTGATATTGTATACGGAGCCAACAGCCGTGCTCTGGAAGTTACAGCAACTCCCTCTTTTGCCGGTTCGACCTTACCGCCGATGTTAAATAGCGGCGTGCCAAGTTATATCGTGTATAATTATGGTAGCGCCACTACTACTGCCCATGTCGATCTAACAACAGAGATAGCTAATGGCGGTGGAAGCTTAGCAGGGTTGTTACAGGTTCGTGGTTTGTATGATGCAACTGATACTTCACCATTTCAAGGTGATGGAATTCTACCCGAAGCTGCAGCAAGAATTGAAGCGATAACAAGATTCCTTTTAACAACTTTTAATACGACCTATCTAGGACCAGATGAAAATTCTGGAGTGGCAGGTCATCAGGCAAGCTCTGGCGATCTAAATGGCGCTACACCATCAGTATTTGGTTTCTTTGATTTTAATTTTTCAGGCCTTAAAGATGCAGATGGTGATGGTTTGCCAGATGACGTAGGAAGTCATACAGGTGTTACTAATTACTCATCAATTCTGCAATTAACCTCCACTGATCCTCTTGATATCGCTGCAGCGAGAGACCTCAATACAACAGCTGGAGCCACTACGTTTGCAGACGGTGACTCTAGTAACATATCCGCCCTTGTCGCTTTACTTGATAGTCAGACTACTCATACAGTTGGAAATTATTCATACACAGGAACTATCAACCAGCTCTACGTGGATGCGGTTAGCTACGTTGGTAATGAAAAATCAAAAGCTTCAATTGATAAAACTGTGGCTGAAGCTAGTTTCAAATTAGCTGCGGATAGAAGAGATGAGATCTCGGCTGTTAGTATCGATGAAGAATTTACTCAGATGATCAAAGGGCAAAAGGCATACGAAGCTT
>CAZYRE010000031.1:12274-15916 GCA_964650155.1 uncultured Bdellovibrionales bacterium
AGTATCGATGAAGAATTTACTCAGATGATCAAAGGGCAAAAGGCATACGAAGCTTCTGCTCGATTGATCCGTGTAGCTCAAGACCTTTTAGATCAAATTATTAACCTAATATGACAAGAATAACTGAGACCCAAATACTTCGTTCAACTATCGACTTAATTCAGAAGTCACGTACAGATGTTGCAAAATATAGTCAGGAAGCCTCCTCTGGAATTCGAGTGGCTCGTCCTGGCGATGACGCTGGTGCTGCCCCAGCAATTGCTGATCTAAGAGAAACAGTAAGACGGTTTGACCAGCATAAGCTTCGTTCCGAAAGCACTCAATCTGTGCTCTCACTACAAGAATCTGTAATGAGTCAGATGAACGACATGCTCATTAGAGCAAAGGAGATAGCAACTCAGGGTGCAAATGAAACTCTTGGCTCTGAAGTCAGAGAGCAACTTTCCTTCGAAGTTTTTCAAATTCGTGATGCCGTAGTGTCACTAGCAAATACTAAGTTTCAAGGGCGGTATATATATTCTGGCGCAGCAGACGACGTTCCAGCCTATCAGCCTAACTCCACTGGGTATACTAATTTTACTTCAACCGGTGCGTCTCAGCGATATACCTACACAACCGCTTCTGGTGCTAGCACTACTAAAAATGTTTATATAACAGACAGTGTAAGCGTCACTGTAAATACTCCTGGCAATCAGGTTTTTGATACGACTATTCAAGCCTTAGAAAAATTAGGTCGAGCCCTGGAAGGATATGATTCTACCACCACTGCGGGTGTGCCAGATGGTGGAGGCGCGGCTTGGACATTCCCCCAGGATACTGGTCTTCAAACTCAAGAGATTTTAGACAGTATTACATTATTAGATTCAGCTCGAACAACTCAGGTAGCTCAAGAACAGGTGAGTGTAGCTGGAAGATTGTCTAGACTTGAGAATCAAACCGCTATCCTTGAAGCCCTTCAATTCAACATCAATGAGGTACTTTCAAAGACTCAAGGGGCTGATGTTTTTGAGTCAGCGACAAACCTAAGTGATGCCCAGAATTCACTACAGGTGTCTTTGGCTGTAAGCGGTTCTATCCTCAAAATTAACCTATTAGACTACCTTTAAGGATGTCTAAACTGAAATTGCGTTTTACGGATTTTCGGTCTCATATGTATCTTGTCTACATCTTATCTTAAGTGTCATAGCAAGTAGTGATTACTCATTTTTGGAGTGTCACACAGCCAAGGAAGGCGGAGAGTAAAATGCTCATACTGACAAGGAAGCCAGGTGAAAGTATCTTTATCGGTGATCGGATTAAGGTCACCGTTGTTGAGATTAAAGGGAGTCAAATTCGTATCGGTGTTGAGGCACCACGGGATCTTCGTATCTACCGCGAAGAGATCTATCAACAAATCTTGGAAGAAAATAAACAAGCTGCTGTACAAGGAGAGATTCCTGGGGACATGGATTCCCTGGCTGCTCAATGGAAGGGTGGAAAAGGTGGTACGGCGAAACCTGGAAAACTTTCTAAGCTTTCCGCACAGGGTTCTGCTATGAAACCAACTCCAAAACCAGACGGAGGTAACTCCGATGAGTAATCAAGAAAGCAAATCAATTACCTTCCAAAGTTCAAGATTTGGCGAATTCACCGTGGCTGAAGAATCATTGATATTTTTCCCAGGTGGATTGGTTGGGTTTCCAAATGAAGAGCGATTCGTAATCCTAGAGCATAAGTTACCATTTTCCTGGTTGCATTCCGTAGACAATCCTAACTTAGCATTCGTACTTGTTGATGGAGCTGAGTTTGGAGATAGTTATAAGTTTCCACTACCAATTGGCGATCCACGTTGCGATCTTAAAGAGCAGGATGAAACAGCTACCTTAGTGATAGTGACCGTTAGAAGTACACCGGGGATGACAACTGCGAATCTAAAAGCTCCACTTGTTGTAAACCTTCGTAACCGTAAGGGTGTTCAGGTGATCCTAGATGACAACCGTTACTCCACTCGTTTCCCTATTTGGCAGGAAGATCAAAAGACAGATCCTGGCCAACCCCCTGAAAAGAAAGAGGGAAAATAGAGTTCAGCTTAATGAAATCTGAAGATTAAGTCAGTTCAAATCACTGCCGATATGACTTCTGTGGGCTACTGAGTGGGTGAAGTGTTTCAGCTTCCCAGCATCGGTTTGGCTATTTTTTAACTCTTTTGTACGAGAGGGGAGATCATGGACTTTGAGACATCTTCAGCAGGCGAAAAGGCCGTAATCAAAGTAACGGAGGATCTTGATTCTGAACAGTCCGGCGAAGCACTTCGTCGAGCTTTCAACAAGGTCTACGACTCAGGAAACCGAACAGTTGTTCTCGACCTTACTGGGGTAGAGATCATCAATTCCTACGGTATTGGTAAAGTTTTGATGTGCTACAAGCGCCTCAAGGCTGATAACGGGGTGTTGATGGTTAAGCCACTCAAGGGCTTCGTGAAGGAAACTTTTGAGCTCTTGATGCTTGATAAACTTTTGCCCGTATACGACGGCGAGTAGCTTTAACCAAAGTCACTTCATTTAGGGTGTGGGGGTGACTTTGCCGAAGAGCACAAAGGCTCATTGAGCATGGCTATGGATCCATCGCCACAATTACTACTTATCCATGACTCTGAGCAGGTCAAAAAGGATTATCGTTCCTTCTTTGCAGAGTTAGGTTGGAGTTACCAAATAGTCTCTGACTTTCAATCTGGAATTACAGAAGCCTGCAACCGTGATTACGAAATAATCATCACTGATTTAGATCTGCCCGGAATGACCGGCCAAGGGTTTCTTGATGCTATTCGTAGTCAGAAGCCCAACCAGGCGATAATGGTTGTTTCAAGTGAAGCACATGCCCAAGATGGCATCAGAGCCTTAAGGGCCGGTGCAGTAGATTTCTTACAAAAACCGATAGATTCGCGCTTCCTCAAGGAAACAATAGTTCGAATTGTTGCCACCTTGAGAGAGGCTGGACATCAGTCCAAGCTTGCTCAGTGTCTTGAAGGTTATTCGGCTCGGTATAACTTTGCGACGAAGGATGTTGGTGGCACTCCTTTCATTCCGCCCATACTTGATGATCTGCACCATGCCCAATTAATAGATTTAAACTGTAAATTAAAGATAGTTTTAGCTTTTCAGGAAGCCTTTGCGAACTCTGTTGAGCATGGCAATTTGGAATTACCATCGATATGGAAAGATGAATTTGATTCTGAAGGATCAGATAAATTCTCAAAAGTTAAAGAGCAGCGTTTAAACGATCCGAAATACTCAGAGAGACGGATTATCGTGAACTGTTCAGTGGTGGGTAGTAACCTGAGTCTCTCTATCTCCGATCAAGGCCAAGGATTCAATGCCCCTAATGGTGGCAAGTTAGATTTCACGGATGAGGTAAGCTTACTTAGTTATGGACGTGGACTACGCATTCTATTCGGCACTATGGATAGCGTGGTGTATGAGAATGGTGGCAGAAGTGTAACCTTAATTAAAAAATTTCGGTGATCGTGATGGCTTTAAAATTTAGGCTCAAGGGTCTAGCAGAGACATTTATAGATCATATTAGTTGTCCAGGCTGCAAATCCTGCGAATGTGATGATAAGAACTTTAGTACTGAGTTTACCCGCGTCACACTTGAGGGAATAAT
>CAZYRE010000031.1:16016-19144 GCA_964650155.1 uncultured Bdellovibrionales bacterium
CCGTGCTTCTTAAGCGCTGCCATCACACCAATCTTATCGATAGTGCGAATCATATTTGCTGACAAGCTAAGACGTACGTACTTCTTAAGTTCAGGAATGAATACCCGCTTGGTTTGAATGTTGGCCTTAAAATAATGGCTAGATTTATTATTAGCGTGGCTCACTCTGTTGCCCATCCGCTTCTTTTTGCCTGAAATGTCACACTGCCGTGCCATAAATCCCTTCAACGTTTAGGAAAATCGGAAGAGGGAGCATGCCAGGGATTTGCAGGAAAAGCAATATCTGGGCGGAATCATTACATAATCATAGTTTTTAATATAACCCATCAAAATAACTCAACTGATTTAATGATTGGTAGGCCCCCATCCTGCTTAGTCTGGTTCCGAGATACATAAGTTCGCATAAAATAAGTAGTAGTTCCGTAGTCAACTTTTGCCAGGATTTGGAACCAACCTGAGTTTACTTTGATCATTGAAGCAATGTCTTGCTTTGGCTGAGCTCCGACGATAGCTGTCAGTTCTGCATCAAGATTTTGTGTTGAAAATGGGTCCTCACTTTCTCTTCTTTCAATAATTGCCTGAACTTCCGGTTTTCCAATATCGATGTGTAACGACTGTAAAATGGTTGAGGATGCCAAGTTAATATTGATTCGGCTATTTTCAAAAACTGTGATTAAGGGAGTAAGTTTTCTTAATCGTGCAGGAGTAAACCCGGGCACGGTAGCCAATTCACCAATTCTTTTGACCCGCGCATTGGCAAGCGTATCTTTAGGAAGTTCACTCTCAAAGCCTCCAACAAAGCCTGAATCTGCATAAGACTCATTATCAAAATCCATATAATCGATCAGCATGGCAACTAACTCATCTGACTTGAAGTGCTTGCCAGGAAATAATTTAGTTTGATCTACCTCCTTTTCATCATCATCAAACCCAAGTGAACGAAATAATCTTACAGCAGCATCCCGCCACTTTCTCTCGGTATCACCAACTACACCGGTTTGACCGTCTCCGCTTAGTAATGCCCTTAAGGGAAATTTTTGGTCTTCCGCTTGAATCTCTACCTCTACAAACAAGCCGGGCTCATTTATGCCAAGTAGTTCAGGAACTGGAATAGCCTGGCCCTTACTAAAAGTAGCCCATAAATCCTGGGGAGAATCTAAGTCTGGGGAGGCATCTTGGGCTAAGATCAGTCGAGCAAAATTAATTGTAGATTTTAAAAGGTATTCTGCTTGTAATCTTTTAACAGAAGCATTGTTCAATCGTGAATCCCGGTAAGTACTTTGGGTGAGATTCACCACGATGATACTGCAAAGTGCGATTACGAAAACAACGATCAATAGAGCAATGCCAGGTTCTCTGCGTGTACTAATGATACACGACTCAGAGCCTGGCATTATCCTCGCAAAATTATAACTACGTATACGGGCCAAAAGTAACTTAAGATTTAGCACATGGTAACATCATCTGGTTTTGTTTCAGGGGCAACATTTCCTGAGAGTGCTGATAGGATACATCTTGCATCATCACGAATCATTGCAGAAAGACCATTGATCAATGAAACATGGCGGCCAACTTCATCCCAGTTACCTTTATTCATGTGATCACATAGTTTAGTAGCTAGGTGTCTTTGTTTGGCCAAAATCGAATCGTAAGATTGAATTCTATCAACAATTCCTTGAGGAAGGTTCTGCTTCTTTGCAAGAGAAGTCTTAGCGCTAATAATGGCTCTCTCGAGATCAGAGAAGGAAGAAAATAATCGCTCAATGATAGTATTGGTCATGTTGTTTGCTCCTCTTGCCTGTCTAAACTGAGCATCGTAATGGCACAAGCCCCTGTATGGCAGTGCTATGTCAGGTGCTCCTCTTGTCTTTCATAATGCAAAGGGTCTGCCAACTGTAACCTCTTGATAATTCCACTTATTTAATGGAGCCTTATTTCCCAGAGAATGTAATTTGATGTAGGATTCTGCCTTATCATGTTGAAATTTAAAGAGAAATCTATTGTGTCTCCTGATGCTACAAGTGATCAGAGTAAGAACACCCAGAGTTGGGCAAGAGCATTGTTTGAATGCTCTCCGCTAAAGCGCCGAAAATTTAAAATGCTAATCGAATTAGCCTCGACTGATTTTAATAACAAAGAATGCTTAGACCTCGGTTCTGACAATGGGGTCATTAGTATGCTTCTAAGAGAAAATGGGGGGCGTTGGTCAAGTGCCGACCTAATTCCAGAAACAGTCGAAGCGATTAAGGGATTAGTAGGGGAGAGGGTCTTCCAAATTGATGGAAGGTCTACTCCGTTTATTGATCGTCAATTCGACTTAGTAATGGTTGTAGATATCCTTGAGCACATAGATACAGATAAGGAATTTGCGTTGGAACTCGCTAGGATCACAAAAAGCAGTGGCACCCTTGTAGTCAATGTGCCGAATCCTGCCCGGGGTCCAATTAGGTGGTTGCGGTATGCTTTGGGTCAAACAGATGAAAAGCATGGGCATGTTCGTGCTGGATATACACAAAGCGAGTTGCAAGAATTGCTCGGAGATAATTTCAAGATAGAACAAGTCGTTTCTTACGGAAGAGTTTTTTCAGAATTATGTGATACATTGGTAACTGGAGCTCTTGATGTTTTGAAAGGGAAGAGAGGGAAAAAGGGTACTGTTGTAACAGGTCAAGACCTTAAAAAAATGAAAAAATCATTCAAGATTTTCCGACTAATCTCCCCAGTCCTCAAACTGTTTGTGTGGCTTGATGAGTTAGTGCCGTTTTTACACGGTAATATGTTAATCGTAAGAGCAAGGCGGATATGAGTGAACATCAGACCGCTTTCGATGTGATTATAATTGGTGGTGGCATTTCTGGTGTTGGTGTTGCTCGAGCCTGTCTAAGTAAAGGATATAAGGTTGCGATTGTAGAAAAGGATAGATTGTTACACGCGACTTCTAATAACAGTCTGCGCATAATGCATGGAGGTATTAGATATCTTCAGAACTTGAATATATTACGTGCTTCGGAATCTGCCAAAGCACAGCATGATCTATTAACTAAATTTTCTGAATTTATAAAACCTTTGCCTTGTGTAATGCCACTTGCAGATTGGGGGATTAAAGGCCCTCATGGAGCCTTACTTGGC
>CAZYRE010000031.1:19244-20515 GCA_964650155.1 uncultured Bdellovibrionales bacterium
AGATTCCACAACGGTTCGTTTCAGGTCCATTATGATCGTTCTGGGGAAGAGCGTTTACTAATGAGTCGCACAGTTATTAATACTGCTGGTCCTTGGGTGCAGAAAATACTTTGCGATAATTCATTTCAAAGAGTGCGCCCCTGCAGTTGGGCAGTGGGGTTTAACGTTATTCTCAAGCGTCAACTTGAATCTAAGTACGCCTTTGCCGTGCGTAGCAGTTCAGGAAGATTATATTTTGCTGTGCCACGTGGGAAAAAGACTGCAGTCGGTACAGGCTATTTTCCATATGTCGGAGATCCTGCCCAAGCTGAGGTCTCTGAAATTTATCTTGGTAGATTTATCCAGGACTTTGTTTCTGCATTAGGATCATCACAAACAATCACTCGCGCAGATGTTGAGTCAATAGAATGTGGGGTGCTTCCGGCAGCCTCATTATCTGACAGAGCGGTTGAATTAGTTGGACGCCACCGTATTAATTTTAAGGATGGATACGGCGAAGTCCTATCTACCAAATACACAACTTTTGAAACCCAAGGACAGCAAGTAGTTAATAAGTTAAGTTCTTTTTTGGGCAATCCATTGGGACTGATAGAGAAATCAGATAATTACCAGGAAAATCAAGCCACCAAACATGATTTTTCTTAATGATACCGCCACCTAATATCTATTCATAACAGAGCAGGGGAACTGCGGGGGCTGTCAATTGAATTCTTTGCTTAAGAGTCAGGTCAGATCTTCGATGACAGTTGCCATTTACGCTGTTCCTTACACTAAATTATTCTGAGTAGAAGCAAATATCACTGCAAATAATCTCTACTAGAGCAGTGACCTCTAAACCAAGGTTTTTGCTTTTAACTAACGATGAAAACCTACTTAGGGACGTTTGAAGCTAATTCCCAAATAAGTTTCAAACGTCCCTTATCACAGGGTTCATCGTTCACCACAACCCCCTACCTAGGGAGTTAGTTCATGCGCTTTCTCGCAGTTCTCGTCTTCGTTCTCGCGTTCCTCTCCAGCTGTGCTTCGTCGGATCTCGGCTCCAAGATCAAGTGGGGCGACAATCGCCTCATCGCCGGGACCGATAGGTTCCGTGTGGAGCTGAGCACCAGTGGAGAGCTGGCCAAGCCTCCGATCGAAGGTGACGTGGCAAACTCCGTGGAGGGTACCACCGTGCACTACTACGGCCTCAATGAAGTCGACCTCGATCCCACGAAAGATCATGTCCTGGGATACAACGTCTTCGGGTTCTCGTTGCCGGAGTATTCGGCAAC
>CAZYRE010000032.1:0-5880 GCA_964650155.1 uncultured Bdellovibrionales bacterium
ATTAAAAAATGATCCTCAGCCAGAGAGTAAGTGTTGCGGCACTTGCGGCTGTAAAGAGGTGGCAGCGGTATCAGCGCTTACTTCAGCTCGAATTCAAGGTTTGGTATCCAATAGATCTCTTTTGTTTGATCTCATGGCCAGCCATGGCTCTCCACTAAACATAGTACTCCCCGAGGAGGCGGTATCTAATCACCAAGGGTTCAGCCAGGAGCTAGTAAAAAGAGGGATCAGAGGTGAGGTCCTTTTTACTTCGAAGCCTAACAAATCTAGAGCCATCTTAATGGCACTGGCCAATAAGAATAGTAAGGTTGATGTCTCTTCAGCTGGAGCACTTCTTCACGCGCTTGAATGTGGGTTAAAGGGATCTGATATTCAAGCCTCTGGACCAAAATCACTTGATTATATCGCCCTAGCACTTCGTTATAACGTTACTATTAGTGTTGATAGTATCAGTGAAATTCAGCAGATACTCTCCTTGCAAGAAAAGATGAACGAACACCAAGCAGTAAATGTGCTGCTAAGGCTTTCAGGATTTAAGTCAGAGAGAGTGAAGGTGCACTCCGGAGATCTTCCGTTCGGAGTAGGTGTAGAGGGAGTAGGGGAGGCTTTGACTTTATTTAGTCAATTTAAGGAACACCTAAAATTTGAAGGGGTGCATTTCCATCTTCTAAACGGCACCAACACGGAGCGCATTGTTGCTTTTGAAGGTTGCATAGAGATTATTCGACGCGCTTTACAGATCGGATTAACTCCAAATGTAATTAACATAGGCGGCGGTTTCAAAATCAGATATGCCGCAGAATCATCAGAGTGGGCTGCCTTTCAGAGCTATATTCGGGCATCAGTCTTAGGAAAAGTCGATCCAATAACCTGGGATGGTACTGGGTTAGGGTACCGGATTGAAGGCGGGAGAATCGCTGGTAGTGCTGCATACTCCGATCACTTTCCACCCGAAGCTGGAGTTGAAGAATTATCTAATTTCTTGGATGAAACATGCCCCGAACTAGATGGACACTCCGTCAGTACGATCCTTAGAGATATGATGCTTGAGCTTAGAGTAGAGCCAGGCAGAGGAATTCTTGATCAAGCTGGATGTACATTGGCCAGAGTTATCTCTGTCAAAGAAACTGCCAATGGTAAGCCCTTAATCATGCTCGACATCAACCACACTAACTTGGGGAGCCGAGAGATATCTCTCTTAACTCAGCCGATTTTTATTCCTGCTGGACCACGTTCGCAGACGGCAAAGAGTTATTTTCTTTTTGGTAATCTTTGTACAGCCAAAGATCTAATCCAACATCAGAAAGTTTATCCGGGTTTTGTCCCGGAGATTGGGGATCTTGTAGTTTTTATTAATACTGCTGCCTATCATATGGACTTTTCAGAATCAGAGGTCTTGCATCACCCTGTAGCCAAGAAGGTGGCGGTTTTTGGTCAAGCTGAGAATCACAGATGTTTTCCTGATAAGACGGTAACCTTATCACAAGTGGCTGCTGCGCTGGAGACAGTATGATTATTGAGGACATTACTGAAGCGATAGGTGGTACTCCGTTACTAAAGTTACCAGCCAAGTTGACTCAGTTAAAGAATATTGATCTTTACGGAAAGCTTGAGTTCTTAAATCCGTTTGGCTCGGTTAAAGATCGTATCGCATGGGGGATCCTTGGCCCAGAGCTAGGTGAGATTACAAGTAAAGGCCAAGGTATTATCGAGAATTCTAGTGGGAATACGGCCAAAGCAATGGCAGTTCTGGCACTTCGGGCGGGAGTTCCATTCAAACTAGTCAGTGCCATGGTTAAGGTAAAGGAGACCAAGGAAATTCTTAAACTTCTTGGCGTTGAATTAGAAGAGATCTCCGGAGTCAGGGATTGCTATAATCCAAACGATCCAAATGATCCGCACTATGTAATCGCTCGCGAAGTCGCCAAATCCGAAGGGAAATTATTCTTTCCAGCACAGTTTACAAATCCAGCGAACCCAAAAACACATCAGCAAACAACGGCAAAGGAGATTATCGCCGACTTGGGGCAGGTTGATTACGTCTGTTCAGGACTGGGTACGGCAGGATCGACTTTAGGTTTAGCTGAAGGATTAAAGCGAGCCAATCCGGCACTGAAACTTATCGGCATAGTTGCTGGCAGTAATGATTATATTCCAGGAATCCGCACCATTGATCAGTTAATGGAGGCAGGACTATTTGAAGCAGAGAAGTATCATGAAATAGTTACCGTTGAATCGTCGCAAGCTTTAGACGGAGTGATGGCGCTACTTCGAGGTTGTGGAGTCATGGCCGGACCTTCTTCAGGTGCACATCTTGAAGGAGCACTCTCTTATCTTAGAAAGATTGATAACACTCTTACTAAGAGAGCTACTGCTGTCACGATCATTTGCGACCGAATTGAGTGGTATCTCTCTTACGTTAGGGAGCGAAGGCCTGAACTATTTGGTGATAAGAGGAAGCCATTCTCCATTTATTCATTAACTCCGAATCAGATCGCTGAATCTGCGATAGTCCCTTTTAATTCTGCTGAAAAGTGGAGTGCTGATAATAATGCTCTAGTAATTGATATTCGTGCTCCAATGGCGTTTGAAATGGGAAGTTTCCCAGGAGCAATTAATATCCCGAGCGATCAACTTGAAAAACTTCTAGATTCAAGAGTCCCTTTTGTAGGTGAAGAGAGAAAAGTTCTCTTTGTTTGTCCAGTCGGAGAGCAATCCCGCCGTTTTGCTGCCCAACTTTCCCGCCTTGGTGGGGAAGGTTTCAGTTTAGAAGGCGGACTAATGGCTTGGCGGAGTGGACAGTGTTAATCTTGATTCTGAAATAGGGGATTTTTCCTTGCGGGATTTATTGAAATGTAATGTCTCTAAAGCTTTGCGGGGTTTTTGAATTGTTAAGTTCTGAATTGAGATTACGATCCTCTAGTATGTTCTGTCGCCACTTTTCACAAAGGTTGTGGCACTCCTTACTCTCATCTGAAAGAGTTGATTTGAACTCTTTAGAGCAGAATCTATGACAGCATAAGTGCGTACATGCTTTTCCGTTACTGGGGCATTCGGGTTGACAGACTTTAATAATTAAATCGGAATCGATAATGTTCTTAGCCTGTGATGTTTCAGGTATAAAAATTAAGCTACTAATTAGTAACGCTATTATTAGACTCGGTACTCTGGTCCTGAAGAGGGAGTTCATACTTTTCAATCTCATCAACCTTCATGTTGTAAGCCGCCACGGCAAGGTCGTTCTCGGTCTTTTCTATTACAAGTTTACCTTTAATCCAGAAAGGTTCCCATGGACTAAAATCATCAGGAAATGGGAGAGGATTTTTCATTTGAGCCATTACAATATACTCAGGTGGTGGAGCAGGGACATGCACGCACATCATAGGCTCAGGTACAACTAAAAAACTATCTAGATTATCGCTTCCATCAGAGATAGGAACTATATAGCCAGGCACCATTACAGGACTTTTGAGCGCTTGAAGTAATTTAGCTGGAGCCTTCCCTGTCTCAGCATTCAATTCCCCTAAGTCCTTCCATCCTAGTTTAGTATATTTCTTGTCAGATTTCTTGGTCGGCTTATGAACTACTACTGGTGAAGTAGCAGGAGTTTCCTCCCAGGCTACAGTTTCAGAGGATAGAGGAACTTCCATGTCGCTTTGATTAGCAATTGCAGCTTCAGAGACAGATTGTTTCTGTACATAGTGAATGCAGGGAGCGCTAATACCAACAGCAATCGCCACAAGGAGAGACTTTGTAGAAGTTTTCATGTTCGCACCACCAATCCGTCAGAGAGGGACCTTTTATAAGCTAAGCCTGCAGGAATGACTCCGGCGATAACACCAGAAAAAAGAATAATTATTAAGATTTTAATATCGTTTATCGAAAGTGGGAGTAGGGGGATAGTTAGACCAAATTTAATTTCAACAAAAGGTCTAGCGAGAAAAACACCGAGATATGCTCCAGCGGTACCAAGAGCAATACCAAAGAATGTGAGAAGAGCCGCTTCAGTTATGAACAAGAAAGCAATTGCATAAGGAGAGGCCCCAAGTGCTCTTAAAATTGCCATCTCCCTCCGCCGTTCATTTAAAGTTGAGAGGAGTGAGGTACAAAGCCCAATTATGCCGGCTATCACAACAAGCATTGTAATAAATATAAGTGCTGATTCGACGGTCGAAACTATTTGCCACAGATCAGTTAATGCAACCCCAGGTAATATCGCCATTAGGGCCTCAGAAGAGTACTCGTTTATATCTCGTTGCAAACGGAAAGCCGTCATTTTCGATTTTGTCCCAACGAAAAAAGCTGTAATTGACTTCGGAGTTAAATCAATCTTTTCCAAGTCAGCTAAACTTACCTCTTCGCCATCTTTCGGAGGCGCTCCGTTTTTCCAGTCGACATGAATCGCTGATATACCTTCGAGCGGAACATGGATAGATCTATCAACTGGAGTTCCTGTTTTTTTTAAGATGCCTGAGACCACAAATGGCTTATCTGCATGTTCACCGAAGCCTCCAGTTGAAACTCCGTGAGTTAAGGTTATCTTTTGACCTAAATGATATCCGAGCTCCTCTGCAACATCGGATCCTAATATCGCCTCAAAGATACCGTGAGGCATCTGCCCTTCACTGAAGGATAAAGTGTTACTCCCACGGTATTGAAGCTTTTCATAGTATGTAGAATTTGTGCCGATTACTCTAAATCCACGATGAGAATCTCCGAGAGAGATTGGGATGGTCCAAGCTATCTCTGGACGATTAGAAATTTCCTTGTAGCTTTGCCAGGAGATATTATTCGTCGCAGCTCCCATTCTGAACACGGAATAGAGAAGTAGATTAGTGCTCCCTGTACGTGGGCCAACAATTAGATCAACTCCTGAAATGGTACCAAAAAAACTCTGTCTGGCACCTTGCCTGACAAGGTTGATTAAAACTAAGAGAGCAACACTGACCGCTATACATAAAATACATAAAGAGGCAGTTAATCTTCTATTCGCGATACTTTTTACTGTTAGACTAAGTAGCCTCACTGTGTACCCTCCTGGAATGCGGCCTGACGGGTACCGTTAATAGAATCAAGGTTAAATACAGCATCAAAATTTTTAGATAATGAGCGATCATGACTTACAAAGATTAGCGCTGCCCCGATTCTTTTAGTTTCTGTAAAAAGCAGATGCATGAATGAGTCTCGCGTATCAGCATCTAGTGCCGAAGTTGGTTCATCTGCAATTACAATCGCTGGTTCCCCTAGGAGTGCTCGAGCGATGGCGACTCTTTGTTGCTGCCCGACACTTAACTGAGAAGCTTTTTTTGAGGTGATCGCCTCTGGATCTAGCTCAAGAGCTTTTAGTAACCGATACATTTCATCATTTGGGTTACGATCTTGTAGCTTTTTTTGACGAGCCTTTGAGAACGACAAGGGGAGGGTAATGTTATCTTCAACACTTAGATGTGGCAGTAGATTAAATTGTTGAAAGATAAAGCCGATATTATCAGCGCGAACTCTATCTCGTTGCGATTGAGATAATGTAACTAGATCGTGCCCACAAACTACGACGGCTCCCGCTGTTGGTAGTAGAACTCCACCAAGAAGACCGATGAATGTACTTTTACCAGAGCCACTTGGTCCAAAAATAAAAACACTCTTTCCTTCATCGAGTGACCAATTATCAATAGTTATTGTATCAGCGAAGGCTCCAGGCCAGCGGTATCGTAAATTTGTTACAGAGATAATTTTGCTCACAACTTAATTTAGATCCACTGAATTGTCTTTGGAAGTAAGGGTTGCTGAGCTCTGAGTCGTGTCTGTAACAAGCTGTATCTTAATGCTTTGTAAAGTTGGAAACATAGTGAATGCATTAAAAGAGATTTTTTTAATATTCTC